>NZ_JBGLRC010000002.1:0-320458 GCF_041402345.1 Aeromonas sp. S11(2024) | reverse complement strand
TCGGAATCGATAACCGCTGAAAGCATCTAAGCGGGAAGCGAGCCCTGAGATGAGTCATCCCTGACCCCTTGAGGGTCCTAAAGGGCCGTTGGAGACCACAACGTTGATAGGTGGGGTGTGTAAGCGCGGTGACGTGTTGAGCTAACCCATACTAATTACCCGTGAGGCTTAACCATACAACACCCAAGAAGTGTTCTAAGGCTTGTAGCAAATACCAAGCGAACTACTAATTCAGTGATAATGACCTAGTCGTTATTTACGTCAGCTTTCTAGATTAAGAATTTGCCTGGCGGCCATAGCGCCGTGGAACCACCTGATCCCATGCCGAACTCAGAAGTGAAACGCGGTAGCGCCGATGGTAGTGTGGCATTCGCCATGCGAGAGTAGGACACTGCCAGGCACCCAATACAAGAAACCCCGCTCATCGAGCGGGGTTTTTTATTGCCTGAAAATCAGCAAATCGCCTGATAATGGCTCCGTTTTATTCCTCTCCCTTTGAATTCCTCGTCTTCCCCGTCGGTTTAACTCATAAAAAATGGCCTTGGCAGAGTAAAATGGTGCTTTATCTGGTCGGAGATAGCCCATGTTTTGTCCAAAATGCGGTGCTCAAACCTTGCAGAGCATCAGCCCCAAAGAGTTTCGTTGTGGCTGCGGTTTTCATTTTTTCCAGAATGTGGCGACTGCGGTAATGGTGGCGCTTTGCTGGCAGGATGAGGTGCTGGTTGCGGTGAGCGCGGGCAATCCGGGCAAGGGGTTGCTGGATCTGCCGGGAGGATTTGTCGATCCCGGCGAGTCGCTGGAGGCGGCGCTGGTGCGCGAGTTGCAGGAGGAGCTGGGGCTCGATGTTAGCGCCCAACCTTTTAGCTATCTCGGTTCATTCCCCAATATCTATCCCTACGATGGCATCACCTATCACACCTGTGACACCTTTTTCGCCATCAGGCTGAGTGAAAAACCTGTCATCCAGCCGGCTGACGATGTGGCCGCCTGTCAGTGGCTGAAGATCAGCGATATCCCCTTGCCCCGCTTTGCTTTCGAATCGACGCGCACAGCTATGGCGCGGTTGCAGCAATCCCCTTTGCAGGCCTGATCCCTGCTGATGACGATGGGGATTGGCAGCGACCATCCCTGTCTCATCCTTGTCCGCTTTTGTCCCGCAGGCGCCATTCGTCAGACGGTGAGTGGTATAGTCAGCAGTGGATCCGGACTCAAGGAGCATATCGTGAAGAAGATAGTTCTCATCTTGCTCGGCATCGCTGTGGCGGTCTTGCTGGCCATAGTGACGCTGATAAGCCTTATCGACCCCAATCAATTCAAGCCCCAACTGGCTGAACAGGTGCGCAAGAGCACAGGCCGGGAACTGGTGATGGCGGGAGAGATTGACTGGCGTTTCTGGCCGAGTCTCGGCCTCTCGCTGGAGAAGGTTGCTCTGCGCAATCCGGCTGGCTTTGCCGAGCCGGATCTGATTCGTTTCGAACAGGGTGAGGCCTCGGTGGCCCTGTTGCCGCTGCTCTCCCATCGTCTGGAGATTGGCAAGGTGACCCTGAGTGGCGCCCATCTCTTTATCCAGACCAAGGCGGATGGCAGCTCCAATCTGAGCGGACTGATCAAAGATGCCACTGCTGATGCAAGCGCACCGGTCGTCCCCGCAACCCCTGCGCCAACCGCTGATAGCAAGCCCTGGCAGATCAGCTTGCAGGGTGTCGCGCTCTCCCAGGCCAGTGCGCTGGTACAGGATGATCGCAGCGGCACCTCGCTGCGACTGGATCGCCTCGATCTCGATATGGGGCAGCTGGCCACCGATCAGTGGGTACCCGTGACGCTGGCCGCCAAGGGGAGTGCCGACAAGCTCGCTTTCGACGTTAAAGGGCAGACCCAGATCAAGCTGACGCAGGAGGTGATGGCCAGTGAACTGAAAGATTTGAGCCTCAGTGGCAGCCTGAGTGACCCGTCCCTGCGACTCGACAGTTTCTCCATCAAGGGAGACCGACTGGCTCTGGGTGAGTGGAGCAATCTCGCGTTGGCGCTGAAAGGTACCAAGGTAGAGGGGCAGCAAGCTTCACTGGCTGGTTCGCTGGAAGGAACGCTCAAGGGACGGCTCGATAAAGAGATGAAGCTTGCCGAACTCTCCGATATGGTGCTGACCGCAGCGCTGGAAGGTGATGCGCTGCCACGCCCGCAGATGAAGCTGAAACTGGCCGGGTTTGCCCGTGCCGAGCTCGACAAGCAGTTGATTACCCTGAGCAAGCTGGTGATGAGTGCCGATGAGGCGCTGTTGAGTGGTGATGGAACCGTGCAGCTTGGCGCAGTTCCCTCCATCAGCTTCGATCTCAAGGGGGAGAAGCTGGATCTCGATAAATGGCTCGCCAAATCGGCACCGACCACACCAGCGCAGGCGAAAGAGGACAAACCGGCGGCCAGCGCCCCCAACGCCGCTGCAAGTGGCAATAAAGCGGTAACCGGCAAGAGCGAAGCCCTCTCCGCGGTCGAACCGGATCTGGGCGCGCTCCAGGGGGTGGATCTGGATGGTCGGCTGCAACTCGGCAGCTTGCGTCTGAAAGGGCTGGATCTCGGTGCTGTCGATCTGCAGGTGGTTTTGGCCAAGGGACTGCTGACGCTCAAACAGTTCAGCGCGACCGTGGCGGGCGGTCAGGTAAGCGCGAAAGGGGTTCTCGACGCACGCCAGCAACCCGCCACCTACAAGGTGCACAAGCAGGTGGCCGGAGTGAACATTCGTCCCTTGCTGCAGACTCTGGCCCAGAGCGATCTGCTGGAGGGTAAAGGCGATCTCGATGTGCAGGTGCAGGGGCGTGGTCTCTCCGCGCTGGCGCTGCGCAACGGGATGCAGGGCAAGGTGACCTTGAAGCTGAGTGACGGTGCCCTGCACGGCATCAACCTGCCGGAGATGATCCGCGAGGCGCGGGCCACCCTCACCGGCAAGGGGGCCGAGCAGGTGAAGGAGGCGCGCAAGACCGACTTCAGCGCCCTGACCGCCAGCTTCCAGATTGCCGATGGCATCGCCCGCAGCAACGACATCCAGCTCTTTGCGCCGGCCTTGCGGGTCAAGGGCGAGGGGCAGACGGCGCTGGTGCCGGAGAGCCTCGACTTCCTGTTCCTCACCTCCATTGTCGAGAGCAGCAAGGGGCAGGGGGGCAAGGATGTGGATGAGCTCAAAGAGATCACCATTCCGGTGCGGATCGGCGGTCACTGGCAGGCACCCAGCTATCAGCTCGATGTGAAGGCGCTGCTCAGCAACAACAAATTGCTGGAGGATAAGGCGCGCAAGGAGGCCGAACGCGGCCTCAAGAAGCTGCTGGGGGACAAGGCCGACAATGAAGCCGTCAAAGGGGTGGCTGACCAGCTGCTCAAAGGACTGTTCAAATAGGTGACGGTTCATATGGGCTGGCGGGAGCCGCTCCAATGCCGTTAGCGGTTGACCGGATGTCAGCGCCATTGAAAAATGGCGCTGACATTTTTTATGGCGCAGTGATCTGCTGCGTCTTCATCCGGAGTCATCTCGAGTTGAACCCATGCGCCTGATCCTGCTGCTCTGCTCCCTGATCTGCTACGGCATGGCGTATCCCGTGCTGGCCGGGCCGCTGGCGGATCGTCTGGCGGGCGAGCTGGCCAGGCAGGTTCCCGAACATACGCTGCCCCTTGACGAGGTACAGCGGCTCGACCGTCGCCTGATTGCTCCCGACTCCCTCTATCCCGCCTGGCAGCGCTATCCGCTGCGCCAGCTGCAGGCCATCTATCGCTACCAGCAGGAGTGCGGAACAGAGAATGACTTGCCCGCCGAGTGGCTGCCGCTGCTGAGGGCGCTTTGTGGCCAAGGTGCTAAGCCCTCGACCAGCTGGTTTGCCGCTCACCCAATCTATCCGCTGGGCGGCTCCAGCGTGGCTCGCTGGCTGGCAGGTCATCCGGCGGCCGGGCTCGACGTTCTGCTCCATGTGCGGGAGCGGCGCGACCGGTTGGGGCAGCTCGGCGAGCTCGATGATGACAACCTCGACGCCCTGCTGCGGGGCGAGCGCTGGCTGCTGCAATCGGGTCAGATCTGGCTGCTTGCCGATGGGCAGTGGCGCCGTTATGGTGCCGGGCAGTGGCAGCCGCAGGCCGATCGGCTTGGCGTGACGCTGGATAGCCGTACCGCTGGTACTTGTGAAGAGCGAGTCGGAGCGATCTGTTTCAATACTCGCCCCACGCTTGACTGGCAGTGGCTGGCGCTGGCCAGTACGTTTGGCTTTATCCTGTTGCTGGGGTGGGCCAGCTGGCAGCGCTGGCGCCTGCTGCGGGAGCGGCGCATCGCGTTGCAGATGCTGACCCACGAGCTGCGCACTCCCATCATGGCGCTCTCCGGCATCAGCGAGGAGCTGCGCCACGATTTCGACCGGCTGCCCCCTTCCGCCCAGCAGAGCGTGGGGCAACTGCTGGGCAGTGTCGCCCGCCTGCATCAGCTGGCGCAGGCCAGTCGCCACTATCTGGCGGCTGAGACTCTGGAAGATGAGCGGGTGGCGGTCAGTCTCACCGAGTGGCTCACCCTGGCTTGCGAGCGGCATGACGCCACCTTCTGCCTTGAGCGAGAGATGACTCTGGCGCTCCCCTTCTACTGGCTCGATCTCGCCCTCGACAACCTGCTGCGCAACGCCAGCCAGCATGGCCGTGCACCGGTTCGGATCTGTGCCAGCTGGCAGGCGAGGCGTTTGATCCTCGCGGTCAGCGATGGCGGCGAGCTGCCAAATTACCGGCTCGCTACCCTGCTGCGCCGCGGTGCCCGTGCCGATGGTCTGGGGCTGGGGCTTGCCATCGTACGCCATCTGCTGCGCCGTCTTGGCGGGTGCCTCGCCCTATCCGGCCCGCCCACCACCTTCACCCTGACGCTGCCCTGCCAACTCTGGAGCGACCCCGAATCATGAAGACCATCCTGCTTGTCGAAGACGAGGCATTGCTGGCGGAGAACCTGCAACGCTATCTGACCCGCGAGGGGTATCGCTGCCTCTGGTGCGACACCCTGGCTGCGGCGGAGCAGCAGTGGCTGGCGGCGGATCTGGTGTTGCTCGATCGCACCATGCCGGAGGGGGACGCTCTCGACTGGCTGCCCCAATGGCTGGCGCGCAAGGCGCTGCCGGTGATCGTGCTCACCGCAAGGGTGGAGGTGAGCGATCGTGTGGCCGGGCTCGACGCGGGGGCGCGCGACTACCTGACCAAACCCTTCTCCCACGACGAGCTGCTGGCACGGATCCGGGCCCAGCTGCGTCAGTTGGGGGATGGCACTCAGGCGGTGGGCGGCTTGCAGCTTCATCCCGCCCGGATGCAGGCGAGCTGGCAGGATGCGGAGGTGAGCTTTACCCCCACCGAGTTTGCCCTGCTCACCCTGCTGGTACGGATGGCGGGGCGGGTGCTGAGCCGGGAGGAGATCCTCAACCGGGTGTGGGGCTATCAGGCGTTTCCCTCCACCCGCACCGTCGATACCCATATTCTGCAGCTGCGCCAGAAGTTGCCCGGACTGGCCATCGAGACGGTGCGCGGCATCGGCTACCGGCTGGAGGTGGCACAGTGAAGCACACAAGGCTGGCTGGGCTGCTGTTGGTTCTAAGCGTTGGCTTGCTGAACGCAAGCTGCGTGATGGCAACCGATCGCCTCCTGGAAACCGAGCGCGCCGACCCGCTGCAACCGGCTACCTTGGCGCTGTTGCAGGGAGATAACCGGCACGCCTGGCAATCTTTGCAGCAGGCTTGGCCAGCCCTCAACAGCGATGCCGAGCGCCGTAGCTGGCAGGGGATGCTGGCCGCGCTGAGTGCCCAGCACTGCGGCAAGGATTTCCCACTGACCTTGCCTGATGGGGTGAGCGAGCTGCGCCTTGAGCTGATCCAGCGCGATGCGCCGCTGCTGCGGGACTATCGGGTGCAGCTGACCGGGGAGGGGTCCATCACCGCCGCTGAACTTATCGATCCCGCTGGCCATGACCGGCTGGCTGGCGCCCAGTGGGAGGCGGAAGAGAATAAAGGGGTCAGGGTCGTGGGGGCCGATCTACCGACGCCTTTACCAGCCGGACTCTATCAGCTGCGGCTGACGGTGGCGGGCAAAGCGTGGCAGGTGGTGCTGCCGCTGCCTGCGGTGCAGGATCTGGACTGGCTCTCCCGCTCGCCGCTGGCGGTGGCCACTCCCCCCGCCAACCCTGCTTCTTGTACGCCGCTCTGGCTTGAGCAGACTGTGCTGGCTCGCCCGCAATACTCACTGCTGTGGTGGAACCGCCTGCCTCTCGATGGCAAGGTAGGTTGGCCTGCAGCCACGCCCGACAGCTGGCGCACCCTTTCGCTGGTGCAGACCAGCCAGCGTGGCCAGCTGGTGTTGCAGCTGAGCCACAGTCAGGCGGGGCCGGTGGAGTGATGCCGGGTGATTGAGTCGCTGCTTCTGGCAAAGATTGTTTCGCAGGTGCAATGACTGTTACTTTTTTCTGATGTTATTTGCAACAATTGGCCAGTGGATGGTGGTGGCTATCAAACAGGAAATGGCAGAGCAGCCTCTCCGTTTTGGCTCTGGGCTTAATCCTGACATTGCCCTGACAATCTGAGCCTGCCGATCTGCTGCAATGGCGGCTCCCGTTTGTATCAGGAATCACCGACCATGACCTCTTTCCCCGTGCTAACGAGCCGGTTCCGCCTGCTGCTGTTGATGCCGCTGTTCTCCCTGCCTGCCGAGGCGCTGACTCTGGCCAACGATCAGTGGCGCATCGAGCTGGATCCCGCCACCCTGGCGGCCGAGGCTGTGCTGCCATCAGGCCAGCATCTTGTCATCTCTGCCCCCGGCCCGCGTCAGCCGGTCACCGCCTTGCAGCAGGAGGGGGAACGTGCCAGCTGGCTGACCCGTGCCGATGGCGAGGTGCGTGCCTCTGCCCGTCTCGAGAGCAACCGTCTGATCCTCACCCTGAACCGTGCAAGTGCTGGCGAGCTGGTGTGGCCGCGAGTGCCGGCAGGGGCGCAGGCGCTGATGCTGCCGATCCACGAGGGTTTTCGCATCCCGGTTGATCATCCCGAGTGGCGCAAGGCGCTGGCGCAGGAGTATCAGGGGATCAATACCACCGAAAATCTCACCCTGCCGCTGGTCGGGCTGGATCACGGGGATCAGCAGCTGGCGATCCTCTTTGCCAACCCCTTCAACAACCGGCTCACTTTTACGCCCGGGAAAGATGGCATTGCCCTGACGGCGACCCATAGCGTCAATCGCCTCAATCTGACCGACCCCTATGAGGTGGCGGTCTCGCTGCAACCGGGCAACGACTGGCTGGCGGCGGGCAAGGCTTATCGCAGCTGGCTGCAGGAGCGGGGCGAGCTGGTCTCGCTCGAGAGCAAGCTGGCGGCAGTACCGGATGGCAAGCGGCTGATCGGTGCCTCTCACCTCTATCTCTGGGGCGAGCGACTGCTGGTGCCACAGGATGTGAAGAGTTGGCCCGTGCTGCGCCGCCTGATCCCCGCCGACTGGCTCAAGGGGGAGAGCAAAACGGCGCTGCAAGCGCCCGATCTTGAGCGCAACCGCTATCTGCAAAATCTGGTATTGGCCGGAGTTGAGCAGGCGCTCGTGCTGCGCCATCCGGGTCAGCAACCGGCCGATTTCGCTGCCCGGCGTGAGCTGGCGGCCACGCAACTGGGGGCTGCGCTCAACGAGCCGCAGAGTTGGGGTGATGGCAGCTCGGCCAAGATGATCGCCGCTCTCAAGCAGGCTGGACTACCCAGACTCTGGCTGGGGCTGCCCCAGTGGACCGCCGGTTTTGCTGCGCCAGAGGGGATTGAATTTGCCAAACAGGCGGGCTATCTCATCGCCCCTTACGACTCTTACGATACCGCGCTGCCGGAGGGGAATCGCCAGCAGAGCTGGCTCACCGCCCAGATGGGGCAGGATATTTACCTGCGCTGCGGCATCATGCAGGAGAACGGCCGGCGCAAGAGCGGCTTTCAAAAGAGCGGCGTTTACACCAATCAGGCCTGCGTGCGCCCGGTGATGGAGCAGCGAGTGCCCAAATTGCAGCAGGCGAGCCACTACAACAGCTGGTTCCTCGATGTGGCGGCGACCGGTATGGTGTTTGATGACTTTGACCCGGCCAAGCCGACCAGTCAGGCGCAGGATGCGCAAAACCGGATGGCTGGGATGGCGTGGATTGCCAGGAGTCAGGGGGTGCTGGTGGGCTCCGAGGAGGGCGGCGCGGTTGCCAACCGCACCGCGGCCTTTGCCCACGGCCCCCAGACCAGCGGTTTTGGCTGGCAGGATCCCGATATGCGCCGCAACAAGCGCTCTCCCTACTATCTGGGAGCCTGGTATCCCGACTATCAGCCCGCGTTCTTCTTTCGCCAGAGCCATCTAAAACCTGAGTATCAGGGGCTCTACTTCGATCCGGCGCTGCGGTTGCCGCTGTTCCAGAGCGTCTTTCACGACAGCATAGTGACCACCCACCACTGGACGATGGACAGCCTCAAATTCAGGGAGAGCCGTCAGGTGACCGAACTGTTGCAGCAGCTCTACAACGTGCCGCCGCTGCTCAACCTCAGTCTGGATAGTGCCAGCGTGCGCATTCCCTATCTCAAGGGGCTCGATACCTTCTTCCGCCCGCTGCATGAGCGGCTCTACAACCAGCCACTCACCGGTTTTCGCTGGCTCGACAAACGAGGAGTGGTGCAGCAGAGCGAGTTTGCCGATGGCACTCGACTGATAGCCAACTTCGGCCCGGCCACCGAGCTGGCAGGGATAAAACTGGCCGCTCAAAGCGTGCTGGCGCTGCTGCCCGATGGCAGCCAGCAGCAGTTTGTTTCGCAACCGGATGGCGCCCGCTAATCGGGTGTTCTGGCTTTTATTTCATCAGAGGATGCTGTGGCAGAACTTTTCATGTATAGATGAACGTTCTGCAAAATAGATGAGAGGTAGTTCTGATGATTGAGAGTGAAGTGATTAGAGAGGTAAACCATCCGGCGTGGCCGCTGGTCTGGCAGATCTATGGCGAGAGTTTTCCCCGCTACGAGCAGCGCCAGTCACAGCATCAGCCACAGAAGATGCAGGATCCTCGCTATCACTGCCAAATCTTTTATCAGGACGGCCTGCTGCTCGGTTTTATCTTCTGGTGGGCGTGCGACGAGCAGATCTATATCGAACATCTGGCCATTAATCCGGCGCTGCGCGGCCGCAACTACGGCAGCCGCCTGCTGGCCGAATTTTGCGAGCGGGCAGGCAAAACCGTCATTCTCGAGATCGATCCGCCAGAGGATGAGATTGCCATTCGCCGTCTGCGCTTCTATCAGGGGCTGGGCTTTTGTCTCAACGACTATGCCCATCTCCACCCGCCCTATCATCCTGACTATCAAGGTCATGCCCTGCGGGTGTTGAGCTATCCGGGGCTTCTTGAGAAAGAGGCCTATCAGCGTTTCAACAGCATGCTGGTGGAGACGGTGATGGATCACGGCTGAGCAGCCGCAGGAATGCTGTTTTACCGATAAGAGAAGGGCCCGCCTGAAGCAATTCAGGCGGGCCCTTTTTCATTGCCGCTGGCGGTAATTACTCCCCCAGCAGGGTTCGCCAGACGGCGAGTACATGGCTGCGTTCACTCTGCAGCTGATCGTCGCTCACCTTGCGGGAGATCTCCGAGAGGTTGAGGCGATGGCCGAGGTTGCGGATCTCCAGATAGGCCTGCTTCAGCCCCTCCGCCTGCTCCAGGGTCAGCACCCCCGCCATGACGCACTCGTCGAAGATGCGTACGTTATCAGACCAGCGGGTGAGGGCATCGGGTTCGCCGCAGGCGTGGGCCAGCACCAGATACTGGGCGATAAACTCGATATCCACCATGCCGCCGGGGGACTGCTTGAGGTCGAACTCGCCAGCACCCGCTTTCAGCAGATGATCCCGCATCTTGTGGCGCATCTCGCGCACCTCGCGGGCCAGGGTCGGCAGCTCCCGCTCCTTGGCCAGCACATCGCGGCGGATACGGGCAAACTCGGCAACGATGGCATCATCGCCATAGATGGGGCGAGCCCGCACCAGCGCCTGATGCTCCCAGGTCCAAGCCTCGTTTTGCTGATACTGCTCGTAGGCCGAAAGCGACGAGACCAGCAGGCCGGAGTCGCCGGAGGGGCGCAGCCGCATATCGATCTCGTAGAGAATGCCGGAGGGGGTGCGGGTGCTGAACAGGTGCAGGATCCGCTGGGCCAGGCGCAGGTAGAACTGGCGGCTGTCGATGGGCTTGCGGCCATCTGTGTAGCTGTTGGGGTCGCCGCCGTGCAGGAATACCAGATCGAGATCCGAGCCGTAACCCAGCTCGATACCGCCCAGCTTGCCGTAGGCCACCACCGCAAAACCGCGCTGGCCGCTGGTTGCCACCTCGGGCGGCACCCCGTAGCGCTCGCTCATCTGGGCCCAGGCCTGATTGACCACCTCTTCGGTGATCGCCTCCGCCAGCCAGGTGAGGTGGTCGCTCACCTTCATCAGCGGCAGGGCGCCGGCGATGTCGGCCGCCACGATGCGCAGCAACTGCACCTGCTTGAACTGGCGCAGCGCCTCCATCTGCTGCTCCACATCTTCCTCGGGGATGCGCAGCAGGAACTGGCGCAGCTGGGGCTTGTACTGGTCGAGCGGGGTGGGGTGGTAGAGGTGCTGGGGATCGAGCAGTTCGTCCAGCAGGATGGGGTAGCGGGCTAGTTGCTCGCTCACCAGATGGCTGGCGTCGCACAGCCGCACCAGCTGGCGCAGGGCGCCCGGGTTCTCCGCCAGCAGTTGCAAATAGGCGCTGCGGGTGAAGATGCGGGTCAGCAGCTCACAGACCCGTTCGAACAGGCGGGCGGGTTGCTCGCTGGCGACCACCAGCCGCAGCAGCTCCGGCATCAGCCAGTCCAGCGCGATGCGCCCCTGCGGCCCTACCTGACGGCGCTTGTACTCCTCCTTGAAGCGCAGCAGCGCGGCACAGAGCGGGGCGGGCTCGGCCACCCCCTGCGCAGTCAGCAATTTTTCCAGCTCGGCGGCGTCGAGCTCGGTGCGCCAGAGATCGAGCCAGAGCTGCTCCAGATGGGCGGGGGCCTCCTTCTCTTCCCCCACCACGGCGGCGAACTCCTGATGGACGGCGGCCATCTCCTCATCCAGATAAGCCATAAAGGTGCCCCAGTCGGCAAAGCCGAGGGCGGCGATCAGCCGCTGGCGATCCCGCTCCTCGGTGGGCAGGGTCTGGGTCTGTTGATCGCCGATCTCCTGCAGAATGTTTTCGACCCGGCGCAGGAAGCGATAGGCCGTCAGCAAGCGGTCGCAATGGGCGGATTCGAGGGCGCCACATTGGGCGATAGCGGCCAGCGCTTCGGGCAGGTGGCGCACCCGCAGCGCCGGTTCACGACCGCCGCGAATAAGTTGCAGCGCCTGGGCGATAAACTCCACTTCGCGAATGCCGCCTGCTCCCAGCTTGATGTTGCCCTCCAGCCCCTTGCGGCGCACCTCGGCGGCGATCATCGCCTTCATCTGGCGCAGGCCGTCGATAACGCCAAAGTCGATATAGCGGCGAAACACGAAGGGGCGCAGCATCTCGGCCAGCTCCACCGCGTGCTCGCACTGGGGCCCCAGTACCCGCGCTTTGACCATGGCGTAGCGCTCCCAGTTGCGGCCGTGGTGCTGGTAATAATCCTCCATGGCGGCGAAGGAGATGGCCAGCGGCCCCGCATCGCCAAAGGGGCGTAAGCGCATATCGACCCGGAACACCTGACCATCCTGAGTGGGCTGGTGGAGGGCATTGATGATGCGCTGGCCCAGCTTGATGAAAAATTGCTGGTTGGCGAGTTCACGCCGCCCGCCGACCGTGTAGCCGTTCTCGGGGAATGTGAAGATAAGGTCGATATCCGAGGAGAAGTTGAGCTCGCCACCTCCCAGCTTGCCCATACCGAGAATGAGCAGCGGCTGCGGGTTGCCATTGCCGTCCATCGGGGTGCCCTGCTCGCTGCACTGTTTGGCGTAGAGCCAGTCGCGAGCGGAGCAGATCAGGGCATCCGCCAGTTTGGTGAGATGGATAAAGCTCTCTTCCACTTCAGAGTGGCCCAGCAGCTCGCGCCAGGCGATCACCAGCATGCGGCTGCGGCGGAACTGGCGCAGGATACGCTTGAGCGCCTCTTCATCGCTTACCTCGGCGAGCAGGGCGGTCAGATCGCGCTGGTAGGTGGGCCAGCGTTCGGCCTGATCCAGATCCCCGGAGGCGAGCAGTTCGGTCAGCAACTCGGGCTGTTTGAAGAGGGAGTCGGCGACAAAATCGGAGAGGCCAAGCAGGGTCAGCAGGGGCTGGCGAACGGGCTCGGGCTGGTTGCCATAGTCGGGGGCCAGCTCGACCAGTCGCTGCCACTGGCACTCGGCCTGTTCTTGCAGCAGGGGGGAGAGGGCGGAGAAAGAGGGAGAGTGCTGGGCCACGGTTGCCGTCCTTGTGGTTCACGACAGCGGGTTAACGACACGAGGTTAACAACGCTGCCGGTTCAAAATGGTGGCTGCCAATCTAGCACTGTCAGGCCCCCGCGTCACAGCGCAGGGGCGAGAAGCATGATCCGGCAAATAAAAATGGGCTCCCTGTCGGGAGCCCATCGGATTGCACTAGTCATTATCAGTGACTGTCGACCCAGACGAACTTGAGGACGAACAGCAGGGCGACCACCAGTACGCAGGGGTTGATCTCACGCCAGCGACCGGTGCCCGCCTTCATCACACAGTAGGAGATAAAGCCCACGGCAATCCCTTCGGTGATGGAGAAGCTGAACGGCATCATGACGGCGGTCATAAAGGCCGGTACCGCTTCGGTCAGGTCTTCCCACTTCACCCGGGTCAGCTCGGAGCACATCAGTACGCCCACATAGATAAGCGCGCCAGCGGCGGCGTAGGCCGGCACCATGGCGGCGACCGGAGAGAAAAAGATCGCCAGCAGGAACAGCAGGCCGACCACGATGGCGGTCAGACCGGTACGGCCGCCGACGGCGACGCCGGAGCTGCTCTCGATAAAGGCGGTGACCGAGGAGGTGCCCATGAAAGCGCCGCCGACGGAGCTGACGCTATCCACCATCAGCGCCTGTTTCATGCGCGGGAAGTGCCCCTTGTCATCGGCCAGCTTGGCGCGGTTGGTGACGCCGATCAGGGTGCCGGAGGAGTCGAACAGGTTGACCAGCATAAAGGAGAAGATGATCCCGGCGAGGCTGATATCGAGCGATCCCATCAGATCCAGCTGGCCGAACACCGGCTCGATGCTGGGGGGCATGGAGACAAAGCCCTTGAAGGTGACATCGCCAAACAGCCAGCCCAGACCGGTAGTGACCACGATGGCGATCAGCACGGCGGAGTGGACGCCGCGGGCGGAGAAGATGCAGATCAGGAAGAAACCGAGCAGACCCAGCAGGCAGGGCAGGGAGGTGAGATTGCCCACGGTTACCATAGTCGCGGGGCTGGCCACCACGATCCCGGCGTTGTGCAGGCCGAGCAGGGCGATCAGCAGACCGATACCGGCGGTGATGCCGACCCGCAGGGTGAGCGGGATGTTGCCGATCAGCCAATAACGCACCCGCAGCAGGGTGAGGATCAACAGACCCATGGCGCCCCAGAAGATGGTACCCATGCCCACTTGCCAGGAGTAACCCATGCCCGCGACCACCACGAAGGCGAAGAAGGCGTTAAGGCCCATGGCGGGGGCCAGCGCGATCGGCAGGTTGGCCAACAGGCCCATCAGGATGCTGCCGATACCGGCGATGAGGCAGGTGGTGACGAACACGGCCTGGGTGTCCATGCCCGCAGCAGAGAGGATCTGCGGGTTGACGAACACGATGTAGACCATGGTCAGGAAGGTGGTGATACCGGCGATCACTTCGGTGCGGGCGGTAGTGCCATGGCCTTGCAGGGCAAACAGGCGCTCAAGCAATCCTTGCCCGGCAGCCTGATTGGCAGCTTGGTGTTGTTGATTCATGTTGGATTCCAATAGGTGACGTGAAATAAGCAGCAGGGGAACGGGCTATCCCATCCATGCGGGGTAAATTGCCCTGTTTCTGGCGGTTAAGTAACCAGACTCGTCCTGATACCGTGACAGCGCGCACATTTTTACACAGGCGGCGCCGTTTACAAACCCCGGATCTGCGAAGCAGATCAATGAATAGAGTAAAAATTCAAACGTTTGCTTTTTGAGCATTAAAAAAGGTTCTCAGCAGAGAACCTTTTATCGAAAATTGGGGGCTTACAGGGTCTTGAAGTAGCGCTCGACCAGCTGGGCCAGCACCGAGTCGAGCCGGTCTTGAACCTCACCCAGTTCACGGCCGAAGCGGCGCAGAAAGAGGCTTGCCTGCTCTTCGGTCAGCTTGCGCCCCTCGATAAAGAACTCCTGCTCCGGCAACTGCTTGTCGTAGCGGGGGATCAGCACCCAGCTCACCAGCTCGGGCTCCACGGCGGCAAAAATCTTGGCGGCAGCAGCACAGAAGGTCTCTATGTGCTCCTTGCCATCCGGCCCGAGGCAACCCGGTTCAACCCGGATCTGGATGGTGAGTTTTTTCTCTATGGGGGTCGTCATCGTGCTACATCCATGCAAAGGCATCCGTCTAGGATTGTAAGTCAAAAGGCAAGAGAAAGGGGAGCCGAAGCTCCCCTCAGCACGCAGTCAGCCTTATTTGGCGATGCGCTTATATTTAGCGCGGTGCGGCTGGATCGCCTCGGCGCCGTAGGTCTTCTTCTTCCACTCTTCGTATTCGGTAAAGTTACCTTCGAAGAACTCGATCTTGCCCTCATCCTGATAGTCAAGGATGTGAGTGGCGATACGGTCGAGGAACCAGCGGTCGTGGGAGATGACCATGGCACAACCCGGGAACTCCAGCAGGGCGTTCTCGAGGGCGCGCAGGGTTTCGATATCCAGATCGTTGGTCGGTTCATCCAGCAGCAGCACGTTGCCGCCGGTCTGCAGCAGCTTGGCCAGATGCAGACGACCGCGCTCACCACCGGAGAGCTCGCCAACCCGCTTCTGCTGATCGGAACCCTTGAAGTTGAAGCGGCCGATATAGGCGCGGCTCGGGAACTCGTAGTTGCCGATGCGCAGGATATCCTGACCGTCAGCGACCTCTTCGAAGACCGTCTTCTTGTCATCCATGCTGTCGCGGAACTGATCGACAGAGGCCAGCACCACGGTTTCACCTAGCGTGATGGCGCCGGAATCCGGCTGCTCCTGACCCGACATCATGCGGAACAGGGTCGACTTACCGGCACCGTTCGGGCCGATGATGCCGACGATGGCACCCTTCGGAATGGCAAACGACAGATCGTCGATCAGTACACGATCACCGTAGGATTTGCGCAGGTTGGCCACTTCAACCACCTTGTCGCCGAGGCGCGGTCCGGGCGGAATGAACAGCTCGTTGGTCTCGTTACGCTTCTGGTAGTCGTTGGTGTTGAGCTCTTCGAAGCGAGCCATACGGGCCTTGGACTTGGCCTGACGCCCTTTCGGGTTTTGACGAACCCACTCCAGCTCTTTCTCGATGGACTTGCGGCGAGCCGCTTCGGAACTGGCTTCCTGCGCCAGACGTGCGTCCTTCTGCTCCAGCCAGGAGGAGTAGTTGCCTTCCCACGGGATACCTTCGCCGCGGTCCAGCTCCAGGATCCAGCCCGCCACGTTGTCGAGGAAGTAACGGTCGTGGGTGATGGCCACAACAGTGCCTTCGTAGTCGTGCAGGAAGCGCTCCAGCCAGGCCACGGATTCCGCATCCAGGTGGTTGGTCGGTTCGTCCAGCAGCAGCATGTCCGGCTTTTCCAGCAGCAGACGGCAGAGCGCCACACGGCGGCGCTCACCACCGGAGAGGTGCTTGATCTTGGCATCCCAGGCCGGCAGGCGCAGGGCATCGGCCGCACGCTCCAGCTGGTTTTCCATGTTGTGACCGCCCTGGGCCTGGATGATGGCTTCCAGCTCGCCCTGTTCGCGGGCCAGCTTGTCAAAGTCGGCATCCGGGTCGGCGTAGGCCGCATAGACCTCGTCCAGACGAGCCATGGCGCGCTTCACCTCGCCAACGGCCTCTTCGACCGCTTCGCGTACGGTCTGCTCCGGCTCCAGCTTCGGCTCCTGCGGCAGGTAGCCGATCTTGATGCCGGGCTGCGGACGGGCTTCCCCTTCGATCTCGGTATCGATGCCGGCCATGATGCGCAGCAGGGTCGATTTACCAGCGCCGTTCAGACCCAGCACGCCGATCTTGGCGCCCGGGAAGAAGCTCAAGGAGATGTTCTTGAGAATATGACGCTTAGGCGGCACTACCTTGCCGACCCGGTTCATGGTGTAAATAAATTGAGCCATTGGCTAATTCTCTTCCTTTTCAGCAGGTTAATGTCTTGGCATTAACAGACTGATGTCGTGGTGGGGCCAGGTCGACACAGGTCAACCGGGTTCCAAAAAACCCGTCGATTGTAAACCAACGGACGAGGGGGGGCAAAGGTGGCACCCGGCTGTGTCTCCCCTTTGCCGGAGCGGTCACGCCTTGCTGCATCAGCCGTGCAATTTGGGCATGATGTGGGCTGCCGTTTTGTTCCGGAGCCGTCATGAACCCATCTCCTCAAGCCCCTTCACTGGCCGCCTTTCTCTGCACAATGGGATTGGACGCTGCCCTGAGCGAAGCCATCAGCCTGCGCTTGCCACGGCAGACGCTGCGCGCCGGTCAGGCACTGTTGGCGCAAGGGGCAGAGCAGGAAGCTGCCTTCTATATCGAAGCGGGCATCGCTCGCGCCTGCCACTACACCCGGGACGGACAGGAGCGCTGCAAGGAGTTCTACTTCGAAGGGGAGCTCTGCCTGCTCTATGACAGCTGGCTCACTGGGTCGCCCGCCCGCTACCAGCTGGAGGCGCTGACGGAGTTGCAGGTAGTTCGGGTGCCGCTCGCCCTGCTGGAAGAGCCCGCCTGGCAGCCAGTCTGCATGGCCCTGCTACGCCAGCAGCTCGGTTACAAGGAGCGCAAGGAGGCATTTTTGCTGCTCCACTCTCCCGAGGAGCGTTATCGGGAGCTCTGCCACACCTTCCCTCACTGGCCTGCGCGGCTCACTCAGGTGCAGCTCGCCAACTACATCGGCATCAGCCCGGTCACCCTGTCACGGATCCGCAGGCGCATTAACACGGGTTAATGCCGCTCTCCGACCATCCCCTCATGCTGCGCCATCCAAATGGCGGATGAGGTGTGGATGATGTCGCTGTTTCTGTGGTCGCAGCTGGTGGTGAGCCTGGCCTTGTTGCTCGATCTGTTGTCGTTTCAGTTGCGGGCGCGCCGCAGGATCCTGGCCTGTCTGGCCCTCTCCTGCGCCCTCAATGCCGGTCACTTTGCCCTGCTCGGGCAGTGGTCGGCCGCCAGCCTGTTGCTGCTGGCCAGCATGCGCTTTCTGGTCAGCATCTGGCTGGTTCGCCGCATCTTGATGTGGTTTTTCATGGGGTTGGCCTGTGCGGCGGCGCTGGCGACCTATCAGGGCTTGCTCTCATGGATCGGGCTGCTGGCTAGCTTGCTGCAAACCCGGGCCGCGTTTTGCCCGGATGATCGCCTTTTGCGGCGCTGGATGCTGCTCGGCACCCTCTGCTGGCTGGTTAACAATCTGCTGGTGGGCTCACCGGTCGCCGCGCTGATGGAGGGGCTGTTTCTGGTCAGCAATCTGGTGGGTTACTACCGTCACTATGGCTTCGATTATTGGGGGCGTGGTCGCCACAGTGGCCGCAGAAAGAGGCGTGTGCCGCCTTCCGATCGGGCGAGCTCCTGACCTCCCGCTCAGGGCTGCTTGTGGCCAGCGAAGTAGAGCACCCGTTTCACATACTCCTGCGTCTCGTCATAGGGTGGGATCCCGCCATAGCGCTCCACCGCTTTTTCCCCGGCATTGTAGGCCGCCGAGATCAGCACCCAGTTGCCATCGAAGCGGCGATCCAGCCATTTGAGATAACTGACGCCACCCTTGATGTTCTGGGCCGGATCGAATGGCCGGGTTACCCCGAACCGTTGCTGGGTTTCGGGGATGAGCTGCATCAGCCCTTGGGCATTCTTGGGGGAAACGGCACGGCTGTTGAGATTGGATTCGGCGATGGCAATCGCCAGTACCAGCCGGGCATCCACCTTATGGTGTTTGGCTGCGTGGCGCAGCATGGTGACCAGTTTTTGCTTGGCAGGAGGCTGGCGGGCAACCCAGGTGTCGACATTGAAGGGGGTGGAAGGGAGCCCGGCCAGATAGCCACCCTGACTGCCATGGATCCCGATGCCGCACTGATCACCCATGGGAGCATTGCCGATGCGGGCGTTGTAGTAGCGGGCAGCCTGTCGGTTACCAAGGCGCATTGCCATGGCGAGGTAGCTGTTGGCCAGCTTTGCGCTGCGTACCGAGGCGGGGCCGGTGGCGAGCAGGCGGCCGATCCGGAAATATCCTTCGGGATTGCCGGTGCTGGCGGCGACACAGTAGAGGGTGATGGCCTTTTGCAGATTGCCGTGTTGCTGGGCCACTTGACCCTGCTTGATCGCCGTCAGCGCCTTGGGGGCCTGTCTGAAATCCCTGCCCTGTGCCATCGCCCGCGGCGTACCTGCCAGTAACAACGACAAAAAAAGCAGCAAAAACAGTCCGTTTTCGCTGATGTGCCTCATGGGTTATCTCCTGTTTGAGTACAGAAGATATAGAGGAACATGGCTGCTATCGCCACGAACCCAGTGGATCCTGTTGTTATAGCCGGTTGATTTCAGAGAGCAAAACGGTATGGAACTAACGGTATCTCGACAGTTTCACACCATTTTTCATCCGGTTAAAAGTCGTGGTGATACTCCTGCTCATCCAGCACGGCGGGAGGAAGCGCGCGATAGAAGCTGCCAATTTCGCTGACAACCCAGAGCGAAAGCAGGGCCAGCAGGCTGAGCAGGGGAAGCAGAGAGTGGCTCTGGGTCAGGGCATAGGCCGCAATGGCGGCACCGGTCAAAAGCAGGGTTCGGATCATGGGTGGCTCCTTGTCGTCATGGGGGGGTTGCGTGGCCACGGACAGAGCACCTGGGGTCGGGAGTTGTTCCCGGGTGGCACGAAGCGCGCTGAGTATATCGCGTCATGCCGCTGCCGATCCGTGGTGTCATCACACTTTCCATAGTCATGGGTTTCGTATCGAGTTGAGCCCCACCAGATGCGGGGCCAGTAATGGTTTGACGGTCAGAAGAAACCGCCGTTGTTATCGTCACTGTCGGCCCAGCCGCCACTCAGGTTATCGTCGTCGAGAAAACTGCTGCCAGCATCGGGAGGTGAATCCCAGCCGTCCCAGCGTACCGGTTCCGCATCGACCGGATTGGCGATGGGCGCTGGCTCTATGATGTCGATGATCTCCTCGGGCCGATTGTTGTGAAACAGTCCGCCGATCATATCGGCCAGCATCACGCCACCGGCCACACCGGCGGCGGTTTGCAGGGCGCCGCCCAAAAAGGAGCTGGCACGGGGTGCTAGCTGGGCAGGAGCGGATGCCGGTGGCGGCGTAAAGCGCGGAGGAGGGCTGCTTTCGCTACCAAACAGGCCGGAGAGAAAACTGCCACCATTTGGGGCGCTCTGGCTGGCTTCCAGCTCCTTGACCCGCTCGTTGAGGCGAGTAAGGGCAGCCTGCTGAATTAGCAGCGCCTGGGCCATGTAGTAGGGGGCATCGGGCTGCTGGGCCAGATGCTGGCGGATCAGCTGATCCGCTTGTTGGTCTCGCTTGCTATCCCTGGCTTGCGCTTGCTTGAGGCGGTCGAACAGTCCATCGATCAGACCCTGTTCCTGTGATTGCATCTCAAATCCTCGCTATGGTGCGCAGACAGTGCGTTTAGCCATCCTAAAACCCGCGGGGCATCAGTGGTATCTGATTAACTCATCAATGACTGAGGGGCTACCCGCGCTCGTCAGCGGGCGGGCCGGTAGTAGTCGAGATACCAGCGGACAAACTCGGCAACCCCCTGCTTGAGGGGCGCAGCGGGGCGCAGGCCGGTGAGGGTGTGCAGCGGCTCGCTGTCAGCCCAGGTGACGTGCATGTCACCTGCCTGCATCGGTAGCATCCGCTTGATGGCGGGTTTGCCGATGGCCTCTTCCAGAGCCTCGATAAAATCGAGCAGCCGCACCGGCTGGCCGTTGCCAATATTGAGGATGCGGTAGGGAGCTGCGCTCTCGGCCGCGCTCTGCTCGCTGGCGTGCCAATCGGGATTGGGGCGGGGCGGCTGGTCGGCCACGGCGAGGATCCCCGCGACGATGTCGTCGATAAAGGTGAAGTCGCGGCTGAGATCGCCGTTGTTATAGACGTCGATAGGCTCTCCCGCGAGGATGGCGCGGGTGAACTTGATTATGGCCATGTCGGGCCGACCCCAGGGGCCGTAGACGGTAAAGAAGCGCAGCCCTGTGGTGGGCAGGCCATAGAGCGCCGAGTAGGCGTGGGCCATCAGCTCGCCGCTCTTCTTGGTGGCGGCGTAGAGGGAGACCGGGTGATCCACCTGCTGCGCAGTGGAGTAGGGCATCTGATCCCCCATGCCATAGACCGAGCTGGAGGAGGCGTAGATGAGGTGCTGAATCCCGTGGTGACGACACCCCTCCAGCACCGTCAGCATGCCGGTGAGATTGCTGTCGGCATAGGCGAACGGATTGTCGATGGAGTAACGCACCCCCGCCTGCGCCCCCAGATGGATCACCCGCTCGAAACGGTGGCTGGCAAACAGGGTCGCCATCGCTTCGCGATCTGCCAGATCCAGCCGCTCGAAGCGAAAATTGGGGAAACTGGCCAGTTGGGCCAGCCGCGCCTCTTTCAGACTCACCTCGTAGTAGTCGTTGAGGTTGTCGATCCCCACTACCCGATGACCAGCGGCGCACAGCTGGCTGGCCACGTGAAAGCCGATAAAGCCGGCGACGCCGGTGACCAGATAGATCATGGTTGAGTCTCCGGGTTGCAACTTGTGTTGGCAGGCTGCTTTTTGGCGGGAAGATGTGGTCGCCCGATGGCGTGATAGTCAAACCCGAGTTCGCTGAGCTGGCGCGGCTCATAGAGGTTGCGGCCATCGATGATGACAGGCTGGTTGAGCAGCGCTTTCAGCTGCTGGAAATCGGGGGCGCGAAACGCCTGCCACTCGGTACAGATCAGCAGAGCATCAGCCCCTTCCAGTGCCGCTTCCTGAGTCGGGCAGAGCAGCAGATCCGGCCGCTGGCCGTAGATCTGGCGGGCGCGCTCCATCGCCTTGGGATCAAAGGCCTGCACCCGGCCACCGGCAGCCCAGATGGCGGCCAGCAGCGGGCGGCTCGGCGCATCGCGCATGTCGTCGGTGCCGGGTTTGAACGCCAGCCCCCACAGGGCGAAGGTGCGGCCGCGCAGATCCGGCCCGAAGCAGGTCCTCAGGGTTTGCGCCATCTTCTGTTGCTGGCGCTGGTTGACCTGCTCGACCGCCGCTAAAAGCGGGGCGTCGCAGCCGACACTCGTCGCGGTATGGCGCAACGACTTGATATCTTTGGGGAAGCAGGAGCCGCCGTAGCCGCAGCCCGGGTAGATAAAGTGGTAACCGATGCGGGGATCGGACCCCATCCCCTGGCGCACCGCCTCGATATCGGCCCCCAGTTGCTCGGCGAGGGCTGCCATCTCGTTCATAAAGGAGATCTTGGTGGCCAGCATGGCGTTGGCGGCGTATTTGGTGAGCTCGGCGCTGCGCAGATCCATCACCACGATCCGGTCGTGATTGCGGTTGAAGGGGGCGTAGAGGGCACGCAACAGCTCAAGCGCCCGCTCGCTGTCACAGCCGATGATGATGCGGTCCGGCCGCATGCAGTCGTTGACCGCCGCTCCCTCCTTGAGAAACTCGGGATTGGCGGCCACCTCGCAGGCGAGGTCTAGCCCACGCTCGGCCAACTGCTGCTCAATATGTTCCCTTACTTGCTGCGCCGTGCCGACCGGCACTGTGCTCTTGGTCACCACCAGCTTGGGGCTGCTCATCAGTCGGCCTATGGTGTCGGCCACTGCCAGCACATGTTGCAGATCGGCCGAGCCATCCTCGTCAGCCGGGGTGCCCACGGCGATCAGCAGCAGGTCGGCGTGTGCCACGGCAATGGCGGGATCGACCGTGAAGCTCAGGCGGCCGCTTGCCAGATGACTCTCGACCAGCGGGGCCAGCCCCGGCTCATAGAAGGGGATCTGCCCCAGCCTGAGGGCGGCGATCCGCTCGTCATCCACATCCACGCAGCAGACCTGATGGCCCACCTCGGCCAGAACGGCGGCCTGCACCAGCCCGACATAGCCTGTGCCAAAAATGGTGACCTTCATGAAAAGTGCCTCGTGCTGTGAATGGGGGGATGATGCGCTTAAACCGCGGCATGCTGCATCTTGGTGCAGCGAGTGTCAATGCCAGATGACAGGCACCAGAATGGGGCGTTCAGCCAGACTGTTGTGATCCTTTTCACAAAAAATAGACTGGACCCCATAACGAAGCCCTGTGGACAGGGCTCGCAGCCCGCCAGCAACGGCAGGCGACAGACACTCTCTCTTTACTTCGCTTGGATACAGGTTATGGACAACACCTCGATTCGCACTGCCCATCCTATTTATGAGGATGTGCTGGCCCTGCTGACGGCGGCCGGCTTTGTTTCCCTCGGCATCTTTCTGTTTCATCAGGTTGGCCTGCTCACTGGCGGTACTGCCGGGCTGGCGCTGCTGCTGCAAAAAGTGACCGGCATCAGCTTCGGCCTGCTGTTTTTCGGCATCAACCTGCCCTTCTATGCGCTGGCGTGGCTGCGGATGGGGCCACGTTTTACCTTCAACACCTTTGTCTCGGTGGCGGCGGTCTCCTACATGACCGATCACCTCAACGGCGTGTTGCAGATCGGCAAGATAGAGCCCCTCTATGCGGCGCTGATCGGCGGTACCCTGATTGGTATGGGGCTGCTCATCATGTTCCGTCACAAGTCGAGTCTGGGGGGCTTCAACATTCTGGCGCTCTTTATTCAGGATCGCTTTGGCATCCGGGCGGGCAAGCTGCAGATGGGGCTCGATTGCGCCATTGTTGTTGCCTCGTTTTTCGTGGTGCAGCCCTGGATCCTGGCGCTCTCCATCGTGGCGGCGGTTATCTGTAATCTGGTGTTGACACTCAACCACAAGCCCGGCCGTTACCAGATTGCCTGACAAGCTGCGGCAGTGGCTCGATAAGACAAGCGTGACCCGATAGCACGAGGCGGCCTGATGGCCGCCTCGTCTGTTTCTACCCTGATGTTTGTTCGCTGCGCCTAGCTCGCCTGCTCCAGCCTGCTGTCGCCGCTCATGGCGTTGCCACTGATGGCGCTGCCGCTGATAGCGTGACCACCGACGGCGAGCGGGGTGTGACAGGCCACCTGATGATGGGACTCATCACACGCCTCAAGCCTTGGCGCCTTGCTTCTGCACAGCTCGGTCGCATGGGGGCAGCGCTGGTGGAAGTGGCAGCCGCTTGGCGGCGAGATGGGGGAGGGCACATCGCCGGTCAGCAGAATGCGCTGGCTGCGTCTGCGCGGGTCCGGTACCGGAATGGCGGAGATCAGCGCCTGGGTGTAAGGGTGGCGCGGCGTCAGATAGAGTGACTGGGCATCCGCCAGCTCGACGATGCGTCCCAGATACATCACTGCGATGCGATCCGAGATATGTTTGACCACCGACAGATCGTGGGCGATGAAGATGATGGAGAGGTTCATCTCCCGCTGCAGGCTGAGCAGCAGGTTGACAATCTGCGACTGCACCGAGACATCGAGGGCCGAGACTGCCTCGTCGCACACCAGCAGCTTGGGCTTGAGGGCGATGGCGCGGGCGATGCCGATCCGCTGGCGCTGACCGCCGGAAAACTCGTGGGGGTAGCGATCTACAGCGCTGCCCGGCAGGCCCACTTTTGCCAGCAGCTCTTGCACCCAGCCGCGCCGCTGCTCAGTGTTGCCTTTACCGTGGATGATAAAGGGCTCCTCCAGGATCTGGCCCACGGTGTGGCGGCTGTTGAGGGATTCTGCAGGGTCCTGAAACACCATCTGCATCTCCTGACGCAGGGAGCGCATCTCCTTCGGGCTGAGGGCGGTGATGTCGCGCCCCTCGAAGGTGATGGTGCCTGCGGTCGGCTCGAACAGCTTGAGCAGGCTGCGCCCGAGGGTGGACTTGCCGCAGCCCGACTCACCCACCAGCCCCAGCGTCTCCCCCTGCTTGAGATCGAAGCTGATGCCATCCACCGCATGAACCGTATATTGCTTGCGCAGGAACCCGCCTCCCAGCCGGAAGTGCTGTTTCAGATCCCTGACCGATAACAGAGTGCTCATACGGTCAACTCCTTCCAGTAGTGACAGGCGACATGGTGGCGCGGATTGAGTTGCTCCACCGCCGGAATGGCGCTGACACAGAGATCGGTCGCGTGGGGGCAGCGGTTGGAGAAGCGGCAGCCAGCGGGCATCTCGTGTAGGGCTGGCACCTGTCCCTTGATGGTCTTGAGCAGGCTCTTGGGCTCATCCTCGAGCCGCGGGATCGAGCTCATCAAGCCGTGGGTATAGGGGTGACGCGGGTGGTCAAACAGCTCGAACACATCGGCCTGCTCTACCGCCCGTCCGGCATACATCACCACCACTTCGTCGCACAGCTCAGCTACTACCCCCAGATCGTGGGTGATAAAGATGATGGCCATCCCGGTTTGGGCCTGTAGCTCTTTCATCAGTTCGAGGATCTGGGCCTGAATGGTGACATCCAGCGCAGTGGTCGGCTCGTCGCAGATAAGCAGGTCTGGCTCGCAGGAGAGCGCCATGGCGATCATCACCCGCTGGCGCATGCCGCCGGAGAGGTTGTGAGGGTAAACCGCAAAGCGCTGGGCCGGTTCCGGGATCCCCACCTTCTGCAGCATGGCAATGGCCGCGGCTCTGCGCTGGGCCTTGTCATACTCGGGGCGATGGAGGCGAAACACCTCCATCAGCTGCTCCCCCACCGTCTGCACCGGGTTGAGGGCCGTCATCGGCTCCTGAAAGATCATCGAGATGCGGTTGCCGCGCACCTTGTACATCTGATCCGGCGCAAGCGACAGCAGCTCCTCCCCCTGAAAGCGGATGGAACCGGCCACCACCCGACCGTGGGGCTTGGGCAAGAGCCCCATGATGGCGAGTGAAGTGACACTCTTGCCACAGCCAGACTCGCCGACGATCCCCAGCGTCTGACCGGGGGCCACCTTGAAGCTGACCCCGTCGAGCACCTTGATCTTGCCGTCGTCGACGGCGAACTCCACCTCGAGATCGCGTACTTCGAGGATTGGGGCCTGGTGCTGGCAGTTATCAACGGCGAACTCCCCCCCGTTATCCGGTACGTCAAGAATGGGGGCCTGAGTGTTGGGCATAACGGCTGATCCCTTCGCAATGGCCTGAATATCAATGACGTGCATAAGTCTTGTCGAGCAGGTTGATGGGCGCCAGCGCCTCCCCTGCCTCCTTGGCGTTGCGGGTCTTTTCCTTCACCTTGGGATCGAGCCAGAGCAAACCGCCGCTACTGTGAGGATAACCATCCATCGGCCAGTAGAGCAGATCCGGCGTGTTCTTGGTGGCAGGCACTTCCGGCAGCATCACATAACGCCAGCTGCTGGCCCGCACATAGTTGAGCTGCACCCCGGGCACGAAGATGGCGAGGTCATAGATGCGCTGCTGGATCTGCTGGGAGAGCTTGGCCCGTTTGGCCATGTCGAATTCGACGTTGTAGGCGTCGATCAGCGCGTCCAGCTCCTTGTCCGCTACGTTGAACAGGTTGTTGGTCTGCGGTTTGTTGGCGTTGGCGGAGTGGAAAAACTCCCAATATTGCGGATAGAGACCGCCGCCGCCCCAGCCGAGCCAGGCCGCTTCGTGTTTCTTCTCCAGCATCACCTTGAAACCGGTGGCGCCATCCACCAGGTTAAGCTCCAGATCGAGACCCGCCTTCTTGGCCTCCTCTTTCAGCACGGTCAGGCGCTTGGAGTGCTCCTGACTGGTGTAGGTGAGCGCCAGCGTCAGCCGCTCCCCCTTCTCATTTTGCAGGATGCCGTCCGGCCCCGGCTTGTTGTAGCCGCCCTTGGCAAAGTACTCCCGCGCCTTGCCAATGTCATAAGCCCGCTCTGGCAGCGTGATGTCAGTGAACTCGCCAAAGCCCGAGTCGAAGGTGGTGGCTCTGTCATAGTCGCCGCGCAGCACGGTTTCGATCATCTTGTCGATGTTGAAGGCGTGCTGGATGCCGAGGCGCACGTTTACGTCCGCCAGCTTGGGGTTGGCCACATTGAGGTGCACCCCCTGACCGCCCTGTTTGGTGTCGGTCATGGCCATCACCTTCTGCACGTAGCCTTTTTTGTACTCCGGGGTGACCGCTTTTTCATGCCACCAGTTGGGCAGGATCATCTCGAAGGTATCGATCTCTCCTTTCAGGAAGTGGCGGAAGGCGATGTTGTGGTCGCGGATCACCTGCACCTTGATGGTGTCGATGTTGAATCTGTGCTGGTTGTAGCGATCATCCTTTGCCCACCAATCCTTCTGCTTGCTGAAGGTGACCGACTTGCCCTTCTTGACGTCGCTGATCACGTAGGGACCTGTGGTGGGCACCACGGCCCAGTTGTACTGCTTCACCCAGTTGGGGGTCAGCTTGTAGTAGTGCTTGGGCTGGGGCCACAGCTCGGTGGTGTTGAGCAGGTCCATCTTGGCCTTGCGGTTGCCCGCTTTGACCATAATGGTGTGATCATCGATCTTCTCTACCGCTACCACTTCAGTGGTGTAGTAGTTGTTGAACCAAGGCCCCTTGATGTGTTTGGAGCGCATCATCTCGTAGCCGAAGGTGTAGTCATCGGCATTGACCGGCTTGCCATCCGACCATTTGGCTCGCGGATCCAGCTTGAAGTAGACGGTCTGGCTGTCTGGCGCGATGGCCCAGTGGGTCGCGAGCGAGGGGATGGGGTTGCCGGTATTGGGGTGGAAGCTGATGAGTCGCAACTGGTTATCGAGAATAAAGGAGCGGAACGAACCGTTGGAGTCAGGCCCCACGGTGCGGAACGTCAGCGGAAAGCTCTCCACAAACATATTGAGGCTGCCGCCCGGCTGCGCCTTGGGGGAGGCGAACACCGGATCCGTGTCGTTGGTCTCCCATTTGAGATCCGCGGGCAGGCTGGCCGCCCAGACCCAGGATCCGTTTACCAGCACAAAGAGAGCACCTATCCATTTGATTTTATTTTTCATGTTTGACTTCCAAGTCTGGCCCCTGCACTGGGGGTCTTGATTGATAACGGGATTATCCCTTGCTCCCGGGACCGCCGATGGCGGCGGCCCGTCCTTCAGTAATCACTGTTCGTTACCCGACGCCTGCCGATGCGCTGGCATCGGCAGGCTTATTGGTAACGGGTAAATTTGCGCGGATCGAACGCCTCGCGGATCGCCTCGCCGATAAAGGAGACCATGATCAGCACCAGACTCACCGCTGCCACCACCGAGCTGACGATCCAGATGGCATCCAGATTGTTGATGCCCTGGGAGAGCAGCTCCCCCCAGCTCGGGGTCGGCGGTGCCAGCCCGAAGCCCAGATAGTCGAGTGCCGTCAGGGTCGAGATATTGCCCACCACGGCGAACGGCGCCAGGGTGACGATCATCATCAGGGTGTTGGGCAGGATGTGGTTGAAGATGATCCGCCCGGTGGTCGCCCCTTGCGCCCGCGCTGCCATCACATAGTCCCGTGCCCGCTCCTTGTAGGTGAGGGTGCGCATATACCAGGTGATCCCCATCCAGCCGAACAGCACGTTGATGGCGACAAACAGGCCAAAGTTGGGCTTGGCCAGCGACACCAGGATCATGATGACGTAGAGAAACGGCACCTGGGACCAGATCTCGATAAAGCGTTGCAGGATGAGGTCAAAGCGGCCGCCGAGAAAGCCCATCAGACAGCCGATGGTGACTCCGATGGCGTAACTGGCCGCCAGCGCGATAAAGGCAAAGCCGATGGCGATGCGAAAGCCGTAAACCAGTCGCGCCAGCACGTCTCGGCCGCTGGTGTCGGTGCCGAGGAAGTGGCGCTCAGCCGCGCTGGGGGCGTAGGGTGGGTAGGCATCCTCCTTGAAATCCTGCTCGTAGGGGTTCCAGGGCACCGGCGGCAGCAGCACCCAGTCGCCCTGGCCCTCTGCGGCAAACTTGGCCTTGAGCTGGCGGTAGTTGGTTTCGTACTCGTAATCGAGCCCGAACTGCTGACCGGGGATCACATCGCCATAGGTGGGGAAATGCAGCTGGCCCTGATAGCTCACCATCAGTGCCCGGCTGTTGACCAGCAGCTCCGCCAGCAGGGAGAGCAGCACCAGGGTGGTGAAGATGATGAAGGAGTAGTAACCGCGCTTGATCGACTTGAAGCGCTTGAGTTTTTTCAAGGTAACCGGATTGAGCTTCATGGTCAGTCTCCAAACCGCACGCGGGGATCAACAAGGGCAACACAGATATCGGAGACGATATGGCGTGATATCAGCATCGGCATGGCAATAGAGGTCTGGTGCATGGTCAATCTCCAAACCGCACGCGGGGATCAACGAGGGCAACGCAGATATCGGAGACGATATTGCCAATCAGCATCAGCATGGAGGTGATGGCCAGAATGCCCATGACGGTGGGGTAGTCCCGCTCGACGATAGCCTCGTAACCGAGCAGGCCGATGCCGTCGATGTTGAAGATGGTCTCGATGAGGAAGGATCCGCCAAAGAAAACGGTGAGCACTGACCCCAGGTGGCTGGCGATGGGGATCAGGCTGTTGCGCATGGCGTGGTCGGTGACCGCCTTGCGAAACGGCAACCCCTTGGCCACCGCAGTACGCACATAATCGGCCGACAGGTTCTCCATCAGGCTGTTTTTCATAGTCATGGTGAGGATGGCGAAATCACCGATGGCGTAGGCGATAAGCGGCAGCAGGGCGTGGGCAAAGACAGTGCGGATCTGATCCCAGCTGCTCTCCATATATTCAAAGTCGTCCCCCGGAAAACCGCCCATCGGCAGCCACTCCAGATGGAAGGCGAAGACAGTGATGAGGAAGATCCCCACCACGTAGGCGGGCAGGGCATAGGCCATGTAGATAAGCATGGAGCTCAACGAGTCGAAGCGGCTGTTGTGCCTGAGCGCTTTCGCCACCCCCAGCGGAATGGAGACCGCATAGCTCAGCAGAAAGGTCGCCAGCCCGAAGAAGGCGGTGACCGGGAGCCGCTCCTTGATGAGATCCCACACCGGTTCGTAGTAGCGGGTCGATTCGCCCAGATCCAGCACCGCCAACTTCTGCAGCCACTCCCAGTAGGCGACCAGCATCGGCTTGTCGAGGCCATAGAAGGCCTTGAGCTCCTCGATCTGTTCATCGGAGAGGGCCTGCGCCCCCTTGCTGCCACTGGAGCGGCCAGATTCATTCTGGGAAACCTGGGCTTGCAGCAGCATGCGTTCGACCGGACCGCCCGGCACGAAACGGGTGATGGTGAAGACGAGCAGGGTGATACCGAGAAACGTCGGGATGATCAAAAGCATCCGGCGTAGGAAATACGACAGCATGGTGGAACCTCGTCCTTGTTGTTCTTTTTTGCGGCCAGTCAAATCCGGTGACGGGCCTGTCCTTCCTGGCATTACGCGCTGGATTGGTTGCCAAACAGCAGACAATCCGCTTGGCCACTGTAAAAGCTCTGCAACAAAAATCAAGTACAAGGAAATGGAAAACTGGGACAAATGACCCGCTGAGACCAAAAGCATCGAAAAATGACGTTTTTTATCTGAAAAGTGAAAATCAAAACAAAACGCTACTGCTCAACATTATTTTAAAAAATATAAACAGCTGTTTGTTTTGGTTTTGTGTGATTCTAAGTTATTGATTTGTAATGCTTTTGTTTGGGGTGTGAAATTGAAGGAAAACGATATCATCTCGACAATTTTATCTGTTATCCCCATGAGAACGGTCAGGTGCAACCCTCATGAAGTTAGTGTTTTATTCTTATTAATGCCGATAAATCAAAATAAGATATAAACGGATAGCACGTTAACTAATAAGTTCATCAAATTTTAATTCAGCGCTATTTACGCCATTTAACAATGTCTTTACATTGCGCAAGTTGTTTTTGGCAGAATTATTCACTAATTATGCCGGTCAAAATTAATACACTCCGCTTATTCTACGCCTGACCTCGCCATACCCCTGCTCCATTGACGTCGCTAGTCAAAGATTGATAAGCCTTACACATCGCTCCAAAGAGGGCGGTATCAGGAAGCAAACAATAAACAACCAGGAAGGATATAAGCGATGCTTAGGAAGAGCAGAATCTCTGCTGCGATTGCGTTCGCCTTGGCGAGCCTTGCGGCGTCCCCATCCGTATCTGCCGAAGAAGGGCAGAACGTCGAAAAACTGCAGAAAATCAAAGTCACTGGCTCCCGTATCTCCCGTGTTGATGTTGAGACTGCACAACCTGTGCAGGTGATGAGCAAAGCCGACATCGAAAGAAGTGGTTTAACTTCTGTTGGTGATATTCTGCAGCGTATTCCAGCTATTTCAGGCCAGGCCCAAAGTACATCTGTTAACAACGGTGGCAATGGTACGGTTACCGTAAATCTGCGAGGTTTGGGCACGCAAAGAACGTTGGTATTGGTGAATGGCAGACGAATGGTGTATGGCGGCTCTGGCGCGAATTCATCTGTTGACCTGAATACTATTCCTGTTGCAATCATTGAGCGTGTTGAGATCCTTAAGAATGGAGCATCTTCCATTTATGGTGCTGATGCAGTGGGCGGTGTGGTTAACATTATCACCAAGACTGGATTTGATGGGTTTGAGCTGAATGGTCAAATTGGTCAAACCAGTAAATCCGATGCAGAAGCTCACGATGTGAACATGGTTGCCGGTGGTTCAACTGATGTTTCCAACTATGTTTTCTCTGCAGGTCTCGTTGAAGAAAAAGAAGCAATGGCCGGAGCCCGTTCTTTTTCAAATGTTGATTATGAGCATGACGGCGCGGGAGGCCAGTATATTGGTGGCAGTAGCCGTGTCCCTTGGGGCTATTTCAAAACTAGTCAAGGGGTTTTGACAAAGGGGCCTGAAGGCAGTGCAACCCTTCGTCCATATGATTCTGTTGCTGACGCATATAATTATGCTCCGGCAAACTACTTAAAAACACCAAGCAAGCGCTGGTATACATCCTTTTTTGGAGATCGCTCTCTGGGGCAATTGGGTGTGCTGGGGGAAACAAGGTTTTTCTCTGAAGCTTCTTATTTAAATCGTCAATCAGATTATTTATTGGCCGCGACACCATTGGCTTCAGGTACTGATGGTTTGAATCCCATCTCGAAAGATAATGCATTTAATACAACTGGTGAGGATATATCTGACTGGCGGTATCGTACTATTGAAGCGGGTGGTCGAAATAGGATGTTTGACTCATCAACTAGCCGATTGGTATTAGGCTTTGATGGGCAACTTGAAAACTCCTGGACTTGGGATACAGCGTTTGTGTATGGCAAGACCAAAACGACTGAGTCTGAACAAAATGTGTTTATGAAGGACCGTATTAATAATGCCATTGGCGCAACATCTGCTGATGGCAAGCAGTGTCTTGACTCTGGTGGAAAAGTAATTGCTGGTTGTGTGCCTTGGAACTTGTTTGGTGGTGGCTTAAGCCAGGAAGCGCTCAAATATGCGAGTTTTACCCGTAATGACAATGGCTCAAATGAGCAGCAGTCATTGGAGTTTAACTTGTCTGGTGATTTGCTAGAGTGGCAAGCAGGCACTATCGGGTTTGCTACCGGCTATCAGGTACGCAAGGAAAGTGGCGAAACTAATCCAGATGCATTGGTATCCCTTGGTAATGCAACCGGTAATGCAGAAACAGCCACCAAGGGGAGTTATGACGTTAACTCTTTGTATGGCGAGTTGATCGTTCCATTATTGTCAGATAAGCCTTTCGTAGAGTCTTTGGAAGCGAGTGTCTCTTCACGCTATGACAATTACAGCTCATTTGGTGACAATATCGCGATGGGTTATAGCATTACCTATCGCCCCTATAGTGACCTGATGTTGCGTGGTACTTATTCGGATGTATTCAGAGCACCGACAATTTCTGATCTCTATAGCGGTAAATCACAGAGCTTTGATCCATTGACAGACCCCACCGGTCAAGATGATGATCCGCAAAAGCCAGTTTACTACGGTGGTAATAGCGAGCTAAAACCAGAGCAAGGATATAGTACCTCTTTGGGGGCGGTATATTCACCTTCGTATATAGAGAATGCATCTCTGACAGTCGATCTCTGGTCGGTTAAACTGGATGACGTTATTGATGTTGTTAATCCTCAATATATGTTGGATCAGTGTTTTTCTAGTGGCCAGTTCTGCGACAAGATAGATCGAGCGCCAGATGGAAAAATAATGGGGATTGATGCCACCTATGCAAACTTGAATTCGTTGGAAACCAATGGCATAGATTTCAATGTTAAATATGCCTACGATTTCGATTTTGCAATGCTTGCTGCTAACTGGGAGAACTCATACTTAAAGAAATATGAGGTGACTCAGCCAAATGGTGAAACACTGGATTATGCGGGCTCGTTTGTGAGCGACCAAATTGGAAATTATTCAAAGTGGCGCTCAACAATGTCATTGGATCTGTTTAATGAAAAAGTGGGAGGAAGTTGGTCTGCGCGCTATATCAAAGGTGTTACTTACACAGATAGTGATATAGACTTTAAAGTACCCAGCATGGTTTACCATGACTTGAACGCACGGTATCAAGTAACCAATGAGCTGCGTTTAACTGCAGGTATTAATAACGTGTTTGATAAAACACCGCCACTTATCTTGAATGCACTGTCAGCGAATACAGATACCGTTACTTATGATGTGCTCGGTAGAACTTATTATCTGAGAGCGAATTACAAGTTCTAATCAACCCTGTTGATATACAACCTCAGCCGGCCCGGTCGGGCCGGCTGTGCCCAACGTCCAAGGAAGTTACGGAGATAGGGTAATCCTATGAAGACAAGGACCATTACAATGAAGAAAGCGCTCCTTGGCAGCCTGGTTTCGGCTGCCTTGTTGACCAGCTTCAATCTGAGTGCCGCCACTGCCGGTCAGGCCGTGGACGCTCAAGCCGCCACCGACAACGCATCCAAAGTTTCCCAGCAGAAGATCGACAGCTATGCCGAATCTGCCGAATCTGCATTGGCCCAGTACAAGGCCGCCCTGCGTCAGGTCGACAGTCTGCGCACCTACAACGAGCAGGTGAGCAAGATGGTCGAGTCCCAGAGCGCCGAGCTGGCGTCGATGCAAAAGCAGATCGCCCAGATTGATCAGACCAGCACCGAAGTGGTGCCCCTGATGCTCAAGATGATCGACTCCCTCGAGCAGTTTGTGTCACTGGATCTGCCGTTCCAGAAGGTCGAGCGCGAGGACCGCGTGGCGGCTCTGACCGACCTGATGAACCGGGCCGATGTCACCATCTCCGAGAAGTATCGCAAGATCCTGGAGGCCTACCAGATCGAGGAGGGCTTCAGCCGCACCATCGAGGCCTACAAGGCGAGCCTGGACAAGGATGGCAGCGAGAAGACCTACGAGTTCCTGCGTGTTGGCCGCATCGCGCTGCTTTACCAGTCCCCGGATGGTCAGGAGACCGGCATGTGGAACAAGCAGACCCGTCAGTGGGAAGAGTTGCCCCAGGAGTATCGCAGTGCGGTTGAACAGGGCCTTCGCATCGCCAAGAAGCAGGCGCCTCCCGCGCTGATCAAGCTGCCGGTTCAAACTGCGGAGAAAGCATCATGAAAGGAATCAAACTTGCTATTGCCTCCCTGATTGCGGGAGCAACCCTGGTCACCCTGCCGGTGACCGCCGCCGAAAAACCGGTGGATCTCAATGCGCTGCTGAACCAGGTCAAGGCCTCCAGCCTGAGCGAATCCCAACTCAACAAGGAGCGGGAAGCCCGCTTCCTGGCTGACAAGAACGAACAGGGGGCGCTGCTGGCCAAGGCCAAGGCCGAGCTGGCTGCTGAAACCGCCAAGGGCGAGCAGCTCAAGGCGACCTTTGATGCAAATGACAAGCAGCTGACCGAGCTGACCGAAACCCTGCGCCAGCGTTCCGGCAACATGGGCGAGATGTTTGGTGTACTGCGTCAGTTCGCCGGTGAGTTCAAGGGGATCTTCAACGCCTCCGCTCGTCGGGTCGAGCATCCGGAGCAATCCGCCCTGTTGACCCGTCTGGCCGAGAGTAAAGAGCTCCCCTCCAGCGATGATCTGGAAGCGTTCTGGACCACCACCCTCAGCCGCATGGTGGACGGTGGCAAGGTGAGCCAGATCCCGGCGACCGTGGTTTACGGCGAGGGCAACCAGGCCGAGAAGACCGTCACCCAGATCGGCGAGTTCAACACTGTCTCCGAAGGCAAGTACCTCACCTTCGTGCCGGAGACCGGCAAGTTCGAGCAGCTCTCCCGTCAACCGGAGAAGAGCGTGCTGGCTCCCATCGCCGAGTTTGAACAGGGCGGTGACGGGGTCAAGCCCATCTTTATCGACCCGTCTCGCGGCGTGATCCTCTCCCTGCTGGTGCAGTCACCGACCCTCAAGGAGCGTATCGATCAGGGCGGTTCCGTGGGCTATGTGATCCTGGCATTGGGGGTCATAGGTACCCTGCTGGCCATCTTCTGCGGTATCCGCCTGTCGCTGATCGGCTCGTCCATGCGCAAGCAGCTGAAATCTGATCAGATCATCAAGGGCAACCCCATTGGTGACATGCTGGGGGCCTACCAGAACCATCGCGGTGACAACATCGAGGATCTGGAGTCCAAGCTCGACGAGATCATCCTGCGCAACGTGCCCAAGTTCGAGAAGGGCATCAGCCTCATCAAGCTGATCGCCTCCGTCGCGCCGCTGCTGGGCCTGCTCGGCACCGTAGTGGGGATGATTGCCACCTTCCAGGCTATCACCCTGTTCGGTACCGGCGATCCCAAGCTGATGGCGGGCGGTATCTCCGAGGCGCTGGTGACCACCATGCAGGGTCTGGTCGTCGCGGTGCCCATGCTGTTCCTCTACACCATTGTGCAGACCCAGAGCCGTCGTCTGATCCAGGTGCTGGAAGAGCAGAGCGCCGGTTTCGTCGCCCGTTATCAGGAACGTCTGCACGCCTCCAAAGCCGCAGCGTAAGGAGTCACTCATGTGGTTCTGGTTGATTGAAGAAGTCGAGTCGGTCCGCCGGTTTTTGGGATTGGGGGGCGATGTACTGGTCGCCCTGTTCTTCCTGACCCTGATGATGTGGGCCCTGTTGCTGGAGCGCTGGTTCTACTTCATGGCGGTCTACCCCAAGCAGGTGAAGCAGACCAAGGCCACCTGGCTGGCCCGCACCGATCATCTCTCCTGGTCTGCCAAGCAGATCCGGCGCGAGCTGGTCTCACGAGTTGCCATGGCGGTGGACAAGGGGATGCCGGTCATCAAGGTGCTGATCGCTCTCTGCCCGTTGATGGGGCTGCTCGGGACCGTGGTGGGGATGGTGCAGGTGTTTGACACCCTAGCCATCACCGGCACCGGTTCGCCGCGGGCGATGGCATCGGGGATCTCCAAGGCAACGGTACCGACCATGGCGGGCATGATCGCCGCCCTTTCCGGCCTGTTTTTTGTCAACCAGCTCGATCACAAAGCCAAACTGGCGGTGCAAAAGCTGGAAGACAACCTGAAACACGGTTGATGCAGGATGCATACCCCCGGCGAGGCATGGCCTGCCGGGGGCACAGAACAAGCAAGGAGTTTCTGCTATGAGAAAACGTTACAGCGACAGCGGTGCTGACGAGGCGGCTATCGATTTGACCCCCATGCTGGACATAGTGTTCATCATGCTGATCTTCTTCATCGTCACCACCTCCTTCGTCAAGGAGTCCGGTGTCGAGATCAACCGTCCCAGTGCCAGCACGGCCGAGACGGTGAAGAAGGGCAATATCATGGTCGCGGTGCGCGAAAACGGTCAGGTCTGGGTCGACAAGCGTGTGGTCGAAGTGGGGGCGGTGCGCGCCAACATCGAGCGGCTGCGGGCCGAAAACCCGGAGAGCGCCGTGGTGATCCAGGCCGATAACGAATCCCGTTCCGGTCTGGTGGTGCAGGTCATGGATCAGATCCGCATGGCCGGTGTCCAGAACATCTCCATCGCGGCAGACAAGAGCAGCTGATGCCGGAGAGAGACCTATGAGATACCTGATATCGTTGGCGGTCTCCTGTGTGGTGGTGTTCTTTCTGTTTCTGGGAATGAACAAGCTGATCACACCGGATCACCGGGAGTTGGTAGAGAAGGATGACGTCACCATGACCGATTTCATCCGCCTCAAGCCCCAGGAGACCCTGCAAGAGAAACAGCGGGAGCTGCCCAAACCGCCGCCGCCCAAGCGTCCGCCGCCGCCTCCCGAGATGGAAGTGGCCAGCACGGATCGGCCGAAGATGGAGAGCGCGCCGATGGACATGCCCAAGCTCGACATCCCGGTCAACATCGGTGGTGGCAACGCGCTGGGTGCCTACAGCACCGGCGGCGGTGGTGGTGGAGTCGGTGGCAATAATGGCGCCATTCCGCTGGCGACCTTCGAGCCCATGATGCCCCGCAAGGCGGCACTGGCGGGGCTGGCCTCCGGCAAGGTGCTGGTGGAGTTCACCGTCACCGAGCGCGGCACCGTCAACAACGTGCGGATCGTCAAGGAAGAGCCGCGCAGCTATGACCTCGGCAAAGAGGCGCGCAAAACCATCGCCAAGTGGACGTTCAAACCGGCCATGGTGGATGGCAAGCCGCAGGCGAGCCGGATGCAGCAAGAGATCGAGTTCGCGGTCAACTAAGGAAGGTGGCGATGAACAAGTTACACAAGATGATCCTCGCCCCGGTCGCCATGGCGGTGCTGCTCAGCACCGCCAGTTGGGCCGCCGAGCAGCCGGCCCTGTCGGATCGGGCCTATCGGGCGGTCAACAAGGCGCAGGAGCTGATCACCGAGAAGAAATACGGCGAGGCCAATGCCAAGCTGCAAGATGCGCTTTCCGGCGCGGGCGAGCGGGTCTACGACAAGGGGGTCATATTGCAGACTCTCGGTTTCGTGGCCGCCCAGCAGGAGAAATACGGTCAGGCGACCAAGTACTTTGCCGATGCCATCGCGACAGGCGGCCTGCCGCCACCGGTGGCCCAGCAGGTGCGCTACAACCTGGCCCAGCTCTATATGGCGGAGGGCAATTATCAGGGGTCGATCAAGACCATGAAGGAGTGGTTTGCCAACCAGGGCAAGGATGACAAGCCCAACTCTCATGCCTATATCACGCTGGCCAACGCACACGTGCAGCTCAAGCAGTACCGTGACGCGATCCCGGCGGTGGATCAGGCGATCAAGCTGTCGGCAGGTAAAGCGCCGGAGTCCTGGTATCTGCTGAAGATGGGGGCTCACTACGAGCTGAAACAGTACAAACCGGCGACCGAGGTGCTGACCTCTCTGGTCAACATGTTCCCGGAGAAGAAGAAGTACTGGACCCAGCTATCGGCCATGCATATGCAGGCAGGCAACGATGCCAAGGCGCTGGCGGCGCTGGAGTCGGCCTATAACCTCGGCATGTTGACCGAGGCCGCCGAGCTGCAGCGCCTCGCCAACTACCTCGCCTTCACCGGCATTCCCCATCGCGCCGCACGGGTGATGGAGAAGGGGATGAAGGATGGAGTGATTGAGCAGAGCGCCAGCAACTACAAGACCCTGGCCAACTACTGGCATCAGGCCAAGGAGCTGGATCCGGCCATCGACACCCTGGCCAAATCCTACCAGCTGGCCCCGAGCGCCGAATTGCAGCTGAAAATGGCGCGCATGATGATCCAGAGCAAACGCTATCAGGATCTGGTGGCGCTGGCCGCCAAACCGGCAGCCAATGCCAATGGTGAACAGCGGGCGGATCTCAAGTTCCTGACCGGGGTCGCCTATTTTGAGCAACAAAAGCCGAAGGAGGCCCTCAACGCTTTCACCCAGGCGGCTCAGAATGGCAACGTCAGCGGTCGGGCATCTCCGTGGATCAGCTTCCTCAAGGAGCAGAGTGGCACCGGTGAGGCAGCCGTCCAGTAATTCCAATGACAACTACCTGTAGTCCCTTTTATGGTTGCCTGGTGGCTCCATTAACCGCTCTTCGGAGCGGTTTTTTTATGGTGGCTTCCAGCACCGGCGGGTGGCTGAGGCACGGTTTTATCCCTCTTCATGCCAATACAGAGCCTCCATCGACATTGGTCTATCTCTCCCGGTGTGACAAACGTTTCAGCTAGGGCTGCAACCGTGAAGCAAGGTGGCGCTGCGCTGTGGTTGACGGGGGCTTGGGTGGCTCGCTGACTGGCGGGCAGTGCCATTCATCTTTCACTCAGCTGCGACTTGCTAGTGTGGCTTTTGCCCTGTTGATAAGTGTCACATCGAAAACGGCTACTTTTAACAAGAAAAGCAACATATGGAAGTTGAAATTTTGGCCGACTCAGGAAAGAATGCGCGCTCGGTTATTGGCGTCGTGGGGCAGGTTGACCCGCCACCGGCAGACCGAGGATGAGACGGCCCCCGGCCCATTTGGTACAGGAAACCACACAGGAATTTTATGAATCCCCTTCGCACTGCCGCTTCGGCCCTTTTATGCACTTTTGCGCTGGTCAGCCAGCAGGCTGCCGCCGTCGAGTACCGTCTGCCTGCGGCCAACAGTCGCCTGATCGGTGAAAACCAGGAATACGTGGTGCCTGCGGACAACCGTCCGCTGGAGCAGATCGCTGCTGACTTCCAGCTGGGTCTGACCAACATCATGGAAGCCAACCCGGGCGTTGATCCCTATCTGCCGAAAGCGGGTAGCACCCTGATCATCCCCCACCAGCTGATCCTGCCCAACGCGCCCCGCGAAGGGATAGTCATCAACGTTGCCGAGATGCGTCTCTACTACTACCCGAAAGGGAAGAACGTGGTGGAAGTGTTGCCCATCGGCATCGGTCAGCTGGGGGTAAACACCCCGGAGAACTGGATCACCAAGGTAGAGCGCAAGCGCGCCAACCCGACCTGGACCCCGACCGAGAACATCCGTCGTCGCTATGCCGCCCAGGGCAAGACTCTGCCGGCAGTATGGCCAGCCGGTCCGGATAACCCCATGGGTCTGCACGCCCTCTACATTGGCAACCTCTATGCCATCCACGGCACCAACGCCACCTTCGGTATCGGTCTGCGGGTGAGCAGCGGTTGCGTGCGTCTGCGCGCTGACGACATCAAGTATCTGTTCGACAACGTGCCGGTCGGCACCCGCGTCCAGTTCGTCAACCAGCCGGTCAAGACCACGGTCGAGCCGGATGGCGGTCGCTACATGGAAGTACACGAGCCCCTGTCGCGCACCGAGGAGGAGTTCAACTCCACCGCCTCCGTGCCGCTCCCGATGACACCAGCTATCACCCGCTTCATCGCTCACGCCGAGTCTGACTCCAACGTGGTCAAGCAGGTGCTGGAACAGCGTACCGGTATGCCGACTCGCCTCAATCCCTGATTGAGCAAGTTGGCGGTGCCGCGCGCACTGGCTGAATAAAGAAAACGGCGACCAGATGGTCGCCGTTTTTTATGGGGGAGTCACCGCTTGCTTACTGCACGCAGACCGGGCAGAAGGCGTAGGTGCCTTGCGGATCGTTGAAGCGGGTGAGCGGGTCGAGACTGCGGTTCACTTCCACCAATGCCTTGCCAAATCCAGCCGGCAGCCAGCTTTGCAACTGGGGGGCCAGCACTTGGGCACTGCTGTCAAACAGCTGGCGCAGGAACTTGTCCTTGGTGGACTCCTCCTGCTCGATGGGGGTCACCTGCCACTCTTTGAGGTTGGCCAGTTCGGCGGCTGCCTTGATGGCGTCATCCAGATTGCCGAACTCGTCCACCAGACCCAGGGCCTTGGCATCCTCACCAGTCCAGACCCGACCTTCGGCCGCTTTTTCGGCCTCTTCCGGGCTCAGGCCGCGGCCCTTGCTGACCAGACCGATGAAGCGCTGGTAGGTATCCTCCACGCTCAGCTGGATTGCCTGACCGACGTGATCCGGCAGGGCGCGGGTCGGGCCGATGCCGACGTAATCTGTGGTGCCAACCCCATCGGTATGCACGCCGAACTGGGCCAACGCCTTGTCGATAGTGGCGAACATGCCGAACACCCCGATGGAGCCGGTGAGGGTGGTGGGGGAGGCGAAGATCTTGTCCGCATCGGCGGAGATCCAGTAGCCACCGGAGGCGGCATAGCTGCCCATGGAGACCACTACCGGTTTGCCAGCCTGTTTCAGGGCCAGCAGCTCGGCGCGGATCTGCTCGGCGGCGAAGGCGCTGCCGCCCGGGCTGTCGACCCGCAGGACCACGGCTTTGACCTTGTCATCGCGGCGGGCATCGGCCAGCAGGTCGGAGAGGCTGTCGCCGCCGATGGTGCCGGCAGGCTGGACGCCATCCATGATGGCGCCGCTGGCGACCACCAGACCCACCTCATCCTTGCCGCTCTGGGGATATTGTTCCGGAATGGCAGCCAGATACTCTTTCAGGCCGACCCCTTTCCAGCCGTGGTCGTCCGCTTCACCCACCTCTTTAATGACCGCCTGGGTCATCTCGTCGCGGGTGGCCAGCTGATCCACCAGCCCGTTGTCGAGGGCGTAGTTGGCGGCATTGCCACCGGCTTTGCGCAGCAGCTCGAGGAAGCGATCCTTGCCCGGCGCGACCGCATCGGGTTCGATCTCCCGCTGCTCGGCGACATCGGCCACATATGATTGCCACAGCTGATCCAGCCAGCGCTGGTTCGCTTCTTTGCTCTCGGGGGACATCTCGTCGCGGGTATAGGGTTCGACGAAGGATTTGTAGGTGCCGACCTTGAACACGTGCGGGGTGATATTGAGCTTCTCCAGCGCCGATTTGAAGTAGGTCTGGTAGACCCCAAGCCCCTCGATCACCACGGCGCCGCTCTGGTTGAGCAGCACGTGATCGGCGTGGGCCGCCAGCAAGTATTGGCCCTGAGTGTAGAAGTCGGCCATGGCGATCACCGGTTTGCCGCTCTCCCGGAAGGAGTCGATGGCACTCGCCACCTCCTGCAGTTTGGTGAAGTTGGCTCCCTGCAGCCCTTGCGGCTTGATCACCAGCGCCTTGATGCGCTCGTCATCCTTGGCACTCTTGATGGCCCACAGCAGGTCGGAGAGGACGATCTCGCTCGGCTGCTCGTCGCTGCTGTCCATCTGGCGCAGCAGTTGTACGGTGGGATCTGTCTGGGAGCGTTGCTCCACCAGCACGCCGTTGAGATTGAGGGTTAGCGCCCCTTCGATGGGCGCCTTGGGGGCCTCTTTCTGGCTGACGCTGAAGACGATGACCAGCACTACGATGAGAAACAGCAGATTGACCAGCATCAGCCGGGTGAAATTGAGCAGGCGCCACAGGCTGCGGAACAACCAACCCAGACCTTTGAAAATAGACATAGTCGCGTTATCGCCCTGTTAATGGGTAGAGAAGAGCCATTATTAACCAGTTGCGGGCGAAATTGCCATTTCCGACTGGCGGATCCCGTCTATCTTCGTTCAGGGCACGGCTGTTCGCTGAAAAATTGTCCAAACATTTGTTTGAAAAAGAATTTTCGATTCTTTACTCTAGCCTAAGTTTGATAACAAAAAATTAACTGGAGGCATCGTGAGCCGCTATCCGACCCTGCTGACCCCGCTCGACCTTGGTTTTACCCAGCTGCGCAACCGCGTGTTGATGGGCTCCATGCATACCGGCCTCGAAGAGGAGAAGGGCGGTTTTGACAAGCTGGCCGCCTTTTACGCCGAGCGCGCCCGTGGTGGTGTTGGCCTTATCGTCACCGGCGGCATTGCCCCCAACCTGCGCGGTCGGCTGGTGCCTCACGGCTCTCAGCTGAGCTTTCCCTGGCAGGTGAGCAAGCACAAGAAGGTGACCAGCGCCGTGCATCAGGAGGGGGGCAAGATAGCGCTGCAGATCCTCCATGCCGGTCGTTACGCCTATCATCCCTTCAGTCTGGCGCCGAGCGCCCTCAAGGCCCCCATCTCCCCGTTCAAACCGCGCGCCATGAGCGAGCGGCAGATCCGCGGCACCATTCGCGACTTCGCGGCTACAGCAGCGTTGGCCAAGGCGGCCGGTTATGACGGCGTCGAGGTGATGGGCTCGGAAGGCTATCTCATCAACCAGTTCATCTGCGAGCGCACCAACAAACGCACCGACGGCTGGGGTGGTAGCAGCGAAAACCGGATGCGCTTCCCGGTGGAGATTGTCCGCGCCATCCGCGAGCGGGTCGGCACCGACTTCATCATTATCTTCCGCCTCTCCATGCTGGATCTGGTGGAGCAGGGCTCGACCCTGGAAGAGGTGATTGCCCTTGGCAAAGCGCTGGAAGCGGTGGGGGTGACCCTCATCAACACCGGTATCGGTTGGCACGAAGCGCGTATTCCCACCATCGCCACCAGCGTGCCACGCGGTGCCTTCAGCTGGGTGACCGCCGAGCTGAAAAAACACCTCAAGGTGCCGCTTATCACCACCAACCGGATCAACACCCCGGAGGTGGCCGAGCGGATTCTGGCGGGGGGCGAGGCGGATATGGTCTCCATGGCGCGCCCCTTCCTGGCTGATCCCGAATTTGTCATCAAGGCGGCCGAGAACCGGGCGGACGAGATCAACACCTGTATCGCCTGCAATCAAGCCTGCCTCGACCATGTGTTCAAGCAGAAGCGCGCCTCCTGTCTGGTCAATCCCCGCGCCTGTTTCGAGACCGAGCTGACCTTTGGCCGCGTGCCCCAGCCCAAAAAGCTGGCGGTGGTGGGGGCGGGCCCGGCCGGGCTGGCGTTTGCCTGTTACGCCGCCGAGCGCGGTCATCAGGTGAGCCTGTTCGATCAAGCCAGCGAAATCGGCGGCCAGTTCAACTTCGCCAAGCAGATCCCCGGCAAGGAGGAGTTTCACGAGACTCTGCGCTATTTCGCCAAACGGCTGGAGAAGTGCGGCGTCGAGCTCTATCTCGGCCAGCGCCAGAGTGCCGAGAGCCTGCTCGGCGGCGGTTTTGACGAGGTGATCCTCGCTACCGGTATTCGTCCGCGCACCCCCAATATTCCGGGCATCGAACATCCCAAGGTGATGAGTTATCTCGATGTATTGCGGGATCACAAACCGGTCGGCCAGAAGGTGGCGGTGATCGGTGCCGGCGGCATCGGCTTCGATGTAGCTGAGTATCTGGTAGAGAAGAAAGTGGAGATGGATGCCGATGGGCACCGTGATCACTGGCTCAAGGAGTGGGGCATCGACAAACAGCTTGGCGAGCGCGGTGGCCTCACGGCTCCTGAAATCGACGTCCCCGAGCGCCAGATCTGGCTGCTCCAGCGCAAGGAGAGCAAGGTGGGTGACGGACTTGGCAAGACCACCGGCTGGATCCACCGTACCGTGCTCAAGAACCGCAAGGTGCAGATGCTCTCCGGGGTGCAATATCTGGGGATCGATGACGAGGGCTTGCATATTCAGGTGGGCGAGAGCAAGCAGTGTCTGCCGGTGGATCAGGTGATAGTCTGCGCCGGGCAGGAGCCCCTTAAAGAGCTGCAGGCCGGGTTGCAGGCGGCAGGCAAGCCGGTGCATATCATCGGCGGAGCCGACGTGGCTGCCGAACTGGATGCCAAGCGTGCTATCCGGCAAGGGGCCGAGCTGGCTGCGATCATCTAGCCAGCTGTGCCATCCTGCCCTTTATAGTGCGATAAACCCCTGAGCCTCAGGGGTTTTCTTCATTCGGTGCTGTGCTAAGGTAGCGCCATCATTGCCCCAGAGAAGGAATTGCCCATGGATGCTCTCACCCTGTTGCTCAATCGCCACTCCTGTGGCCGTCTCGCCGATCCCGCCCCGAGCGGTGAGGTGCTCGACAATATCCTCAAGGCGGGCCTGCGTGCGCCGGATCATGGCACCCTGACTCCCTGGCAGTTCATTCTGTTTGAAGGGGAAGGGCGCGAGCGGCTGGGCAAGCTGCTGGCCGAGGCGGCCCGTGTTCGTGGCGAAGATGAAGAGAGCATCAAGAAGTGCAGCGAAGCGCCACTGCGGGCGCCCTTGGTCGTCGCCGTGGCAACCCGTTATCAGGATCACCCCAAGGTGCCGAAACTGGAGCAGGAGCTCTCTGCCGGTTGTGCCCTGATGGCGATGCAGATGGCAGCGCAGGCACAGGGCTTCAACGGTATCTGGCGCTCCGGCTGGTTTATCTTCGATGAGCAGATCAACAAGGGATTGGGACTGGCGGCAGAGGATCAGCTGGTGGGTTTCCTCTATCTCGGTACCCCCATGCTGGAAGCGCGTAAACTGCGCGAGCTGCCGCTTGATGAGTTTGTCCGCCGTTTCTGACTTTTCGGCCACGTTGCGGTTGAGAGAAGCAAAGCCTCGAGAAATCGGGGCTTTTCTGTTTAACCGTGAATAGTAACCAGAGAAATTGGGGAAAATAAATGGCTCAAAGAGGCTTCGCGCGCCATAGCAGGTAATTATTTAAATAGTGCGATGTACCTCGCAATCCTGTTGTATTTCACTATGTAAAACGTTTGCGCATTCGCTAATATCTCCCTGCCAGTTTAGAAGGGCACTCCTTCTAATTTTTCTGCGATGAGAGTCGCAATTCCGTAGCACCTTTTAACAGCCCAACGTCTTCGTGACATTGGGCTTTATTTTTTATGGGGTGTCGGGTCTGTTGTGAGTTGATGGCGGTATCGGCATACAACCCGGTTGGCTGCCTTATGCCCTGTTTTTGGCTGGCAGGATCCGGGCCGGGTTGCCGACTACCCGAGCACCGGCCGGTACATCTTTGGTGACTACGGCGCCCGCGCCGACGATCGCCTCCCGCCCTATGGTTACGCCGGGCAGCAAGATGGCACCGCCCCCAATCCAGACCTTGTCTTCAATGGTGACCGGCAGCGCCGTCTCTGTGCCCTGAATTCGTTCGTCGGCCTCCAGTGCATGGGCTGCGGTATAGATCTGCACGTTTGGCCCAATCATCACGTTGGCTCCGATGCGGATGGGGGCATTGTCCAGCAGGGTGGCTCCCATGTTGATGTAGCTGTTTTTGCCAAGGTAGATGTGGCGGCCATAGGTGCAGTAGAGGGGCGGGCAGATAAAGGCATTCTCTGCCAGTTCGCCAATCAGCTCCGCCAGTAGTGCCCGCTGCTCTGTCTCCTCTTCCGCCTGATTGAAACGGCGATAGCGCCGTGCTGCCTCCCGGCGCAACTGGGCCAACTCGGGTGCCATGCAGTTGTACGGTTGGCTGCTAATCATCTTCTGGTATTCGCTCATGGCAGGGCCTCAATGATGTGTAAGAACGATGTTAATCCCTCATTGGCCAGAGAAGCGTGAACCGTCCCCCAGAGTGGGAAAGGTGGAGAAACAACAAGAGCACCCGTGGGTGCTCTTGTTTGATAAAGATGCTGACTTTCCGCCTTGAGAGCGGGAGCTATGTTTAGCCGTGCTTGCGGCCGGAGAGGCGGCACCACTCCTCCTTGACTGCGGTCGGGTCCATCTCGAACCACTGGCCGTAGATGGTTTCCAGCTCCGGGGCCTGGCTCTCCAGCACGCCGGAGAGGGCCATCAGGCTGCCCGCTTTGCCGTGGCCGGCGATCAGCGGTGCCAGTTCGCGCAGCGGGCCGGCCAGAATGTTGGCGACTACCACGTCCGCTTCGACGTCTTGTGGCTGGTCGGCCGGCAGATAGAGCTCAATCTGGTCGGCGACGCCGTTGCGCGCGGCGTTGTCGCGGCTGGCCTGAATGGCCTGCGGGTCGATGTCGATGCCGATGACGCGGGCGGCACCCAGTTTCAGGGCGGCGATGCCGAGAATGCCGGAGCCGCAACCAAAGTCGACCACGGTTTTACCGGTCAGATCCAGCCCGTCCAGCCACTGCAGGCAGAGGGCGGTGGTGGGGTGGGTACCGGTACCGAAGGCCAGACCCGGATCCAGCATGACGTTGACCGCATCGGGGTTCGGCACGTCGCGCCAGCTCGGGCAGATCCAGAGGCGCTCGCCAAACTGCATGGGATGGAAGTGATCCATCCACTCGCGCACCCAATCCTTGTCCTCCAGCTGCTCGACCTTGTAGCCGACATTTTCGCCGAAGATCTGCTGGAAGAAGGCGATGGTGGGGGCCGGATCGGTTTCGGCATCGAACAGACCCATCACTTCGGTCTCGCCCCAGAGCGGGGTTTCACCGGGCATGGGTTCGTAGACGGGCACATCCTTGGCATCCATAAAGGTCACCGCCTGGGCTCCACGCCCCAGCAGCATGTTGCTCACCTTGTCTGCGGTCTTGGCAGTGGCGTTGATTCGAATTTGTATCCAGGGCATGGCGTCGACTCTTCATAAATGTGAAACCGCGAGATTCTACCATCATGGGGCAGTGCTGTCGTGGTTTGCCCATGACGTGGAGGGATTCGGGGGCTTTTGTCGGATTGGCACGGTTCCTGTATTGCTCTATGCAGGCGAAGACGACCGGTTTTCGCTGAACGCTTTGCTCAAGTTCCGTCATCTTTCACTGCCACCCTCGGGTGGCATTTTTTTATCTGCACTTGTTTGCCTGGTAAACAGTCTGCCAGATAAAAAAAGAGCAAGGTCGGCACCTTGCTCAAGGACGGGCTGACGCCGTTTTGGCGCATTCATGCTGCTGTTGGCACGCCAGATGCAAAGACTAGATTGTCCTGCATAAGGATATGTGTGTGATTGTTACCCCAATGTTCAGGTATTCAGGCCATTTCTCGCGAAATGGCCTCTTTTTTGGCTGATTGTCGGACGTTGGCCTGCCACAGGCAGTCATGAGTGCCGCTGGTTGTGCCCGTTTGGGGCATCTCCTTGGTGAACTTATCCCATCATGGTGCGTTGGAGGGCTTAGTTGGCAAAGCCGCTCATGTCGATCACCAGTTTGCCCACCATGCGTCCCGCTTCCACTTCTGCGTGGGCCTGAGCCAGCGTGACCGGGGTCAGTGAGGGGATGGTTCTGGTCAGGGTGGTCTGCAATACCCCTTCATCGACCAGTGCCGCCACCCGGCCGAGCAGGCGGTGCTGCTCGATCATGTCCGGCGTCTGGAACAGGGAGCGGGTGAACATGAACTCCTGGCTGAAGGTGACGCTCTTGCTCTTGAGCAGGGAGAGATCCCACGGCTCGCTCGATTCGGCGATGGTACAGATATGGCCAAACGGGCGGATCAGCCCTGCCATGGTGGCCCAGTGCTCGGCGGTGGCGTTGGTGCAGAAGATGGCATCGACCTGAGTGATGCCAAGGGCGGTCAGCTCCTCCTGCAACTTGTGGTGGTTCACAACCTGATGGGCGCCCATTTCGAGGCACCACTCGCGGCTCTCGGGGCGGGAGGCGGTAGCAATCACCTCCATGCCGGTGAGCTGGCGGGCCAGCTGGATGGCGATGGAGCCCACGCCACCGGCGCCGCCGATGATCAGCAGTTTGCCACGGCTTTCGCGGGTAAGAGCGAAGCGCTCGAACAGGGTTTCCCAAGCGGTGATGGCGGTGAGCGGCAGGGCGGCGGCCTCCACATCGCTCAAGGTGGTGGGGGCGATCGCGGCGATGCGCTCATCCACCAGTTGCAGGGCGCTGTTGCTGCCGGGGCGGCTGATGTCGCCGGCATACCAGACCCGGTCGCCCGCCTTGAACAGGGTGACTTCGCTGCCGATGGCGATCACTTCCCCCACCGCATCCCAGCCGAGTACCCGAGGCGAGCTTTCAATTTTGGCCTTGGGGGAGCGCACCTTGGTATCCACCGGATTGACGGAGGTGGCGGTGACCCGCACCAGCAGATCCCGCGGGCCTGGGGTGGGGTCGGACAGGTTGGCGGCGATAAAGCAGTCGGGGTGGTCGCTTGGCAGGTAGTGAGTCAGGGCAATGGCTTTCATGGTTATTCCTTTCAAATCGGTGTGTTCGGGATTGCCACTCACTCTAGTCTGGTTAATTATCAAGATTAAGATGGGTAATCGGTAAAGACTGTTTGAATATATGAACAATGTCGATCTGGAGTTGATGGGACTGTTCGCCACCGTGGTGGAGCAGGGGAGCTTTACCCGGGCTGCCGAGCTGCTCGGTATGCCCAAGTCGTCGGTGAGCCAGAAGATCTCGCGGCTTGAATCCCAACTCGGGGTGCGGCTGTTGCAGCGCACCACCCGCAGGTTGAGTCTGACGCCGCAGGGGGAGCTCTATGTGGAGCATTGTCAGGGGTTGCTGGCACTGGCCCGCAGCGCCAATCTGGCGATGGCGCGGCTGCGCTCGGCCCCGGCGGGTCGGGTGCGGATCACCGCCCCCGAGGCGACCGGTACCCTGCTGCTTGGCCGGATCCTCGCCGAGTTTCGCGCCCTCTATCCCGAGGTGGTGCTGGAGCTGACCCTGAGTGACGAACAGCTCGATCTGGTGGGGGAGGGTTACGATCTGGCGTTGCGGGCGGCGCCGCTAAAAGACTCCAGCCTCATCTGTCGGCGCATCGGTGAGGTGGCGCGCCATCTGGTGGCGGCGCCTGCCTATCTGGCGGCCCACGGCATGCCGCAACAGCTGAGCGAGCTGGGCCGCTATGCCTGTCTGGTGCACTCGGCCATGCCGGTGTGGCCATTGCAGGAGGGAGGCTGGCGGCCGCAGGGGGCCTGTGTCAGCAACAGCTTGCTGGCGCTGCGGGAGATGGCGCTCCATGACGGGGGGATTGCCCTGCTGCCCCACCATGTCTGCGAAGGGGATTTGGCGGCGGGGCGATTGCAGAAGGTGTTGCCGGATCAGCCCATTCCGGCCAACCCGTTTTACCTTATCTATCCGAGTCGGGAGCATCTGGCCCCCGCTCTGCGCACCCTGATGGATTTCGTGGCCGAGCGGTTGCCGTTTGCCTGAGTTACCAGCTGCTCTGGCTGGCCGACTCCTGATTTGGTTTGAGGCCGAGGGGGACCGACTGGCGCTCCGCCAGCATGCGGATCTGCCCTTCAATCAGGCTGGCGCTGGGGCCCAGCACCAGCACCAGCTGGTGGTCGTTGAGCTGGATCCAGGAGAGGCAGCCCAGGCCCAGCAGGCGAGATTCATCCACCAGTGAAATATCGCGCACCCGCAGGCTGAGGCGGGTGATACAGACACTCATCGCCACCAGATTGTCCATCCCGCCCAGCACCTTGAGGTACTGGATCGCCAGCATCTGCGGGTCTGAGGGGGCAACGCTGGCAAGGCGCGGATGCTCCACCGCGATGGGCTTGCTCGGCATGCTGAGGGGCGCGCGCTCCAGCAGTTGATAGAACAGCAGGGTGTAGGCAACGAAGAACAGGATACCGACCGGAATGAGCCAGAAGCTGTGCTCCCCTGCCTGATAGCTCAGCACCAGATCCAGCAGGCCGGCGGAGAAGTAGCTGCCCACCTTGATCCCCAGCCCGCTACAGACAGCGAGCGATAGCCCGGTCAGCAAGGCGTGGGCGAGAAACAGCCAGGGGGCGGTAAAGGCGAACAGAAATTCGATAGGCTCTGTGATCCCTACCAGTGCCGAGGTGAGCGCCAGGGTGAGCAGCAGCCCGCCCTGTGGCAGCCGCTGCATCCGTTGGCGGTGCAGCCAGATGGCAAAACAGGCGCCCGGCAGGCCGAACATGATGATGGGGTAGAGACCGGCCACATACCCTTCATGAAGGGGTTGGGCGGTGGCCAGCGCCTGCAGGTTGCTCTCGCCAAGGCCGATGACGCTGCCCAATACCTGATGGAGCCCAAGCGGGATCAGCAAGCGGTTGAGGGTGCCGTAGCAGAAGGCGCCAAACGGCGTGGTAAGCAGCTCGGAGGTGAGCAGGGTCAGCCCGCGCTCCAGTGGCGGCCACAGCAACGAGAGGGGGATGGCGATCAGCAGGCAGGCCAAGGCCGACACCAGCAGGCTGGGAAACTCCCCCCTGGCGATCTGCAGCCAGCGGGGCAGGGTTTGCTGGTGAACCCAGGGATAGATAATGGCGGTGGTGAGTCCCGCCAGCAGGCCGCAGATCATGTCGGCGTGCAGGTTGGGGGCCAGCGTATTGAAGGCGGTGCTGAGCAGCAGGAAGTTGACCGCACCCGCCAGCGTCTGCCCGCCCAGCTCTTGCCGACTCAGGCCAAAGGCGATCGCCACCGCATAGATAAGCGGCATCTGGCTGAAGATCGCCTGACCGGTGAGGGAGAGCACCGCCAAATCGAGCACGTCGGGTTGACCAAGCCGGTATATCAGCGCCGCCATCGGCAGGATGGAGACGGGCAGCAGCAGGGCATAACCGAGCCGCTGCAGGGCTTGAGTAACGACTTGTCGAGTGGCTTTAACGGGCATACAGCGGCTACGTTCTGTGACTTGGCGCACAGTTTAACCGGAAAACACCTATTTGGGGATAGTTTTGGAACCCCTAATTTATATTTTTATTATTTCTGCCCGAAAAGCTCGCGTACTTCCCGCGAGGGCGATGCCGTCAGCAGGCTGACCGTGATAAAGACCACCAGCGCCAGCGTGAGGCTTGGCACGATGGCGTGCAGGCCAGCCAGCTTGATCCCCCACTGACTGAGTACCCCATAGCTGACGATGCCGCTGACCATGCTGGCCAGCGCGCCCGGGCCGTTGGCCCGCGACCAGTAGAGGCCGAGCACCAGCGGCCAGAGGAACACCGCCTGCAGACCGCCAAAGGCGAGCAGGTTGAGCCAGATGATCATCTCGGGGGGCTGCAACGCCGCCAGCAGCACCAGAGTGCCGAGGATCAGGGTGCAGAGCAGGGAGAGGCGGGGGATGCGCACCTCCAGCTTCTCCTGCTTTGGACTCAGATAGTTGAGATAGAGATCCTTCACCAGAGTGGCGGAAGCCTGGATCAGCTGGGAGTCGATGGTGGACATGATGGCCGCCATCGGCGCCGCCAGAAAGACCCCAGCCAGCCAGGGGGGCAGCACTTCCATCATCAGGGAGGGCATGATCTTGTCCGGGCTGTCCATGCCCGGCAGGATGGCGCGACCCAGAGCGCCGGCCAGATGCATGCCAAACATCAGCAGGGCGCTGACCACGGTGCCGATCAGAATGCCACGATGGAGCGCCTTGCTGTCGCGATAGCCAAAACAGCGCAATGCCGAGTGGGGCAGCCCCACCACCCCGACACAGACCAGGATCCAGAAGCTCAGCATAAAGGGCTGGGTCAGCATGTCGCCGGCCCCTTGCGGGCTCACCAGCTTGGGATCGATCTCCCTGAGCTGGTGGATAAGGTTTGGCAAGCCGTCACCGGCAATCAGAATTCCTGCCAGCAGGGCGCCGGTGCCGATCAGCATGATGATCCCCTGCAGGGCATCGGTCATCACCACGGCGCGGAAGCCGCCGATGATGGTGTAGAGCAGTACGCAGCTGGCAAACAGCATCAAGCCCTGCTGGTAGGAGAGGCCGGTGGCGGTCTCGAGCAGGCGGGCGCCGCCGATAAACTGCACCACCATGGTCGCGATAAAGGCGAGGATGATAGTAACGGAGCCAAGGATCACCACCGCCTTGCTCTGGTAGCGGGCCCACAGCATGTCGTTGATGGTCACCGCATTGACCCGGCGGGCGATGATGGCGAACTTCTTGCCAAGCACCCCCAGGGTCAGCCAGACGGTGGGCAGCTGGATCATCGCCAGCAACACCCAGCCCAGACCGATCTTGTAGGCCGCGCCCGGTCCGCCGATAAAGGAGGAGGCCGAGGTGTAGGTGGCCACTAGCGTCATCGCCAGCACCAGCCCGCCCATGCTGCGGTTGCCGATGAAGTACTCCTGCACGAAGTTGCCTTCTGTGCAATGGCGGCTGGCCCAGAAACCCACCCCCAGCACCAGTACCAGATAGATGACGAGCGGCAGCATCAACTCAAGATTCATGGGATGACTCCTTGCCGGAAGGGGAGTGGGTATCGAGGGGGATCTCCACAAACAGCCGGTTCACCATCAGGGCGCAGAGCAGAATGAACAGCAGCGGCATCACCATGCAACTGAGCAGGAACCACAGCGGCAGCCCCCACAACTCCAGCTGGAGCGGGATAAAATAGGCGGTGCCATACCAGGCAAAGAAGTAGAACAGGGTCAGCAGCAGGCAGAAAGCTGCTTCCCGGCGGGCGAGAGCAAAACGGTTCACCTTGGCCTCCGACAAATTTGAGGGGCGCAAGGATAACAAAAAAGGGCCATGTCGCCATGGCCCTTTTTCAGCAGAGGCTCCTTGCGGAGCAGACTTCCACCGGAAGTCCGGTCTCTATAAGCGATCCTTACAGACCCAACTTCTTGTGCAGATAGTGGATATTGGTGCCACCGTGCTGGAAGTTTTCGTCTTTCATGATCTCTTTTTGCAACGGTACGTTGGTCTTGATCCCTTCCACCACCAGCTCGTCCAGCGCATGACGCATGCGGGCGATGGCAATGTCACGATTCTCGCCGTAGCAGATCAGCTTGCCGATCATTGAATCGTAGTGGGGCGGTACCTTGTAACCGGCATAGATGTGGGAGTCCCAACGCACGCCCAGACCACCCGGCGCGTGGAAGCGCTGCACCAGACCCGGAGAGGGCATGAAGGTGGCCGGATCTTCGGCGTTGATCCGGCACTCGATGGCATGGCCACGGATGCGGATATCCTGCTGGGTGATCGACAGGGGCTGGCCGGCGGCGATGCGCAGCTGCTCCTTGATCAGATCGATACCGGTGACCATCTCGGTGACCGGATGCTCAACCTGGATACGGGTGTTCATTTCGATGAAATAGAACTCGCCGTTCTCGTACAGGAACTCGAAAGTACCCGCACCGCGGTAGCCGATCTCGATACAGGCACGCACACAGCGCTCACCGATGAACTTGCGCATTTCGGCGGTGATGCCCGGTGCCGGCGCCTCTTCCACCACTTTCTGGTGGCGACGCTGCATGGAGCAGTCACGCTCGCCCAGATAGAGGGCGTTGCCCTGGCCGTCTGCCAACACCTGAATTTCGATGTGGCGCGGGTTTTCCAGGTACTTCTCCATGTAGACCATGTCGTTCTTGAAGAACTGGCCTGCTTCGGATTTGGTCAGGGCGATGGCGCCCGCCAGTTCCGCTTCATTGCGCACCACGCGCATACCGCGACCACCACCGCCACCGGCGGCCTTGATGATCACCGGATAGCCGATGCGCTTGGCAATGGCGGCGTTGTGCTTGGCGTCGTTGTCGACGGGGCCGTCAGAGCCCGGTACACACGGTACGCCCGCTTTCTTCATCGCTTCGATGGCGGAGACCTTGTCACCCATCAGGCGAATGGTCTCGGCGCGCGGGCCGATGAAGATGAAGCCGGATTTTTCGACCACTTCGGCGAAATCGGCGTTCTCGGAGAGGAAGCCGTAACCCGGGTGGATGGCCACGGCACCGGTTACCTCGGCGGCGGCGATGATGGCCGGGACGTTGAGGTAGGATTCAGTACTGGCCGGTCTGCCGATACAGATGGATTCGTCGGCCAGCAGCACATGTTTGAGCTCCCGGTCGGCGGTGGAGTGAACGGCCACTGTCTTGATCCCGAGCTCTTTACAGGCGCGCAGGATCCGCAGGGCAATTTCACCGCGGTTGGCGATGACTACTTTGTCCAACATGGGTGGCGATTTCCCTTATTCGATGATGAACAGCGGCTCGTCAAATTCGACGGCCTGACCATTTTCAACCAGGATCGCTTTGATCACACCGGCCTTGTCAGACTCGATTTGGTTCATCATTTTCATGGCTTCGACGATGCACAGGGTGTCGCCGACATTGACTTGCTGACCCACTTCCGCGAACGGCTTGGCATCTGGGCTGGAGGAGCGGTAGAAGGAGCCAACCATCGGGGAGCGCATCAGGTGACCACTCGGGGCGGCATCTGCGGCCGGTGCAGCGGCAACCGGGGCGGCAGCGGCAGGTGCGGCAACCGGAGCGGCTTGCTGCATCATCATCTGCGGCATGGCTGTGGTCACCTGACCGGAGAAGTTGCGGCTGATGCGAACGGACTCTTCACCTTCGGAGATCTCCAGTTCGGCGATGCCGGACTCTTCAACCAGTTCAATCAGCTTCTTGATTTTGCGGATATCCATTAGCATTCTCTTTCTTCTTTATCTGATCAGTGATTATCAAGCCGCGCGCAGATGGTGCACGGCCGCGGTTAAAGCGAATTGGTAGCCATCGGCCCCCAGACCACAAATGACCCCTTTGGCGACATCAGACAGATAGGAGTGATGACGGAACGGCTCCCTGGCATGGACATTTGACAGGTGAACCTCGATAAAGGGGATGGCGACACCCAGCAGCGCATCGCGAATGGCGACGCTGGTGTGGGTGAAGGCAGCTGGATTGATGATGATAAAATCCACCTGGCCCATGGCCTGATGGATGCGGCCGACCAACTCATGTTCGGCATTGGATTGCAGATGTTCCAGAGTGACACCGAGTTCGCTGGCGTTAAGCTTCAGATCGGCGACGATCTCATCAAGCGTCTTGCTGCCGTAGATACCCGGTTCCCGTTTGCCCAGCAGATTCAGGTTTGGTCCGTTGAGCAGGAGAATTCGGTGATTTTGCGACATATTGAGTACATCCTCGATGATAATGCTGCTATCTATCAGCTATCTTGTGGACTACCAGAAATCTAGCCATTTTCTGCGCAAATCGGTGTGCCCTGGCACACAGATTTCGCAATTATATTGATTTCGTGAAAATTAGCAGCATTTTACTGGTCTAATCTCTACATCTGGCTATTTATTGCACGTTTCAACCTGAGATACTTCGTCGCTGCCACCTTGCTGTTTGCTGGCGGATAAGAAACGACAAAGCCGGCACAAGGCCGGCTTTGTTGAGCAACAAACGAAGCGGGATCAGGCTGCTTCCGACTTCTCGCGGATGAGTTTGTCTACTACCCCCGGATCCGCCAAGGTGGAGATATCCCCCAGGCTGTCGGTCTCGCCGGTGGCGATCTTGCGCAAGATGCGGCGCATGATCTTGCCGGAACGGGTCTTCGGCAGTCCCTCCGCCCAGTGAATGACATCCGGAGTGGCGATGGCGCCAATCTCCTTGCGCACCCACTCCTTCACCTCTTTGTGCAGCTCGCGGCTTGGCTCTTCCCCGGCGATCAGGGTGACATAGGCATAGATACCCTGACCCTTTATCTCGTGAGGAACCCCCACCACCGCGGCTTCAGCGATCTTGGGATGGGCCACCAGCGCCGATTCAATTTCGGCGGTACCCATGCGGTGGCCGGAGACGTTCAGTACATCATCCACCCGACCGGTGATCCAGTAGTAGCCGTCCTCGTCGCGACGGGCACCGTCGCCGGTGAAGTAGCGGCCCGGGAAGGTGGAGAAGTAGGTCTGCTCGAACCGCTCGTGATCGCCGAATACGGTGCGCATCTGACCCGGCCAGGAGTCGGTGATCACCAGATTGCCCTCGGTGGCCCCCTCCAGCGGCTCGCCCATGTTGTCCACCAGCGCCGGTTGCACCCCGAAGAAGGGACGAGTCGCCGAGCCCGGTTTCAGGTCGGTGACGCCGGGCAGCGGCGTAATCAGGATGCCGCCGGTCTCGGTTTGCCACCAGGTATCGACAATGGGGCAGCGCTCGTCACCAATGGTGCGGTAGTACCACTCCCAGGCTTCCGGGTTGATGGGTTCACCCACCGAGCCCATGATGCGCAGGCTCTGGCGTGACGTGCCGGTGACCGCTTCGTTGCCTTTGGCCATCAGGGCGCGGATGGCAGTGGGGGCGGTATAGAGAATGGTGACCTGATGCTTGTCCACCACCTGACTCATGCGGTTGGTGGCCGGGTAGTTGGGCACCCCTTCGAACATGATGGTGGTGGCACCGTTGGCGAGCGGTCCGTAGACCAGATAGGAGTGGCCGGTGACCCAGCCCACATCGGCGGTACACCAGTAGATATCCTCTTCGTGGTAGTCGAACACATATTTGAAGGTGAGGGTGGCATAAACCAGATAGCCGCCAGTGGTGTGCAGCACCCCCTTGGGTTTGCCGGTGGAGCCGGAGGTATAGAGGATAAAGAGCGGATCTTCGGCGTTCATCGCCTCGGGCGGGCAGTCGCTGCTGACGGTGGCGGTCGCTTCGTGCCACCAGATGTCGCGGTGGTTGTGCCAAGCGACATTGCCGCCGGTGCGCTTGAGCACGATCACCTTGTTGACCTGGGTATCCGGGTTGGTGAGCGCTTCATCCACATTCTTCTTGAGCGGCACCGGACGGCCACCGCGCAGACCTTCGTCGGCGGTGATCACGATGCGCGAGCCCGAGTCGATGATGCGGCCGGCCAGCGCTTCCGGCGAGAAGCCGCCGAAGACGATGCTGTGTACCGCGCCGATGCGGGTACAGGCCAGCATGGCGATGGCGGCTTCGGGCACCATGGGCATATAGAGGCAGACCACGTCGCCGCGATGAACCCCTTGTGCTTTCAAGACGTTGGCAAACTTGCACACTTCGCTGTGCAACTCGCGGTAGGTGAGTTTGCGATCTTCGGCAGGGTTGTCCCCTTCCCAGATGATGGCGACCTTGTCACCTCGTTCGGCGAGATGGCGATCGAGACAGTTGGCCGAGACGTTGAGCTGGCCATCTTCAAACCATTTGATGGAGACATGGCCCGGATCGTAGGAGGTGTTCTTGACCTTGCTATAGGGTTTCATCCAGTCGAGAATTTTTCCCTGCTCTCCCCAGAAGGTATCGGGATCCTCGACGGAGGCCTGATACATGGCGGCGTAGTCGCCCTTGTCTAGCAGTGCATTGCTGCTGATGTGGGGTTTGACCGGGTAGACCTTGCTCTCGCTCATCACTCACTCCTTTGAATACATACTTTTAATAATTAAGTAACAACTTATACCTTTGGTGGCGGGGGGCAATTAGACTTTTGGATAGGCGGCAACAGTTGGTTACAGGACAAAGAGTGACAATTAATCGGCGAGTGGGTAAAAGGGGGCGTGTCGATTAATTGGAGGTCATGATGTTTTCTCTGTTGCTCTGTGCATCCCTCTGGCAGTTTGATGCGCCAGTGCCCGCTGGCGAACCCCCGAAAGAGTTTGCGATCACCCATCAGGAGGCCTCACCTGCGCTGCGGGATCAGGTGGCCGATCAGCTTGGTCATGCATGGCAGGCCAAAGAGCCTGGTACCAGACTTACCTTCAGCGAGCCAGCCCCCCGTTATGCTGGCGAATCACCGCTGACGCGCATGCTCAATGATCGTGATGATGGTTGGGAATCCCGCTTGCAGATCGAGTGGTAATCCGGTCGGCAGCCAGGAGGCGGATGCCTCCCGGCTGGTGATGATGATTGCCTGCCGCTATCAGACGTAGCGTTGATGCAGGCGATCTCCCATATGTTCGACATGCAGTGGTTTGCTGAACAGATAACCCTGTCCTTCGCCGCAGTTGAGTGACTGCAAAAAGGCGTGTTGTGCCTTGGTTTCAATCCCTTCGGCGGTGACCTCCATATCCAGACTGTCGGCCAGATTGATGATGGTGCGGCAGAGCTCCCGACTGTTCTTGTCTTCCGGTAATGCCTGCACAAACGCCCGGTCGATCTTGATGCGATCGATCGGCAGGGTCTTGAGCAGACTCAGTGACGAGAAGCCGGTACCAAAGTCATCGATGGCAATCTGCACGCCGAGATTTTTCAGGCGGGTAAAGAGATCCAGACTCTGTTCGACCCGCTGGATGATGCTCTCCGTCACCTCGATCTCGAGCCGTTCTGGCGGAAATCCGGTCTCGGCCAGAATAGCGGCGACCCGTTCAACGTAGCCCGGGGAGCGCATCTCCCGCACCGACACATTGACCGACAAGCGAGGCACCGGCAGTCCGGCGGCCAGCCAGTTTTGCCCCTGCTCGCAGGCGTTGCGCATCACCCACTCCCCAATTTTCTCTATCAGGCCGCACTCCTCTGCCACCGGAATAAAACGGGTCGGCGCTATCATCCCCTCATTGGGATGCTGCCAGCGCAGCAGGGCTTCCAGTCCGCTCAGGTGGCCGTTGGCCAGATTGGTCATGGGTTGATAGAAAATGCAGAGCTGTTCGAGCTCCAGGGCCTTGAGCAGACCCTGCTCAATCTGCATTCGCTCGCGGGCTCGAGCCGCCATGCAGGGGGTATAGAACTGGAATCCGTTGCGCCCCTGACTTTTCGCCTCGTACATGGCGCTGTCGGCGGCGCTGACCAGGGTTTCCGGGCTGTCTGCATGATCCGGATAGATGGCGATACCGATACTTGCCGAGATTGCCACCAGCTCATGGGCCAGCTCAACCGGTTCACGCAACACGGTCAGCAGGGTATTGGCCAGGGTTGCCAGCTCGTCAGGCTCCTCCAGATAGGGGATCAGCACCAGAAACTCGTCTCCCCCGAGGCGGGTCGCCAAATCGTTGTGTTGCAGGCAGCCGCGGATCCGCTCTGCCAGCCGCTTGAGCAGCTCATCGCCAACCCCGTGGCCCAGGCTGTCGTTGATCAGCTTGAAGCCATCCAGATCGATAAAGAGCAGCCCCAACCGTTTGCGATTGAGCTGCGCGGTTTTCAGCTCAAGGGCCAGCCGCTCCTGCAACAGATGACGATTGCCCAGCTCGGTCAGGGGATCGTGATAGGCAAGGTGGTTCAGCTCGGCCTCCACCTTGCGAATGGCGCTGATGTCGGAAAGGGCGATCACATAGTGAGTGGTGTTGTTGAAGTTGTCATAGACAGCACTGATCTGCTGCCAGGAGGAGAAGTAGCTGCCATCCTTGCGCAGACAAACCATCTCGCCATGCCAGGCGTTGTTGCCGGGGCGCAGGTGATACCAAGGATAGTCGAGGTCAGTGTAGCGCCTGGGATGCATGATGATATCCGGGGTGCGGCCTATTACCTCCTCGGCATTGTATTGGGTCAGCATGGTGAAGGCCGGGTTGACCGACAGAATATGGTGCTCGCTGTCGAGGATGATGATCCCCTCGGCCGTGGTATCGAATACCACGTTGGCCTGATGGAGTCGCTCCTCCTGACGGCGGCGGGCGGTGGCATTGTGAATGACCCCCATGACCCGGTGGCCGACCGACTCGGTGGCGGGGACATGGTCGGCATGAATATCGACCCAGTGGCGCTCGTTGAGTGCGGTAAGGTAGCTCAGGGTGAGATGGATGGGGTCATGACTTTGCAGGGCAGCCTTGAGCTGGCTGCCGGATTCCGGTTCAAAACAGTCGACGAACGCTTGCAGCCCGCCGTGGAACTGGTTGGCTTCGATGCCCAGCAGCGGCTCAATCTGGCCGTCGAACAGTAATCTGTCCTCCGCCACGTGCCACTCCCACACCCCGATTTGGGCCGCTCGCATTGCCAGTTGCAGCCGTTGTTCGGTTTCGTACTGCTCGGTGATGTCCCGTACGATGGCGAGGATGCCGTTCAGCTCTCCCTTCTCATCACGCATCGGGCTGTAGGTGGCCTGAAAGCGGCGTGAGCTGCTGTCATACGCCGCGGTTTGGCCCGTGATGGCGATATCCACGTAGGGCATGCCGCTGCGCATGATCTGCTGAAACATGGGCTCCAGGGTCGGGGCCAGCTTGGGAACCACCTCTCTGAGGTGCTTGCCCTGATGCTCCTCGATGCTTTTGCCATTGATGTCGGCCAGCACCTGATTGACTTTACGGTAGCGAAATTCGCAGTCAAAGACGCCGATGCCCAGAGGGGCATTATCCATCAGCTGTTCCAGGACGGTGTGATCTGACAGCTGAGTCAACATTGCCTCGGTGTCGGCGTTGAAAAGCTTCCCATCCATGATGACCTCGGCATTGATTGTTTTATCACTTGCATCAGTTGTCAGTATGGCACGAACTGTTTGGCCGGGAGTCAAGCGGAGTTATCTGGTTGTTTTGACGGCAAGAATAGGCAGAAAAACCTGATAAAAAGGATGGAAAAGGGGCGAGTGGTTATCCCTTCTGGCGACCAAACGCCTGAATGCCGCGCACCAGTACCAGCCAGCCGATCAGATGGAAGGGGAGGGCAAGCAGATAGAGCAGCAGGAAGTGCGACTCGCTGCCGCTGCTGTTGATGAAGTCGATCCAGGCGGCCAGCAGCGCCAGCATGCCGGCAATCTGGAAGCGGCGGCGCAACACCACCTCGACGCCGAGATTGGCAAGGTAGAGGGTGAGCAGGATGCCGGCAAATCCGGTGAGCTGGGCGGTGCCGTAGAGCTCGCGATCTGGGTTGAACAGCAGCGCAATCAGGGGAGTAATGCCCTGATCCAGCGGGATCAGGGCCAGCAGCCAGCATGCAATCAGAAGCAGGGCTGTCTTCATCGCGGCCTCAGTCGGCAGACGGTGCCGGTTTGACCAGAGAGAGGTAGTTGGCATCCATCTTGAGGAATACCCCCAGCAGACGGGCAGTGGCGCCGTAGAAGCCAAACCGGTCGGCGGCGCGACAGGCGCTTTCGAACTTGTCAAACCAGCCCAGCAGATGACCGTGCAGCAGCGCTTCCTGCTCGTCGAGCCAGCGTTCCCGCTCGGCCGCGCTCTTGGCTTCCGCCGCGCGGATGATGAGATTGCCTATCAGATCCAGCTCGATGGCCAGATGGTCGGCAGGCTCTTTGTATTTATCGCTGACATTGATACCGAGGCGATCGAGGCGGGCCTGCATCTCGGCCATCGGGGCCTGCATCAGCAGCTTGGCCTCGCCGCGGTAGAGCGATTCGTAGGGCAGGGCGCCCTGTTTGGGATCCACCAGAAACAGACCGGCGAAGTCGGCGGCGAGTTCCAGCTGGCGATCCGGACGCACCAGCAGGCGGGCGATGGCCTCGTTGAGTTCGGCCACGGCTTCGCGCATCGGATCCAGGGTGGAGAGGCTTTTCAGGAAGCTTCGCACATCATAGGTGTCATATTCGGCGATCTGCTCATCACTGAGTTCGGCGGCGAACAGGGTGGAGAACCACCAGTAGAGTTCGGCCCGGCGTTCGCTGGTAGCCATAAATTCCTGCATTTTTCCTCCGTGGATGGCAATCGGGAGCCTTGATGGCTCCCGATTCTAACGACTTTAAAAATAAAGGAAACTCAAGGGGGCGCTTTCGTCCCCCCGGGGTCAGAGTGCCGGGAACATGGGGTCGATGCCCTTGGCCGATTCCGGCGCGCCGAAGGCAGTGACGGCGGGTGCCTGTTCGCGGAACTTCTCGATCTCCACCAGCGCGGTATGGGCCGTGGTGGCCTGCGCCAGGCTGGAGGAGCCGATGTCGGCGGTCAGCACGTTGGGATCGCCGTAGGTACAGAGAGTCCCCACCTTGCCGCCCTCTTGCGGGCCATACCAGGCTCCTTCCTGAATGCGCACCACGCCGGGGGCGTAGTCATCGCTCACCACCAGACCAGCCAATACCTGACCGCGGCCGTTGAACACCCGCACCAGATCGCCGTCTTTGAGGCCGCGGGATTTGGCATCCTGCGGATTCATGTAGACAGGCTCGCGACCCTGTACCGTGTAGGTGGCGCGGTAGTTGTCGGAGGAGCAGAGCTGGCTGTGCAGCCGCTTGTCCGGGTGGCAGGATTGCAGGTGCAGCGGGTACTGTTTGCTGCCCGGCCCGCCGTGAGAGCGCTCGTAGGGTTCGATCCAGACCGGGTGGCCCGGGCAATCTCCATAGCCGTAGTCGGCGATGGTCTTGGAGTAGATCTCGATAAGGCCGGACGGGGTGCCCAGTGGCTCCAGATCCGGCTCCTGACGGAACGACTCGTGGCGCACCCAGGGCTGGCCCGCCGGGAAGGTGACGAAGCCTTCGCCGTGCCAGAACTGGCTGAAACGGGGCAGGCGAATGCCGATGCCGCGCCCCTGCAGGCGGGCGTCGTCGTAGATGCTCTGGATCCACTCCAGCTTGCTCTTGCCGCCGGTGAACTCGGCCTCGCGACCGAAGCGACGGCAGAGATCGGCGAAGATGTCATAGTCATCGCGCGCCTCGAACAGCGGCTCCACAACCTTGTACATGGCCAGAATGCCCGCGTTGGAGTGGGAGCCCCACTGCTCGATGTCATCCCGCTCATAGGTGGTGGTGGCGGGCAGCACGATATCGGCGAAGCGGCAGCTGGCGGTCCACTGGTGATCGATGCTGACCACGGTTTCCAGCTTGCGCCAGGCCGCTACCATCTTGTTGCGATCCTGCTGGTGGTGGAACGGGTTGTTGCCGCAGAACACCGCCATCTTCATGTGGGGGTAGGTGATGGTCTGGCCGTTGAAGGCGATCTGCTTGCCCGGATTGAGGATGCAGTCGACGAAACGGGCCACCGGAATGTACTTGGAGTAGCCCTTCCAGTCGCCGTCATGGAGCGGCTTGACCCCGGGAATGACCGAGCTGAAACCGGACATGATTGGGCCGCTGGAGGTGATGGTGCCCGCTCCGTTGTAGTGCCAGCCAAAGCCGTAACCGCCCCCCGGCAGGCCGATCTGGCCAAGCATGGAGGCCAGAACCACCAGCATCCAGGCGTACTGCTCGCCGTGGTGCATGCGCTGCACACACCAGCCGCCGATAAGCTGGGTGCGGCCGCTGCTCATGGCGCGGGCCAGCTCGCGGATGGTCTCGGCAGGGACGCCACAGATGGCGGCGGCCCACTCGGCATCCTTCACCTGACCATCGCTGGTGCCCAGCAGGTAGGGCAGGAACTTGTCAAAACCGGTGGTGTAGTTCTTCAGGAACGCCTCGTCGTGGCGCTTCTCGCTGTAGAGGGTGTGGGCGATGCCCAGCATCAGCGGTACGTCGGTCTGCGGATTCAGGGTCACCTGATCGCAATTGAGGTACTTCTGGGTCTTGGATTTGACCGGATCGACACTGATCACCCGGATCTCGCCTTTGGCCACCTTCTCTTTCAGCTGCGCCCAGTAGTCGTAGACGCTGTGATCCGGCACCAGCCAGCCCACCTGCAGGTTCTTGATGGGATCGGAGCCCCAGATAACGATGGTTTTGCTGTGCTCCAGCACCAGCGGCCAGGAGGTCTGCTGTTCATACACCTCCATGGCGCCCGCCACGTGGGGCAGGATCACCTGGGCGGCACCGGTGGAGTAGTCACCGGCCTTGGCCAGATAGGTGCCGTGCAGGTTCATGGCGCGTCCCAGCATGGCACCAGCAGAGTGCAGCTTGCCCACTGACTGCCAGCCGGAGTGGCCGGCATAGAGGGCGCTCGGGCCATAGGTTTTCTGCACCCGCTCCAGCTCGTGATAGAAGAAGTCCAGCGCCTGGGACCAGGTGACCCGCACGAAGCGGTTCTGGCCGCGTTCGCTGGTGTCGGACTGGTGCCCCTTGCGCAGCCAGTCCAGCCGCACCATGGGGTAGCGGATGCGGGAGGGGTTGTAGACCACCTCACTCAATGCCTTGAGCATGTCGGTGGGGTGCTTGTCGTGCTCGAACGGCAGGGTCTCGACCCAGCGGCCATCGACCACCCGGGCACGGAAGGCGCCCCAGTGGGAGCCGGACTGCACCAGCTTGTCGCCAGACTCGGCGGCCATCACGGCGCGACCGAGCAGGGAGGGGCCGATCAGGGCAGAGGCACCGCTGGCCAGCAAGCCACCCAGAAAACCACGACGGGAAATATTGATCATCTTGTTATTCCTCTTTCGAATCCGGACTTAGTGGCTGCCCTGACCACCGGTATCGGCGGCATGGTTTTGCAGGTATTTGAGCAGGGTGCGCTCCTCTTCCTTGCTCAGACGGTAATAGGCAGACATCGCCTTGAGCCCCGAGATCCAGCCGTTGGCGGTGAAGTGAGCGGGATCCGGCGCGCCGTGGCAGGAGTTGCAGGTGGATTTGTACATCTCGCCGGCGTAATCCCAGATCGGCTTGAGTGAGGACTCAAAGCCCTTGCCATCGACCCAAGCCTGCACCTGAACCTGTTCCCACTTGATATGGGTGGCGCTGTCGGTCTCCTGCTTGAGCACTTTCTCGCTCGCTTTCAGTTCATCACGGATGGTAGCGACGAAGACCCGCTTGCCCATGTATTCGCTCAGCACCCGGCCCTTGCCATCGCTTTCGCGCCACCCTTCGATGATCACCTTGAGGCGATCGCCGCTGCGGTCTACGACGTCGATGCGGGAGGCGGGCAGCAGTTTGCCGACCGGGTCGCTGCTCTGTTCGCTGGCGTAGAGATCTTTTTCACCCAGGTTGTAGAGGGTCTCGGCGGCTGGCGCCTCTTGCGCGTCGTTGACCAGAGTGGCGTAAGTGGCCCGGAAGCCGCCCGCCATGTTGGGCAGTTCGTGGGCGATGCCCTTGTGGCACGCGATGCAGTTCATGTTCTTCGCCGCCGCATCTTTCATCGCCAGCGCTGCCGCCGGGGACTGCTTGGCGTGATCCATGTTGTCGTAGCTGTGGCAGGACTTGCAGGTCTTGGAGTTCTGGCTGCTCATCCGTGCCCACACCTTCTCGGCCAGATGCAGGCGCCGGTCCTCGAACTTCTCCTGGGTGTCGATGCTGTGGCCTATGTACTCCTGATAGAGGTCGTTGGCTGCCTCCATCTTGCGGGCCACCTTGCCGACGAAATCCTTCGGCTGATGACAGTCGGTACAGACCGCCTGTACTCCTGAGGCATTCTTGAAGTGGATGGACTCCTTGTACTCCGGATAGACGGTGTCTTTCATGGAGTGGCAGGAGATACAGAATTCGAGGCTGCTGGTTTTCTCAAAGCCATAGTGCAGGCCGACGGTGCCCGCGAGGGTGACGCCGACGCCCACCAGAAGCAGCGCCAGTACCGACCAGCGACGGCTGGGGGTGCGCAGGAAGTGCCACAGTTTTTTCATCATGCTCTCTCACATCACTTTTTTGATGGGAGCCATGATAGGGAGGCGTTGTGAACAGGGCTGCCGCCACAAATTAATGAAATAGGGGTATTTATGACAAAATGTGAATAGAATAATCCTCCCTTGTCGACCATCGTGAACCCTGCCCATGAGCTACCACATTCTGGTTGTTGAAGATGATGCGGTTACCCGCGAGAAGCTGACCGGCTATTTCGAGCGGGAGGGCTATCGGGTGACGGCGGTCGAAAATGGCCAGGAGATGCGCGCCGTGCTGGCGGAACAAACGGTCGATCTGGTGATGCTGGATATCAACCTGCCGGGGGAAGATGGTCTGCTGCTGACCCGTGAACTGCGGGCGCGCAGCACGGTGGGGATCATTCTGGTCACCGGCCGCAGTGATGCGGTAGACCGGATAGTCGGCCTCGAGATGGGGGCCGATGACTATGTCACCAAGCCGTTCGAGCTCAGGGAACTGCTGGTGCGGGTCAAGAATCTGCTGTGGCGGATCTCGCTGGCGGCCGCCGTGCCGAGCGAGCCTGCGGTGGCTGACGATGCGGTGCGCTTTGGCCCCTGGCGTTTTGACATTCCCCGTCGCCAGCTCAGCAAGGACGGAGTGCCGGTGCGGCTGACCAAGGCCGAATATGAAGTGCTGGTGGCCTTTGTCGCCCATGCCGGGCGGGTGCTCAGTCGGGAGCGGATCCTGACCCTTATCAGCCATCGCGGCGATGGCCCGAGCGATCGCACCATAGACGTGTTGATCCGGCGGCTGCGCGGCAAGATGGAAGCGGATCCGCGGGATCCCCAGCTGTTTGTCACCGTCCATGGTGAAGGCTATCTGTTTGCCGGTGAGATAGCCTCCTGACCCCGTTGCGGTGGCTTTGACCTGTTTGACCGGGTGTCAGACCGGCGGGCGGGTATCAAATTGCGGGCAGTCGTCGCCAATCTGGTGCCAGGGCGCCTTGGAGCCGACAAAGATGTGAAACGCGGGCCGCTGGCTCGGCACATCGTCCAGTACCCCGAGGCGCAGGTTGATCTTGCCGCTGCTGCTCTTCTGGCTGAACAGGCTGGAGCCGCAGTGACGACAGAAGGCCAGGGTGGTCTCTGCCGATTTCCGGTAGCGGCCGATGGCCTCTTCCCCTTTCACTATGGTGACCTTGTTGCCATCCAGTCCGCCGACCGAGGCATAATCTCCCCCTGAAAACTTGCGGCATTCGCTGCAGTGGCAGTTCCCCATATAGTCGAACTGATCCGGCAGGGTCAGGGCGACGGCGCCGCACAGGCAGCTGGCATGTAACTCTTTCATCTCTTCTCCTTGAGTGTGCTAATCGGATTTGGAACGGCTATTCGACCCGATAGACGGGACGAAAAGCGCCATCCGAGAGGGAATCTGCGGGGTCGGCCAGCGGCGCAGATAGCGTCAGAATGGGTGGCCCCATCACCCGCGGGCACTGCTCGGCATTGGCATCAGGGTGTTGCAGCAGGCAGACCGCCTGAGCGACCGCAAGGCGCCCCTGCAGCCGCATCTGATCGCTGTTGGCTGCCAGGATCTTGCCCCGGCGCAGGCCCCGCTGTACCCCGTGGCTGAAGTAGGTGCTCAGCACCTGGGGCCTGTCGAGATGGCGCTGCGCCAGCTCGTTGACCGCCACTTCGGCGGCGATGGCGCCCCCCACCAGATAGTCGAGGTCGGGATAGCGGGCTAGCGTCTGCTGCACCAGCGTGCGCTGGATTTCCCGGCTGTTGTCGCCGCGCTCTGTGGTGACCAGCTTGATGGCACTCCCCTTGATGGCATCGGCAAAGCCCGGCTCTACGAAGTTGTTGCCGCCGCTCGCCTGCGGGCCGGGGAAGAGGGCAACCGAGACCGGTTTGCTGCCGGCGGGGTGGCGCTGCGCCAGCCAGTGGCCGATTTGCCAGCCCATCTGGTACCAGGAGACCCCCACCTTGGCCTGCACCAGACCGCTGGGCAGATCGTTGACCAACCCAAAGAGCGGCAGCTGCGTGGCTGTGATCGCTTCGCGTAAGCCCTGATAACTCACCGCGCCGAGCAAGATGGCGTCGCTCCCTTCCTGCACGCAGCGCTGCAACTGCTGGCGCTGCTCGGCGAGGGCGCCATAGCCCCCCGCTTCGTGGATCTGCAACTTGATTCCCAGCCGCTTCGCCTCGTCAACCATGCCCTGATTGACCGAAAGCCAGTAGGCGTCGCGCAGATGGGGGTAGAGGGCACAGAGGGTCAGCGGTTTGGTTGCGGCAGCGGGTTCCGGCCACTGCTGGCGCACCGGCTGGCCGCTGAATTCGCCGCCGCGCCAGATATCGACCGCAAAGGCGAGGGCGGCGCGGGGAAGCATTAGTAACCAGATCAGCAACAAGGGGGAGAGATAGACGCTTCGCATGGCCAGGGGTTTTGTTAAAGTGTTGGGCCATATTATCCGGTCAAAGCCGACCACAACCAAGGGACTTCCCGTGAGAATCTTTTCCGGCCTGGGTGGCAAGTTGCTGCTGGCCTTCTCCCTGATGGCGTTGCTGACCCTGAGTGCTTCCCTGCTGGGCTGGGTGGGGCTTAGCCATCTGCGCCAGCTGGAGCAAGGGGTGCAGCAGACTCTGGCCGATCAGGAGCTGGCGCGCACGCTCTCTCGCCTCAGCGGCGAGATCCAGAGCGCGTCACGGCTGCTGGCCACCGCAACCAGCGAGCAGGAGCGGGAGCATCAGGGACGCTTGCTCACCCTGCAGGGGCAACAGCTACAACAGGTGCTGGCGCAACTCGGCCGTGGGCAGGGTTCAACAAGCCTCGATCAGCTCAGTCAGAGCATCATCGGCAATCTGGGTCAGCAGGGCTGGCTGGTGGGAGAGCGACTGACCCTGATGGCGCAGGGCGAGGCGCAGCGGGCCCGTCTGGTGGCGGCGGCCGGGCAGATCGCCGAGCTGGCGAGAAGCCAGATGGAGAACGCCGAAACCGTGATGGTGGCGGGATTGGGTTCCCTCTACCAACAGCAAGGCGCGCAGGCGGCCCGGACGCTGGACCGTCTGCTGGAGCAGGATCTCGACTGGCTGGAGCAGATGACCGAGCTGCGTCATCGCACCCTGATGCAACAGCAGCGCATCGAGGAGATGTGGCGCAGCGAACGGCAGGAACAGTTGCAAACGCTATTGCAAGAGGGGCAGCGGGAGCTGGCCATCTTGCAACTGCGGGCCGGGGCGGTGACCGATCCGGCTCGCCGTCAGGCGGTGGAGCAGGCGCTGACCGTGCTGGCACAGAGTGACAAGCTGATGCAGCTGCGCAGCGACTGGCTCGGCAAGGGGGAGGCGCTTCGGGTGCTGGCCAGTGCCAACGAAGCTCTGATGAGCAGCCTCAACCAGCAGGTCGGAGAGCTGGTCAGCCGTGCCCGCGATTCGCTGGGGCAGAGCCAGCAGGCGCTAAGCCAGCGCCTAAGGCTGCTGGAGCAGGCGCTGATGGCCATTGGCCTGCTCACCCTGCTACTGCTGATGCTGCTGATGTGGCGCATGGTCTACGGCCGGATCGTCTGGCCGCTGCAACGGGCGGTGGCGGGGATGAGCCGGTTGGCGCGCGGGGATCTGGCCCCTCTTGAGCCGATCGCCAGCACCGGGCGCGATGAGCTGGCGGAGCTGGGCCGGGCCCTGCAGGTGTTTCGTGACAATGCGGTTGAGCTGGGCCGCTATCAGCGCGAGCTTGAGTCGCGGGTCGAGGAGCGCACCGGCCAGCTCAGCCACGCCAACGAGCGGCTCAATGAGGAGGTAGAGAAGCAGCGGCAGGCCCGCGCCGAGGCAGAGCAGGCCAACCGCGCCAAGTCGGTGTTTCTCGCCACCATGAGCCACGAGATCCGCACCCCCATGAACGGCATTCTGGGTGGTCTGACGCTGCTGGAAGATACCCACCTCAGCGATACCCAGCAGCGCTATCTGGCCGCCATCGAGCACAGCGGTGAATCCCTGCTGGAGATCCTCAACGACATTCTCGACTACTCCAAGATCGAGGCGGGCCATGTGGAGGCGCGCCGCGAACCCTTCCCCCTGTTCCAGCTGGTGGATGAGCTGAGCGCGTTGTTTCGGCCAAAGGCCGCGGCCAAGGGGGTCACCCTGGCGCTGGAATATGCGCCCGGGCTGGCGCCTGTGGTCGAGGGGGATCTGGGCAAGCTGCGCCAGGTGCTCGGCAACTTGCTCGGCAATGCGGTCAAGTTTACCGCCCGTGGCCAGATTACCCTGACGGTGGCGCCTCTTGCCTGCCAAGGCCCTTGCGCCGAGCCCTGCATCCGGTTTGTGGTGCGCGATACCGGCCCCGGCATTCCGGCCGATGAGCAGGAGGCGGTGTTCGAGGCGTTTCGCCAGCGCAAGCGCGATATAGGCCATCAGGGCGGCACCGGGCTGGGACTGGCGATCAGCCGCAAGCTGGTGGCCGCCATGGGGGGCGAGCTTATCCTTGCCAGCGAACCGGGCAAGGGGTGTGAATTCAGCTTCAGTTTGCCGTTGCAGCGTTCGAGCGCCCAGCTGCCTGCCGAGGCGCAACCGCTGCACCTTGGCCAGTCCCGTGACATCCTGCTGGTGGAGGATAACGAGATCAACCGGTTGGTGGCGCACGGCATGCTGACCCGCCTCGGCCATCGCGTCACCCTGGCAGAGGATGGTCGCAGCGCGCTGGCGCTGGTGACCGAGCGCCCCTTCGAGCTGGCGCTGCTCGATATCAATCTGCCCGATATGGACGGCATGACCCTGCGCGAGGATCTGGCCGCCATCAGTGAGGAGATGCATGAACGGCCGCTGCCCGCCATCGCCATCTCGGCCCAGATGTATCCGGAGGATATCCGCCACTGCCTTGCCGCCGGGTTTGTCGATTTTGTCGGCAAGCCGGTGCGGCTGGCGGTGCTGGCGAACGCCATCGATCAGCTGTTTCGGCAAGAGGGCGCCTCTATCGAGCCGCAGGTGCAGTTATCAGTAGCCGTGCCCCCAACTAACCAGCCCGGGTGGGCCAATCCGGTACTGGATGCCGATCTGCCCCTGCTCGGCATGGCGCGGATCCGCCAGCTGGTCGCGCTGTTTGAGTCGCAAGGGCGGGTGTTGGTGGATAAGTTGGCTCAGGGTGAGGGGAGTGAGCAACGTCAGCTGGCGCACAAGCTCAAGGGGAGTGCGCTGGCGCTGGGGTTGACCGAATTTGCCAGCCACTGTGCGGCTCTTGAGGCGGGATGCGGGGAGCCTGCGGTAATCGGGGCGCAATTTGACGCGGCGGTGAGCGGGTTGCAGCAGTGGCTGGTGGCCAACAGGGATGCGCAGCCCTGATCCCTGCTGGCGATGTACGGCGTTTAGGGAGGGGGGCCAGCCCCTGCGCCGTTATTCGCTCTCGCGAAACAGCACCTGCTTGCACTTGGCACAGACCCATTCCCGGCGAAAATCGGTCAGGTGCACCATGCCTACCTCCAGCAACTCGTGGTGGCCGCAGTGATAACAGAAGATGATGTCGCCATCGACTGATTCAGGGTGGGCCGCCAGATAGTCGGCTTTGGTGGGGAGTTGATCCCACGAGGTGGTGGGGAGATGTTTGCGTTGGCTGGTGTAGTAGACCCAGTAGAACAGAAAAAAGACAGCCAGGATCACGAATGTCAGCAGATGGTCCATCTTGAACTCCTCCGGTTAGGTGCAGCCCCTCGGATGCATGGCTGCAATCAGCTCCATCATCATTGAATTTGTTTCGAATGAATATGTTACAGGATGGATAAAGAGGGCGTTGTGATCCCCTTCGGGTTTTGCCCGCCCGCCGCGGGATGAAAAATGTGCCGTTTGGCGGAGCGGCCAGAGTATTGAACTGGGAGGGGATCTTGTTTTTTACAACATAAATTCAACATTTTTTTAGGTGGTTGGACTGTCTCTTTGATCCAGCTCACGTTACAATGCCCGCGCCCACTTCACCTAACGCGCAAACGATTTTCAGGAGAGAAACGGATGTTGAAACGTGACATGACCATCGCCAATTATGATCCGCAATTGTGGCAGGCCATCACAGACGAAACCCGTCGTCAGGAAGAGCATATCGAGCTGATTGCGTCTGAGAACTACACCAGCCCCCGTGTCATGGAAGCCCAGGGCTCCCAGCTGACCAACAAGTACGCCGAAGGTTACCCCTCCAAGCGTTACTACGGTGGTTGCGAGTATGTGGATGTGGTCGAAACCCTGGCCATCGAGCGCGCCAAAGAGCTGTTCGGTGCCACTTACGCCAACGTGCAGCCGCACTCCGGCTCCCAGGCCAACAGCGCTGTTTACATGGCTCTGCTGCAGCCGGGCGACACCGTGCTGGGCATGAACCTGGCCCACGGTGGTCACCTGACCCACGGCTCTCCGGTCAACTTCTCCGGCAAGCTTTACAACATCGTGCCTTACGGTATCGATGAGTCCGGCAAGATCGACTACGACGACATGGAACGTCAGGCTGTCGAGCACAAGCCGAAGATGATGATCGGTGGCTTCTCTGCCTACTCCGGCATCGTTGACTGGGCCCGCATGCGCGAAATCGCCGACAAGGTTGGTGCCTACCTGTTCGTCGACATGGCCCACGTGGCGGGTCTGATTGCAGCTGGCGTCTACCCGAACCCGGTTCCCCACGCTCACGTGGTCACCTCCACCACTCACAAGACCCTGGCCGGTCCGCGCGGTGGTCTTATTCTCTCCGCCGCTGACGACGAGGAGCTCTACAAGAAGCTCAACTCTGCCGTCTTCCCGGGTGGTCAGGGTGGTCCGCTGATGCATGTCATCGCCGGTAAAGCCGTGGCCTTCAAAGAGGCGCTGGAGCCGGAGTTCAAGACCTATCAGGCTCAGGTCGTGAAAAACGCCAAGGCGATGGCCGCCACCTTTATCGAGCGCGGTTACAAGATCGTCTCCGGCGGTACCGACAACCACCTGATGCTGGTTGATCTGATCGGCCGCGAGCTGACCGGTAAGGATGCTGACGCTGCGCTGGGCAAAGCCAACATCACCGTCAACAAGAACTCCGTGCCCAACGACCCGCGCTCCCCGTTCGTCACCTCCGGTGTGCGGATCGGTACCCCGGCCATCACCCGCCGCGGTTTCAAGGAAGCCGAGTCCATCGAGCTGACCCACTGGATCTGCGACGTACTGGACAACCACGACAACGATGCCGTGTTGGCCACAGTGCGTGAGAAGGTGCTGGATATCTGCCGCCGCTTCCCGGTTTATGGCTGATAAGTCAGACCATCCGGTTTGAGACCAATGCCACCTTCGGGTGGCATTGTTTTTTCTGGCTTTTACCGGTTTTGGATGGCCGTGCTACACTGGCCGACCTAGATCCTGGCCCGCCGGGCCGGTCATTGTTCCATTAACGCCGGAGGTCCGATGCATTGCCCATTCTGTAGTGCGGTTGATACCAAGGTGATCGATTCCCGTCTGGTGGCAGAAGGCCATCAGGTGCGCCGCCGTCGTGAGTGTCTGCTCTGTCACGAGCGTTTTACCACCTTCGAGATGGCCGAGCTGGTGATGCCCCGCGTCATCAAGTCCAACGGCTCCCGCGAGCCGTTCAACGAAGACAAGCTGCGCGCCGGCATCCTGCGTGCGCTGGAGAAGCGGCCGGTGAGCATGGAGGCCATCGAAAAAGCGGTCAACCATATCAAATCCCGCCTGCGTGCCACCGGCGAGCGCGAAGTCGCCTCCGAGCTGGTGGGCAATCTGGTGATGGATGAGCTCAAGAGTCTGGACAAGGTGGCCTATATCCGCTTTGCCTCCGTCTATCGCAGTTTCGAAGATATTCGCGAGTTCGGTGAAGAGATCGCCAAATTGGAGAAATGATGGTATCGGATGGGCAAGTGGATATCCGCTTCGCCCCTCTCTACCTCAGGACACGAAGATATTCGCGAGTTCGGCGAAGAGATCGCCAAGCTGGAGAAGTAAACCGCCATTCTCACCCATGTTGCCGCGTCCGATTACGCTGCGCTAATCGAACCTACGATACTGCGTAAAGCCGAGATGTGTTGTCAAAGGAGCCCGAATGTTTAGTCAAGATGATTACCAATGGATGAGTCGGGCCCTCGAACTGGCCCGCCGCGGCCGCTACACCACGGCCCCCAATCCCTGCGTCGGCGCCGTGCTGGTCAAGGATGGCGTGGTGGTTGGCGAAGGGTGGCATCAGAAGGCGGGCGAGCCCCATGCCGAGGTCTACGCCCTGCGCGCCGCCGGTGACAACGCCCGTGGCGCTACCGCCTATGTAACTCTCGAACCCTGTTCCCATCATGGTCGTACTCCCCCCTGCGCCGAGGCGCTGATCAACGCTGGCGTAGCGCGGGTCGTGGCGGCCATGGTCGATCCTAATCCCCAGGTGGGTGGGCGTGGCCTGCGGATGCTCTCCGGAGCGGGGATCAAGACCGATTTCGGCCTGCTGGCGAGCGAAGCCGAAGCGCTCAACCCGGGCTTTTTCAAGCGGATGCGTACCGCCTTCCCGCGGGTAACCATCAAGCTGGGAGCCAGCCTCGATGGCCGCACCGCTATGGCGAGCGGTGAGAGCCAGTGGATCACCTCCCCGGATGCGCGCCGCGATGTGCAACGACTGCGGGCTCGCCACGATGCGGTACTCTCCAGCGCTGAAACTGTGCTGGCCGATGGCGCTTCCCTGACCGTGCGCTGGGACGAACTGCCCTCCTCGGTCAAGGCGAGCTATCCCAAAGAGACCCTGCGCCAGCCGCTGCGGGTCATCGTCGATTCGCAAAACCGGCTCACCCCGGATCTGCCGCTGTTCAAGAGCGAGAGTCCGGTGCTGCTGGCCCGTCACAAGGCGTCCGGCGAGTGGCCCGAGTGGGTGCAGCAGCTGGAGCTGCCGCTGCTGGATGGCAAGCTGGATCTGGTCAGCCTCTTCATGCTGCTGGCCAAACAGAACGTCAACTCGGTACTGGTCGAGGCGGGGCCACGGCTGTGCGGCGCCCTGCTGGAGAAGGGGCTGGTGGATGAGCTGGTGCTCTATCAGGCGCCCAAACTGATGGGGGATGAGGGGCGTGGCCTGTTCCATCTGCCGGGTCTGACCCGGCTGTTCCAGGCCCCCAAGCTCGCCATCAAGGATGTGCGCATGGTGGGGCCGGATATTCGCATTACCGCCAAAATAGCCTGATTTATTAATGTTCAAGGGGGCGTAATCAGCCCCCGTCATCAGCAAGGTGATCTGCATGTTTACCGGAATTATCGAAGCGGTGGGAACCCTGGCCGAGCTGCGCCGTCAGGGCGATGACATGGCCCTCACCGTCCACGCACCAGGCCTGGATTTTAGCGACGTCAAACTGGGCGACTCCATCGCCACCAATGGCGTCTGCCTCACCGTCGTGGCGCTGGGCGACAAGAGCTATACCGCTGATGTGTCGCTGGAAACCCTCTCCCGTACCGGTTTTGCCGCCGCCAGAGTAGGCGATCGGGTCAATCTCGAGAAAGCGCTGATGCCTACCTCCCGCCTCGGCGGTCATCTGGTCTCCGGCCACGTGGACGGGGTAGGGGAAGTGAAAAGTGTCTCCAGCAGCGGCCGCGCCATCGAGTACTGGATCAAGGCGCCGGGGGAACTCTCCCGCTACATCGCCGAGAAGGGCTCCATTGCGGTGGATGGCATCAGCTTGACCGTCAACGCGGTGCAGGGCGACCTTTTCCGCCTGACCATAGTGCCCCACACCGCTCAGGAGACCACCATCGCCAGCTGGAAGCCGGGCCACAAGGTCAACCTCGAGGTGGATCAGATCGCCCGCTATCTGGAGCGGCTGATGATGGGGAAAAGTCAGGAGAGCAGCGCCTCGACCCTGACCATGGAGACGCTGGCCAAGGCCGGTTTTCTCTGACGGTGTGCGCTAAATCTGGCCACCAAAACGATTTTCTGTGATCCCGCTCTGATTGAAATGGAGCCGCTAGCCCCAATCTAGAGCAACATACACACGCATTTGCGTTGAGCCTGCGGGCTCAACCCCCAAGCACACTGATGGAGTAGCCCATGGCGCTGAGCACAACCCAGGAAATCATTGCCGATATTAAGGCTGGCAAGATGGTGATCCTGATGGATGACGAGGACAGGGAGAACGAAGGGGACCTCATCATGGCCGCCTCCTGCGTCCGTCCGGAGGATATCAACTTCATGGCCCGCTACGGCCGTGGCCTTATCTGCCTGACCCTGACCCGGAATCGCTGCAAGCAATTGGCGCTGCCGCTGATGGTGGATCGCAACAATGCCCAGTTCTCCACCGCCTTTACCGTCTCCATCGAGGCGGCAGAAGGGGTGACCACAGGTATCTCAGCCGCCGATCGCGCGGTGACCGTGCAGGCGGCTGTGGCGCCCAATGCCAAGGCAGCCGATCTGGTGCAGCCGGGCCACATTTTCCCGCTGATGGCGCAGGATGGCGGTGTACTGACTCGCGCCGGTCACACCGAAGCTGGCTGCGATCTGGCTCGTCTGGCCGGTTTCGAGGCGGCCTCCGTCATCGTTGAGATCCTCAACGAAGATGGCACCATGGCGCGCCGCCCTGACCTGGAGATCTTCGCCGAGGAGCACGGCATCAAGCTTGGCACCATCGCCGACCTTATCGAGTACCGCAACCAGCACGAGACCACGGTCGAGAAGGTGGCCGAGTGCAAGCTGCCCACCGAGTTTGGCGAGTTCGACCTCATCACCTTCCGCGACACCATCGACAATCAGGTTCACTTCGCCCTGAAAAAGGGTGAGGTGCAGGCCGATCAGCCGACCCTGGTGCGCGTCCATCTGCACGATGTGCTGAGCGATCTGCTGTTGACCGACCGCCACGCAGCCCGCAGCTGGCCGCTGCCCAAATCCATGGCCCGCATCGCCGACGAGGGCGGCGTGCTGGTGATTTTGGGGGCGGAATCCCATGGCGCCGAGCTGCTGGCTAGGGTCAAGGGTTTTGAAGCCGCCGACAAGGGACTGGCACCGGAAGGAGCCAAGTGGCAGGGCACCTCGCGCCGGGTTGGCGTGGGCTCCCAGATCCTCAAGGCCCTTGGCGTGAGCAAGATGCGCCTGCTGAGCTCGCCGAAGAAGTACCATGCCCTCGGTGGTTTCGGTCTGGAAGTGGTTGAGTACGTCGGCGAGTAAAGCTCCACCAGAGAAGTACCATCCCCTTCTGGGTGGTTTCGGTCTGGAAGTGGTTGAGTACGTCGGCGAATAACGTACTACCAGAGAAGTACCATCCCCTTCCGGGCGGTTTCGGTCTGGAAGTCGTGGAATTTACCGGCGAGCAAGTGCGCCGGACTGGTTAAATCGCGATCATGGCCGTCTATTGCGGCCATGGTTTTTGTCGTGGGTCTGTTGTGCTAGAATGTGCGCACTTTTGACTCCGGCCCTTTTGATTGCACAGATACAGGATTTCCAATGAAGGTTATCGAAGGAAATATCGCCGCTCCTGAGGCGCGCGTTGCTATTGTTGTTGCCCGTTTCAACAGCTTCATCAACGACAGTCTGGTGAACGGCGCGGTGGACGTACTGAAGCGTCAAGGTCAAGTGCAAGACAGCAACCTGACACTGGTAAAAGTGCCGGGCGCGGTTGAAATGCCATTGGTCATCAAGAAGCTGGCCAAGAGTGGTCAATACGACGCCATCGTGGCGGTCGGTACTGTCATCCGTGGCGGCACCTACCACTTCGACCTGGTGGCAAACGAGAACAGCAAGGGAATGGCCCAGGTAATGATGGAATATGAAATTCCCGTTGCCTTCGGTGTGCTGACCACTGAAAACATTGAACAAGCCATCGAGCGTGCAGGTACCAAGGCGGGTAACAAGGGTGCAGAGGCTGCACTGGCAGCGCTCGAAATGATCAACGTCCTGAAAGAACTGGACGTGTAACGAGGAGAAGTACATTGAAACCGTCTGAGCGCCGTAAAGCCCGCCATTGCGCCACCCAGGCCATCTACCAGTGGCAGATGACCAAGGCTAACGTGGGTGACATCGAAGAGCAGTTCAAGATCGATCAGGACACCAAGGGTGTAGACCTGAACTATTTCCGCGATCTGCTGTTCGGGGTAGCCCTCCACTGCAGCGAGCTGGACAAGGTGTTTGCACCTTTCCTCTCCCGTCCGCTGGAAGAAGTGGACATGGTGGACAAGGCGATCCTGCGTCTGGCGACCTACGAGCTGACCCGTCGTGATGATGTACCGCCGCGCGTGGTCATCAACGAAGCGATCGAGCTGGCCAAAGCTTTTGCTGCCGATGACAGCCACAAGTTTGTCAACGGTGTACTGGACAAGGTGATCAAGTCGCTGAACAAGCGTTGATCCTGCTGTCCGTCAGCATCTAAGAGAGGAGCCAGCTTATTGCTGGCTTTTTACTGTATGGGTGAATTTGAGCTGATTGATAAGTACTTCAAGGTCCCCCACGCCCGCAAGGACGTGGTGATGGGCCCTGGAGATGACTGTGCCCTGCTGACCCTGCCCCCCGATACCCAGCTGGCGGTGAGCACCGACACTCTGGTGAGCGGCGTACACTTCTTTCCCGACATGGATCCGGTGGATCTCGGCTACAAGGCGCTGGCGGTCAATCTCTCCGATCTCGCCGCCATGGGTGCCGAGCCGCGCTGGGTGTCGCTGGCGCTGACCCTGCCCGCCATCAACGAAGGTTGGGTTGCCGGGTTTGCCGAAGGGTTTCTGGAGCTGGCCGAGTACTACAATGTGGCGCTGGTGGGCGGAGACATGACCCGCGGGCCGCTCTCCATCACCATCTCGGTGAAGGGAGCGGTGCCTGCCGGACGAGCCTTGATGCGCAGCGGTGCCAAAGCCGGTGACGGCATCTATGTGACTGGCACTCTGGGTGATGCCGCACTGGCGCTCTCCCACCTGCTGGGCAAACGCACCCTCAACGAGAACCAGCTGGCTGCGGTGCTGCCACGGCTCGACCACCCCCATCCCCGTATTCTGGCCGGTCAGGCGCTGCGCGGGCTGGCGGGGAGTGCGCTGGATCTCTCCGATGGTCTGGCATCGGATCTCGGCCATATCCTCAAGGCGTCCGGTGTGCGGGCCCAGATCGATCTCGATCTGCTGCCGCTCTCGCCGGTGTTGCAGGATGCGGTGAGCGAGCAGGAGGCGTGGCAACTGGCGCTGGCCGGTGGCGATGACTACGAGCTCTGCTTTACCGTACCGGAGGAGCACCGCGGCGCGCTCGATACGGCGCTGGCCCACAGCGGGGTCAAGTTCAGCCGTATCGGCCGCATCGTGGCGGGCGAGCCGGGCATCGACTACCTGCGTGGCGACCAAGCGGTCGAGTTGCAACTGAAAGGGTGGGATCACTTCGCATGAGTTTGTTCAGGATAAAGCCCGAGCTGACACGACTGGATCTGAAAAATCCGCTTCATTTTTTGGCGGTGGGGTTTGGTTCCGGTCTCAGCCCCAAAGCGCCGGGCACCATGGGCACCCTGGCGGCCATTCCGCTCTACCTGCTGGTGAGCGGGCTGCCGACCTATTGGTTTATCGCCTTGCTGGCGGTGGGTTTTGTCGTGGGGATCCGTATCTGCCAGAGCGCCACCGATGCCATCGGCATGCCGGATCACGGCGCCATCGTCTGGGACGAGGTGATCGGTTTTGGCGTCACCATGATCGCCGCGCCAGGCGGTTGGGAGTGGGTGGTGGCGGGATTCGCGCTGTTCCGGTTGTTTGATGTGCTCAAGCCCTGGCCCATCTCCTGGTTTGATCGCCGGATCCACGGTGGTCTGGGCATCATGCTGGACGATCTGATCGCCGGCCTGTTCGCCCTGTTTTGTATGCAATTACTGGCATTCTGGCTCGGTTGAGAGCCATCTTCCGGGGGATGACCGCTCTGGCATCCCCCGATTTATATCTGCTTAATTTTCATTCATCGGCATATGCTGCCGTTTATCATCCATTTCACATAAATATTCACTACTCATTCGGGGCTCGTGATTGTTTTGGAAATAGTGATAAATGCTGCTTGTTGCGTTGTTGTTGAAATTAAAGTAATGATACCAATAGAAGTACGGACGCACCGGCCATTTGTGTGATGAAAATCATCATTTATCTCTGCCGAATTGGTGGTTATCTGCACAAAACATTGCGGAATTGTATAACTCAATCATTTACACCCGTGGTCAAACCGTCTAAGTTACTCGCGGGTTATTCCAAAAAAATGCAAAAAACCCGCCCGGATCGCTGGTTTCGCTGCCTCATGGATTGAGCAAATATTGCCCAAGGTAACAACCGGCATCTGCGGCTGATTTACGGACGAATTATTTGGGACGGATGTCCCCCGCAGAGGTAAACATGTCCTTGCTCGAAGTAAAGAACTTGCGGATCGAGTACCCCTCCCGCTACGGGGTGCTGGCCGCGGTGAAGGATCTCTCTTTCTCTATCGAAAAGGGTGAGATTGTCGGGGTGGTCGGTGAATCCGGCGCCGGCAAGTCCACCATCGGCAACGCCGTTATCGATCTGCTGAGCCCGCCGGGTCGCATCGCCCGGGGCGATATCTATCTCAATGGCGAGCTCATCTCCGGCAAGAGCCAGAACGAGATGCGGGCCATCCGTGGCTCCCGTATCGGGTTCATCTTCCAGGACCCCATGACCTCCCTCAACCCGCTGTTCACCGTTGAGCATCAGCTGGTGGAGACCATTCTGGCCAATACCGAGCTCTCTCGCGAGGCTGCTTTTGCCAAGGCGCTGGAGCTGATGGGGGCTGTGGGTATCCCGCAGCCGGAGCTGCGCATCAAGCAGTATCCGCACCAGTTCTCCGGTGGCATGCGTCAGCGGGTGGTTATCGCCATTGCGCTCTCCTGCGATCCGGAGCTGATCATCGCCGATGAACCGACCACGGCGCTCGACGTCTCCATTCAGGATCAGATCCTCCAGCTTATCCGCGCTCTCTGCAAAGAGCGTCAGGTGGGCTGCATGCTGGTGACCCACGACATGGGCGTGGTCTCCAACGTTACCGACAAGGTGGCGGTGATGTATCGCGGTGATCTGGTGGAGTTCGGCCTGACCGAACAGGTACTGGGCAGCCCCAATCACCCCTATACCCGCAGCCTCATCTCGGCGGTACCCCGCTCCGATGTGAAGCTGGTGCGCTTCCCGCTGGTCTCCTATATCGAGGATGCCAGTGCGCCGGATACCAATATCGACCTCAAGAGCCACTGGCTCGGCCAGAGTCAGGACGAGCGTGCCTATGAAGGGGCGCTGCTGCGGGTGGAGAACGTCGATCTGAAGTTCGTCACCAAGGACTCCATTTTCCCGAGCCGCCGCCAGTATGTGCGCGCCTGCAACAACATCAGCTTCGAGATCTTCGAAGGGGAGACCTTCGGTCTGGTGGGGGAGTCGGGCTCCGGCAAATCGACCATTGCCCGTGCCATCACCGGCCTCTATCCGCCTGATACCGGCAAGATTTTCTTCGAGGGGATCGATCTGACCGCTCTCAAGAGCGAGCGCGAGCGTCGCCCGCTGCGTCGCCAGATGCAGATGGTGTTTCAGAACCCCTATTCCTCGATGAACCCGCGGATGAAGGTGCGCGACATCATTGCCGAGCCGATCCGCTTCCATCAGCTGGCGAGCAGCGAGAGCCAGATTGAGGGGATTGTCGGCGATCTGCTGGATCACGTGGGTCTCGGTCGTGGTGCCGGGGTCAAGTATCCCCACGAGTTCTCCGGCGGTCAGCGCCAGCGTATCTCCATTGCCCGCGCCCTGGCCACTCGCCCGCGCTTCCTTATCTGCGACGAGCCGACCTCGGCGCTGGATGTGTCGGTGCAGGCCCAGATCCTCAACCTGCTCAAGGATCTGCAGCAGGAGCTCAAGCTCACCATGTTGTTTATCAGCCACGATCTGCCGGTGATCCGCCAGATGTGCGACCGCATCGGGGTGATGCAGCACGGTCATCTGGTGGAAGTGGCCGAGACCGAGAAACTCTTTACCAATGCCGAGCATGAGTACAGCCGCAAGCTGATCTCCCTCATGCCGGAGTTCAAGGGAATGTCCCGCGAGGGGCTGGAAATCGCAAGCTAGGAGAGCGCCGGTGCGCCGGTCTGCTTGTCAAAAAAAGTGTCATAAGAAAGCCAAAAGCATGGAGAACAAGATGAAGAAAGGATTGTCCAAGATTGCCCTGGCGCTGTTTGCCGCCGGTTTCGCCTTCAGTGTCTCAGCCGCTGATATCAAGGTAGGTGTCGCTTCTGACGCCACTTCGCTGGATCCGCAGGAGCAGCTCTCCGGTCAGACCCTGGAGATGTCGCACCTGGTATTCGATCCCCTGATGCGTTACACCCAGGACCTGCAGTTCGAGCCCCGTCTGGCCGAGAAGTTCGAACGTGTCGATGACAAGACCGTCCGCTTCCATCTGCGCAAAGGGGTCAAGTTCCACTCCGGTAACGACTTCACCGCTGACGACGTGGTGTGGACCGTTAACCGCCTGAAATCCTCCGTCGACTTCAAGGCGATCTTCGATCCCATCAGCGAAGTGAAGAAGGTCGATGACTACACCGTGGATCTCGTCACCGCCAAGCCGTTCCCGCTGGTGCTGCAGACCGTCACCTACATCTTCCCGATGGACTCCAAGTTCTACACCGGCAAGACCGAAGCGGGCAAAGACAAGGCCGAGATCGTCAAAAACGGCGATTCCTATGCCTCTACCCACGTCTCCGGTACTGGCCCGTTCACCGTCAAGTTCCGCGAGCAGGGTGTGAAGCTGGATTATGCCCGCAACGCCAACTACTGGGATAAAGCCTCCAAGGGTAACGTCGAGAACCTGACCGTGGTGCCGATCAAGGAAGATGCGACCCGTGTTGCAGCCCTGCTGGGTGGCGACGTGGACATGATCTATCCGGTTGCGCCGAACGATCTGGAGCGCGTGAAGAATGGCAAGGACTCCCAGCTGGTCACCCTGTCCGGTACCCGCGCCATCATCATCGAGCTTAACCAGAACACCAACCCGGCACTGAAAGACAAGCGCGTGCGTCAGGCGATCAACTACGCCATCAACCAGGTGGGTATCGTTGAGAAGATCAACAAGGGCTTCGGTACCCCTGCAGGTCAGCTGAGCCCGAAAGGCTATGCCGGTCACAACGAGGCGCTGGTGCCCCAGTATGATCTGGCCAAGGCCAAGGAGCTGATGAAAGAGGCCGGTTACGAGAAAGGCTTCAAGATGACCTTCATCTCCCCGGCTGCCCGCTACGTCAACGACGTCAAGATTGCCCAGGCTGTCTCCGCCATGCTGGCCAAGATCAACATCAAGGTGGATCTGAAGACCATGCCGGTGGCCCAGTACTGGCCTGAGTTTGACAAGTGCGCCGCAGACATGCAGCTGATTGGCTGGCACTCCGACACTGAAGATACCGCGAACTTCTTCGAGTTCCTGACCTTCACCAAGGATGCCAAGACCGGTATGGGTCAGTACAACTGCGCCGGTTACGCCAACGCCGAAGCTGACAAGCTGGTGATGGATGCCAACGCCGAGACCGATCCGGCCAAGCGTGCCGAGATGCTCAAGAAGGTCGAAGCCATGCTGATCGAAGATGCTGCCTATGTGCCGTTGCACTGGGAAGATCTGGCCTATGGCGCCAAGAAGAACGTCGACATCAAGCCGGTGGTCAACGTGATGAACTTCCCTTACCTGGGTGACCTGGTGGTCAGCAAGTAAGAGAACGTCGCAAGGAAGGACGGGGCGGGGTGGTCAGCTGGCCACTCCGCCCACTAACAGAAGCCTGTGCCACGACACAGGCCACGTAGAAGGACAAGCATGTTTACATTCCTGCTGAAACGGTTCTATCAGGCCGTGATAGTGATGTTCGTCATCAGCCTGGTCGCCTTCTCCATCCAGGACAACCTGGGTGACCCGTTGCGCGAGCTGGTGGGACAATCCGTCTCCGAAGCCCAGCGTCACGAGTTGCGCGAGAAGATGGGCCTTAACGATCCCTTCCTCATCAAATACAGCCGCTTTCTGAAAAATGCGGTGCATGGGGATTTGGGCACCTCCTATTTCTTCAAGCGACCCGCTCTCGAGGTGATCCTCGACAAGCTGGTGGCTACCCTTGAGCTGGTGTTTGCCGCCGCGCTCATCATCGTGGTGGTCTCCATTCCACTCGGTGTCTATTCGGCGATCCGCCCGCGCAGCATTCCCACCAAGATCATCATGGCGGGGAGCAGTATCGGTATCTCGATCCCGGTATTTTTGACCGCCATCATGCTGATGTACCTCTTCTCCATCCAGCTGGGCTGGCTGCCGGCCTATGGCCGCGGCGAGACCCGTAACCTGCTGGGCTGGGAGTCGGGCTTCTTCACCTGGGACGGTATCCTGCACCTGATCCTGCCGGCGGTGTCCCTCTCTTCCATTATGTTGCCGCTGTTTATCCGCTTGGTGCGCTCCGAGATGCTGGAGCAGCTCTCCTCCGAGTACGTCAAATTCGCCCGCGCCAAGGGGCTGGACAACAACAAGGTCTACTATCAGCACGCTCTGAAGAACACCATGCTGCCGGTCATCACCGTCGGCGGGGTGCAGATCGGCACCATGGTGGCTTACACCATCCTGACCGAGAGCGTGTTCCAGTGGCCGGGTACCGGCTTCCTGTTCCTCGAGGCGATCCACCGGGTCGATACGCCCCTCATCACCGCCTACGTCATCTTCGTGGGACTGATCTTCGTGGTGACCAATACCCTGGTCGACCTGCTCTACGGGTTGATTAACCCGACCGTTAACCTGACTGCCAAGGGGTAAGCATGAGTAACGCTGTAACTGCAAGCCCAAGCCGTTGGGCACGATTCAAGAACTCTGACATCGTCTACTACTTCCTGCGGGACAAGGTAGCCATGTTCAGCTTTGCGGTGTTCGTGGTATTTGTGCTGGCGGCGCTGCTGGCGCCCTGGCTCGCCCCGCACAACGTCTATGACCAGACCAGTTTTGATCTGATGGATGCCGAGTTGCCCCCCTCCTGGCTCGAAGGCGGCGAGGAGCGCTTCTGGCTCGGCACCGACAACCAGGGGCGGGATATCTGGAGCACCATCCTCTATGGCGCCCGTATCTCCCTCACCATCGGCCTGTTTGCGGTGGCGCTGCAGCTGGTGCTTGGTATCGTCATCGGTCTGATTGCCGGTTACTTCGGTGGACGTATCGACAACCTGCTGATGCGCTTTGCCGATGTGCAGCTGTCGTTCTCCACCATGATGGTGGCGATCATCATCTCCGCCATCTTTCAGGCAACCTTTGGCTCCGAGTTCTACTCGAAGTTCGCCATCATGATGCTGGTGGTGATCATCGGTATCGCCGAGTGGCCGCAGTACGCCCGTACTGTGCGCGCCTCTGTGCTGGCGGAGAAGAAGAAGGAGTATGTGGAAGCGGCCAAGGTGATGGGGTTCCGCGCCCCGCGCATCATGTTCCGCCACATTCTGCCCAACTGCCTGTCGCCCATTCTGGTTATCTCCACCGTGCAGGTGGCCAACGCCATCATGAGTGAAGCTGCACTCTCCTTCCTTGGGCTGGGGATGCCGGTTGATCAGCCCTCGCTCGGTTCGCTTATCAGCGTCGGCTTCAACTACATCTTCTCCGGCTCCTGGTGGATCACAGCCTTCCCGGGCATCTGTCTGGTGGTGCTGGTGCTGGTTATCAACCTGCTGGGTGACTGGCTGCGGGATGTATTTAACCCCAAGATCTACAAAGGGTAATCCGGGTGAGAAACGCAAAAATAAAAAGGGCGCCAATGAGGCGCCCTTCTTTTATTGATAGCTTTAAGCGTTATCAGGCTTGCAGCCAGCTTTCGATGCTGCGCTGGATGCCTGCATCGTCCAGACCGAGCAGGGCATAGATCTCCTGCTGGGTGCCCTGTTCCACGAAGCGATCCGGCAGACCGAGGTTGAGCACCGGCTTGCACTGTTTGCTGCGCATCAGCAACTCGTTCACCGCCGAACCGGCGCCGCCCATGATGGCGTTGTCTTCGATGGTGACGAACTGATCGTGGCTGGCCGCCAGCGACAGCACCAGCGCCTCATCCATCGGCTTGACGAAGCGCATGTCCACCAGGGTGGCATCGAGCGCTTCGGCCGCCGCTTTCGCGTGGTGCAGCAAGGTGCCAAACGCCAGAATGGCAGTGCCCTTGCCCTCTCGCAGGATTCGTCCCTTGCCGAGCTCCAGTGCCTGCATTTCTGACGAGATGGGGGCGTCACTCAGGCTACTGCCGCGCGGATAGCGCACTGCGGCAGGGCCCTGATGGAGATAGCCGGTATAGAGCATCTGGCGGCACTCATTCTCATCAGATGGCGTCATCACCACCATGTTGGGCACGGTGCGCAGGAAGCTGATGTCGAACGCCCCCTGATGGGTCGGGCCATCGGCGCCCACCAGACCGGCCCGGTCGATGGCGAACAGCACCGGCAGAACTTGCAGCGCCACGTCGTGGATCACCTGATCGTAGGCGCGCTGCAGGAAGCTCGAATAGATGGCCACCACCGGCTTCTTGTCTGCGATGGCAAGACCCGCGGCGAACGTGACCGCATGTTGCTCGGCAATCGCCACATCGAAGTAGCGATCCGGATACTGCTGGCTGAATTTCACCAGCCCCGAGCCTTCACGCATGGCGGGGGTGATACCGATCAGCTTCTCGTCTTTGGCGGCCATGTCGCACAGCCATTGGCCAAAGATGGCGGAGAAGGTGGGTTTGGCGCTGCTCGCCTTGGGCAGGGAGCAATCGTCAGGATTGAACTTGGGCACGGCGTGATAACCGATAGGGTCTTTCTCTGCCGGCTCGTAACCCTTGCCCTTCTTGGTTTTGACGTGCAGCAGTTGCGGGCCCTTGAGGTTGCGCATGTTGCGCAGGGTCTCGACCAGTGCCTCGATATCGTGACCGTCGATGGGGCCGATATAGTTGAAGCCGAACTCCTCGAACAGGGTGCCGGGCACCACCATTCCCTTGAGGTGCTCTTCGGCCCGCTTGGCCAGCTCCTTGACCGGTGGCAGACCTGCCAGCACCTTCTTGCCGCCTTCGCGGATGGTGGTGTAGAGCTTGCCGGACATGACCCGGGCCAGATGGTTGTTCAGCGCCCCGACATTCTCGGAGATGGACATCTCGTTGTCGTTGAGGATCACCAGCATGTCCTTGTGAACATCGCCGGCGTGGTTGAGCGCTTCGAAGGCCATCCCTGCGGTAATGGCACCGTCACCGATCACTGCCACCACCTTGCGACCCAGCCCTTCGCTCTCGGCGGCGACCGCCATGCCGAGCGCCGCACCGATGGAGGTGCTGGAGTGGCCGACGGAGAGCACGTCGTACTCGCTCTCGCCACGCCAGGGGAAGGGGTGCAGACCGTCTTTCTGCCGGATGGTGTGGATCTGATCACGGCGCCCGGTCAGGATTTTGTGGGGATAGGCCTGATGGCCCACGTCCCAGATCAGCCGATCGAACGGGGTGTTGTAGACGTAGTGCAGGGCGACGGTCAGTTCGACCGTGCCGAGACCGGAGGCAAAGTGTCCGCTGGAGCGGCTGACAGAGCGCAACAGATATTCGCGCAGCTCGTTGCACAGCACCGGCAGCCGATCTTTGGGCAAGGAACGCAGCTCGACCGGAGTGTCCGCGAGGGCCAGGTTGGGGAAATTGCTAATATCAACGCTCATATTGTTACTGTTATCCAGCGTTTAGTGGGTTCGCTCGATGATGTAATCGGCAAACGCTTCCAGAATGTCGGTATTGTAGGGCAAGGATTGCAGGGCTGTTAAGGCTTTCCCATGCAGTTCGCGAGCCAGCTCACGGGCATTTTCGAGTCCGAGTAGGGCCGGGTAGGTACTTTTTTCCAGCGCCAGGTCAGAACCTTGTGGCTTGCCCAAGGTGGCGGTATCACCTGTGATGTCGAGGATGTCATCCTGCACCTGAAAGGCGAGGCCAATCGCGGCGGCATAGGTTTGCAGGGCAGCCAGCGTGGCGTCATCGACATCGGCTTTGCACAGGGCGCCGAGCGCCACGGCACATTCAATCAGTGCACCGGTCTTGTGGCGGTGTACCTGCTCCAGCTCGGCGAGCGAGATCTGGCGCCCTTCGGCCTGCAGATCCAGCGCCTGACCGCCACACATACCGAGATAGCCGGAGGCGCGAGCGAGGGTACTCAGCATCCGCACCCGGTTGGCCATCAAGGAGTCGGGCATGGGGTGATCGGCCAGAATGGAGAACGCCAGGGTCTGCAGCGCATCACCGGCCAGAATGGCGGTTCCTTCGTCAAACGCCTTGTGAACGGTTGGCTGACCACGACGCAGGTCGTCGTTATCCATGGCGGGCAGGTCATCGTGCAGCAGGGAGTAGGCGTGGATGCACTCTACGGCAGCCGCGGGGCCATCCAGCAGTTCGCTTTTGACGCCCAGCATCTCGCCGACGGCATAGACCAGAAACGGGCGAACCCGCTTGCCGCCCAACAGCAGGCCATAACTCATGGCATCGCGCAGGCGTGGCGCCATGGCGGGCAAGGATTCAAGTTGTGCTGACAGACAGTCGTCAATACGCTGACGATGCAGACGGGAAAAATGGTCCAGCGCCACTCACTCCTCTCCTTGTTCTGGCTGGAAGGGGGCGAGCTGGTCACTGCCATCGGCTTGACTGAGCAGGATCTGGATCTTCTGTTCGGCCAGTTCCAGCTTCTGCTGACCGGCCCGAACCAGATGAACGCCCTGCTCGAACTGCTTGAGTGCCTCTTCCAGGGGTAGGGAACCTTGTTCCAGCTGATGAACGATGGTTTCCAGCTCTTCCAGAGTGGCATCAAAACTCAGACGGTCGATTTTTTTACTGGCCATGTCCATCCTCGGGGATTGAAAAAAACGGCTTATATTAACATCGACCGTCCATAGGGGGGAGGCAGAAAAGCATTGCCCCCTCAAACTCTCGCTAAACTGGCCGATAATGAGCCATCATTCTCAGTGGATGCATGCTTGCCGCATGGGTCGCAATAGCAGAAAATTCAACAGACTATAAATAGACATAAGAACCGGTGACAGGAGTAGGGACGTGGATCTAGGCAGTCTGATAGGGATAGTGCTGGGTTTCGGGGTGGTGGTGTACGGCATGCTGCTGGGTGGCCCCATGAGCATGTATGTTGATATGCCATCGGTCTACATCACTGTATTGGGCTCAATCTTCATCGCCATGATGAAGTTCAACCTTGGCCAGTTCCTGATGGCATTCAAGGTGGCGGGCAAAGCCTTTATGTACAAGGGCGACAAGCTTGAAGACCTGATTACCAAAGCCGTTGAACTGGCTGACGCGGCTCGCAAAGGGGGCTTTTTGGCGCTGGAGGCCGCAGAGATCCCCAATGCATTTATGAAAAAAGGGATCGATATGCTGGTGGATGGTCACGATGCCGAAGTGGTGCGCGCCGTGATGGAAAAGGATATCGACCTGACAGCCGAGCGCCATGTCATTGCCATCAAGGTCTTCCGTACCCTTGGGGATCTGGGCCCTGCCATGGGGATGATTGGTACGTTGGTGGGTCTGGTGGCCATGCTGGCCAACATGAGTGACCCCAAGTCGATCGGACCGGCGATGGCGGTGGCCTTGCTTACCACCCTGTACGGTGCGATAGAGGCCAATATGTTGGCGATCCCGATTGCCGACAAGCTGGAGCTGCGCAGCGGGGAGGAGAAGCTCAGTCGTACCTTGATCCTTGATGCCATTATGGGGATTCAGGATGGTCAGAATCCGCGGGTGATCCAGTCCATGCTGCAAAACTATCTGAACCAGTCCAAACGTAATACCGGCACCGAATAGGGGGCGCTATGTCTGATTGCAAGTGCCCGCCACCAGGTCTCCCTGGTTACATGGGAACCTTTGCCGACCTGATGTCGCTGCTGATGTGCTTCTTCGTGCTGTTGCTCTCTTTTGCCGAGATGGATGTGCAGAAGTTCAAGCAGATAGCCGGTTCCATGGACAAGGCATTCGGGGTACAGAACATCCTTGAGGTGAAAGATATTCCCAAGGGGACCTCGGTGATTGCCCAGGAGTTCAGGCCCGGTCGCCCGGAACCCACGCCAATTGATACCGTGATGCAGCAGACCATCGATCTGACCCAGACCGAACTGGAGTTTCTGCCCGGCGAGTCGGATCAGGCAGGTGGTCAGGACAATAGTGATGGCAAACAGACGGGGGGCGATACCGCGCAGGATGCGAAGAAGGCGCAAGAACAGTCCAATACCCTGGCCAAAGCCCTCGCCGAGCAGATGAAAGATCAGATCCAGGATGGCGCCATCGAAATTGAGGCGCTGGGCCAGCAGATCATCATCCGGATCAGGGAAAAAGCGTCTTTCCCGGCCGGTTCGGCGTTTCTGCAGCCCCAGTTCTGGCCGGTCATTCGCAAGGTAGCGACCCTGCTCAAGGATGTGCCGGGTGAAATCACCATCTCTGGTCACACCGACAACGTGGCGACCGAAGATGAGCTGTTCCAGTCCAACTGGGAGCTGTCGTCGCAACGGGCGGTGGCGGTGGCGCACCAGATGCTGAAGGTCCCCGGTTTTGATCAGGGGCGACTGGTGGTGCAGGGGATGGCGGATTCCCAGCCATTGGTGCCCAATACCACACCGGAAAATCGTCGGATGAACCGGCGGGTGGAGATCGCCATCATGCAGGGCAAACCGACTGTTTCGGCCCCCATTTCCGTACCGGAAGGGAAGTAAGTGAAGGGAATGTCGATGACGCAAGTGGGATCTGCATCAGGGGGCTGACGTGGATTTTGTGTTGGCTTCATATTAAGATGCCTCATCCGAACCGATTGCTGCGGCCTCCTTGCAGATGGCCGCAGTTTCTATTTTCAAGCAACCCAGGTTTCGACTATGAATCATACTCCGATGACTGTTCGCGGCGCTGAGAAGCTGCGCGAAGAGCTCGATTATCTCAAGACCGAGCTTCGTCCCCAGATTATCGAAGCGATTGCCGATGCCCGTGAGCACGGTGATCTGAAGGAAAACGCCGAATACCATGCCGCTCGCGAGCAGCAGGGGTTCTGTGAAGGTCGCATTCAGGAGATTGAAGCCAAGCTCTCCAATGCTCAGGTGATCGACGTCACCAAGATGACCAACAACGGCCGCGTTATTTTTGGCGCGACTGTGACTCTGCTCAAGAGCGAGACAGAGGAAGAGGTAGTCTACCGCATCGTGGGTGACGATGAGGCTGATATCAAACAGAACCTCATCTCTGTCAACTCTCCCATTGCCCGCGCCCTGATTGGCAAGGAAGTGGACGATGTCGCTATCGTCAAGACGCCGGGCGGTGATGTGGAATACGAAGTACTGGAAGTCGCTTATATCTAAGCGAATGCTACAGACGATGAAACAGGGGGGCTGGTGCTCCCCTGTTTGTCTTTATCTATATGATTATTGATAAAAATCAGGACAGATACGCCTCGGTAAAGGCGTCCTGATGACGCTGAAACAACCAGTGGCGCAGCCGTTCTATGTTGCTCTCGCTCATTTGAAAGCTCAGCGCCCAGGTGGCATGGTCGGCATTGGCTTTGATGCGCCTTACCAGTCGTCCCTGCAGTGGAAGAGGGGCCTCTTGCTCGATGCAGAGTTCGCCGTTGATGGGGGTATCGGCCACCATGTCGGTTGGCAAATTTTCCACGATGAGTCCATTGAGGGAGAGGCTGAGTACCTGAAACAGGCCCAGTTCGCTGCAAAGCTTGGCTTTTTGGGGGAGACGCCAGGCGCGCGGTTGCGCAAATCCCGGCTCCCTGATGACCGGTGCAGATAACCGGGGCTCGACGAAGCCATCTTCCCCTTGGGTAAAGCTCAGGGGAAAACGCAGCTGATGGCCTGCGAAGCGGGCTTCGAGTACAAGGTGTTCGGCTTTTTGCAGCAAGCCAAGCATGGGGGCATCGAGGTGACCACTCAGAACATGGGTGTCCTGATTGCTCCCCAAGTCCCGCAGCATGGCCAGCTCATCGTCGGTCAGAATAGGATGGTGAGCCATAATGCGTGTCCGGAAGTATTCATCGCAGGTTAAGGGCTTTGCGACTACTTTGGCAAGCGACTCGGGAAGAAGTGGAATAAGGAAAGAGCGATGCTCTTTCCTTTTACTTGCGGGGCAGCTGGATTTTGGGTTCGTTGGCTTGACGATAAATGGTCAGCACATGACCCATGCTTTGCACCTTGATTGAACCGGTTTCACGGACGATAGCATCCATAACCAGTTGTTTCATTTCGCGATCTTCAGAGGCAACCTTAACCTTGATCAGCTCGTGATGGTTCAGCGCCAGATCGATCTCGGCCAGTACACCTTCGGTCAGACCATGCTGACCCAGCAGGACGACAGGCTTGAGGCTATGGGCAAGGCCCTTGAGGTACTGTTTCTGTTTATTGTTGAGAATCATCGCAATTTCTTCATAAGTCAGGGTTGAAAGGGGCGTATTCTACCCCCACTTAGCCCTTAATACTAATAACCCTTGTGGTTTTTTAAAGTCGATTATCATGACCCAGAAAAAACGTTCCCCCAGTTCAACCCGCTGGTTAAAAGAACATTTCGACGATCAATACGTCAAAAAAGCCCAGAAAATGGGCCTGCGTTCTCGTGCTGTTTTCAAGATTGACGAGATCCAGGGCAAGGATCGCTTGCTGAAACATGGCATGACCGTAGTGGATTTGGGAGCAGCCCCCGGTGGTTGGTCCCAGTTCGCGGTTGAACAGGTTGGTGATTCGGGTCGCGTCATCGCATGTGACATTTTGCCGATGGATCCCATTGCTGGTGTCGATTTCCTGCAAGGAGACTTTCGGGAGGAAACTGTACTCGGCGCTTTGCTGGAGCGAGTGGGTCCCGACAAGGTTGATGTCGTGATGTCTGATATGGCGCCCAACATGAGCGGTACCCAGCAGGTGGATCAGGCTCGCGCCATGTATCTGGTCGAGCTGGCGCTGGACATGTGCAATCAGGTATTGCGTAGTGACGGCAGTTTCGTAGTGAAGGTGTTTCAGGGAGAGGGCTTTGATGCCTATCTCAATGAAATTCGTAAACTTTTCTCCGCTGTCAAAATTCGTAAACCAGACTCATCCCGCGCCAGATCACGGGAAGTCTACATTGTGGCTACCGGTTTTAAACTGTAGTACCCTAACCTTCATCGTTAACTGTCAGTCTGCGAGGTTACTGATTTGAGTGACATGGCGAAAAACTTAATCCTGTGGCTGGTCATCGCCGTCGTTTTGATGTCGGTGTTCAATAGCTTCAGCCCCAGCGATACCACCAGTCGCCAGCTGGACTATTCCAGCTTCGTTAAAGAGGTGACCCAAGAGCAGATCCGTGAAGTGCGGATGGACGGTAAGGTCATTAATGGCGTCAAGCGTACTGGTGAACGATTCACCACCATCATCCCTGCGCCGGATCCCCAGCTGCTCAACGACATGCTCAATCACAATGTCAAAGTGATGGGCGAGAAGCCGGAAGAGCCGTCTCTGTTGACCTCTATCTTCATCTCCTGGTTCCCGATGCTGCTGCTGATCGGTGTCTGGGTCTTCTTCATGCGTCAGATGCAGGGCGGCGGTGGCAAAGGTGCCATGTCGTTCGGCAAGAGCAAGGCTCGCCTGATGAGCGAAGATCAGATCAAGACTACCTTTGCTGATGTTGCAGGTTGCGATGAAGCCAAGGAAGAGGTGAAGGAGCTGGTCGACTATCTGCGCGACCCGAGCAAATTCCAGAAACTGGGTGGCAAGATCCCGACCGGTGTGCTGCTGGTGGGTCCTCCTGGTACCGGTAAGACCCTGCTGGCCAAGGCCATTGCGGGCGAGGCCAAGGTGCCGTTCTTCACCATCTCAGGTTCCGATTTCGTGGAGATGTTCGTCGGTGTCGGTGCCTCCCGGGTGCGTGACATGTTCGAACAGGCCAAGAAATCTTCCCCCTGCATCATCTTCATCGATGAAATTGATGCGGTCGGTCGCCAGCGTGGTGCCGGTCTGGGTGGTGGTCATGATGAACGTGAGCAGACTCTTAACCAGATGCTGGTCGAGATGGATGGCTTTGAAGGCAATGAAGGCATCATAGTCATTGCTGCCACCAACCGTCCTGACGTACTGGATCCGGCACTGCTGCGTCCGGGCCGTTTCGACCGTCAGGTTGTGGTCGGTCTGCCGGATGTCCGTGGTCGCGAGCAGATCCTGAAAGTGCACATGCGCAAAGTTCCGTTGGCGGATGACGTGAATCCGGCGCTGATTGCCCGTGGTACCCCCGGTTTCTCCGGTGCGGACTTGGCCAACCTGGTCAACGAAGCTGCCCTCTTCTCTGCCCGTGAGAGCCGCCGAGTGGTCTCCATGGCCGAGTTCGAGAAGGCCAAGGACAAGATCATGATGGGTGCGGAACGCCGCTCCATGGTGATGAAAGAGTCCGAGAAGGAGATGACGGCGTATCACGAAGCCGGTCACGCCATCATTGGTCGTCTGGTTCCGGATCATGACCCGGTTTACAAGGTCTCCATCATTCCGCGCGGTCGAGCACTGGGTGTGACTATGTATCTGCCGGAGCAGGATCGCTGGAGCCACTCCAAGCAGCATCTGGAGTCGATGATCTCCAGTCTGTATGGCGGCCGTCTGGCAGAAGAGCTGATCTACGGTGCCGAGAAGGTATCGACCGGCGCGTCCAACGATATCGAGCGGGCGACCGACATTGCACGCAAGATGGTGACCCAGTGGGGTATGTCCGAGCGTCTCGGCCCAATGCTCTATGCGGAAGAAGATGGCGAGGTGTTCCTCGGTCGCAGCATGGCCAAGGCCAAGCATATGTCCGACGATACCGCTCGCGTGATCGATGCCGAGGTCAAGCAGGTCATCGACCGCAACTACGCCCGTTCCAAGCAGATCCTGCTGGATAACATGGACGTGTTGCACAGCATGAAAGATGCGCTGATGAAGTACGAGACCATCGACGCCAAGCAGATCGATGATCTGATGGCGCGTCGCGAGGTACGTGCTCCGAGCAACTGGCATGACGAGCACGGTGATACCCCGCAAGGCGGTTCCACTGTAGCTGCCGAGACCAAGGCGGCCGATGAGGTTGCACCGGTGGCGGATGTCACTATCGACAAAGCCAACGACGCTCCGGCCAAATAATCGTGACTCTCCAAACCCCGGGCTTGCCCGGGGTTTTTCTTTATCAGATGGACGTGAAAATGCAGTTAACCAGCAAGGGGCTTAGCCTCTCCCTCGATCGTCCCCATGTGATGGGGATCCTCAATGTGACGCCCGACTCCTTCTCCGATGGCGGCCATTTCAACCAGTTTGAACGGGCAATGGCCCATGCGCGCCAGATGGTCTCTGACGGTGCGACCCTTATCGACATCGGTGGCGAGTCAACCCGCCCTGGTGCGCCCGATGTGAGCGAGCAGGAGGAGCTGGACAGGGTCATTCCTGTCGTAGAGCAGATGGCCCGTGAGCTGGATGTGATGATCTCCCTCGATACCTCCAAAGCTGCTGTGATGCGGGAGGGTTGCAAGGCGGGTGCCCATCTGATCAACGATGTGCGGGCACTGCAAGAACCTGGAGCACTGCAAGCCGCGGCCGAAGCGCGGGTTCCGGTCTGTCTGATGCATATGCAGGGGCAGCCGAGAACCATGCAGGTCGAGCCCCACTATGACGATCTGGTCGGGGAGGTTCGCGCCTTTTTTGATGAGCGCATTGCGGCTTGTCTGGCGGTCGGGATCCGGCGTGAAGAGCTGTTGCTGGATCCGGGATATGGCTTTGGCAAAACCCTCGCACACAACTATCAGCTGTTGGCGGCTCAACAGGAGTTGCTTGATTATGGCTTGCCGCTATTGGTGGGGATGTCGCGAAAGTCTATGATAGGCAACTTGCTGGGCCGTCCGGTGGATGACCGTCTGGCGGGCAGTCTGGCATGCGCCCTTATCGGCATGCAGCATGGGGCTCGCATCATCAGGGTACACGATGTACGGGAGACCATGGACGCATTGCGCGTCGGTTGGCTGGCAATGACGGGACAAGATTTTATTTCCAAATAATAAGTCGGTTGGCTGGCAATGACGGGACAAGATTTTATTTCCAGATAATAAAGAGAACAGACAATGGCAAGAAAGTATTTCGGTACCGATGGTGTGCGCGGCAAGGTTGGCGAATACCCGATCACCCCTGATTTTGTAATGAAATTGGGTTGGGCTGCCGGCAAGGTGCTCTCCAAGAAGGGCACCAAAAAGGTGCTGATTGGCAAAGATACCCGCATCTCCGGTTACATGCTGGAATCCGCGCTGGAAGCGGGGCTCTCTGCGGCAGGCCTCAAGGCCATTCTGATGGGACCCATGCCTACGCCGGCGGTTGCCTACCTGACTCGCACTTTCCGTGCCGAAGCTGGCATCGTCATCAGCGCTTCCCACAACCCCTTCTATGACAACGGCATCAAGTTCTTCTCCGCCGATGGCACCAAACTGCCTGATGATGTCGAGCTGGCTATCGAAGCCGAGCTGGATCACGAGCTCAAGTGTGTCGAGTCGGCCGAACTTGGCAAAGCGGTGCGCATTGATGATGCCGCCGGTCGCTATATCGAATTTTGCAAGAGCACCTTCCCCTCCCACATGAATCTGGATGGGGTGAAAATGGTGGTCGACTGTGGCCACGGCGCCACTTACCACATTGCGCCGTCGGTTTTCCGCGAGCTGGGCGCTGAAGTGATAACCATGGGCTGTGCCCCGGATGGTCTCAACATCAACGATGGTGTCGGTTCGACTGCGCCTGACGCTCTGGTTGCCAAGGTACTGGAGTACAAGGCCGATCTGGGGGTTGCCTTTGATGGTGACGGCGACCGTCTGATCATGGTTGACCATACCGGCTATCTCATCGACGGTGATGAAGTGCTCTATATCATCGCGCGCGATACCCTGCGCAATGGTCGCCTCAAAGGCGGTGTCGTCGGCACCCTGATGGCCAACATGGGTCTGGAGCTGGCGCTGCAAACCCTGGGCATTCCGTTTGCCCGTGCCAAGGTGGGTGACCGCTATGTGCTGGAGATGATGGAAGAGAAGGGCTGGCGTATCGGTGGAGAGAACTCCGGCCACATAATCTGTCTGGATCAGACCACTACGGGTGATGGCATCGTAGCCGCCTTGCAGGTGCTTACCGCCATGCGCAGTGCCGAGATGCCGCTGGCCAAGCTGCGCTCCGGCATGAGCAAGTTCCCGCAGGTTCTGGTGAATGTTCGCTTTGCCGAAGGCAAGGATCCGCTGGCCGCGGATGCTGTCATGGCTGAGGTTGCCAAGGTGGAACAGGAGCTGGCTGGCCGTGGTCGCGTACTGTTGCGCAAATCAGGTACCGAACCGCTGATCCGGGTCATGGTCGAAGGGGAGCACGAACAGCAGGTGCGTGACATGGCTCAGCGCATCGCCAAGCAGGTTGAATCGGCGTTTTAATGAACAACCAGGGCGGCTTTTTAGCCGCCCTGGTTGTATCTTGTTCAAACGATTCAAAAATTTAAAAATAGCACTTGTCAGCTGAGCATCCTCTGGATATTATCAGCCCCGCTTTCGCAAGGGAGTTGCCGATGGGACATCGCAAGCCGTTTGTAGCAGCCAACTGGAAGTTGCACGGTAGTAAGTCGCAGTTAGAGCAGTTTACGAGTCAGTGCCTAAACGGCGTTGACGGAAAAGTAGATGTGGTTCTCTGTCCTTCCCATGTGCATCTCGACTTTACCGCTTCACTGCTCAACGAGCAGAAAGTAATAAGGTTGGGGGCTCAGAATGTGAGTCAGCACGCTACTGGCGCTTACACTGGAGAAATCTCGTGTCAGATGCTGGTTGAGGCAGGGTGTCGTTACGTATTGGTAGGGCACTCCGAGCGCAGGCGTCTCTTTGGTGAGACCAGTTTTATCGTCGCAGAGAAGTTTGCGGCAGCCAGAGCGGCAGGCTTGATTCCCATCCTCTGTTTAGGTGAGTCAGGTGCGGCGAGGCAGGCGAGAAGAGCCTTCGAGGTGATCGCTGAAGAGCTGGATATCGTCATAGAGAAAAATGGCGCGATGGCTTTCGATAATGCTATCATCGCCTACGAGCCGATTTGGGCTGTAGGTACAGGTAAATGCGCCACACCCGAGCAGGCACAAGAGGTTCATTCCTTTATACGTGGTCGCTTGGCGGAGGATACTCCGGTAATAGGTGAAAAAGTTAGAATCATCTATGGTGGGAGCGTAACGCCGAGCAACGCGAGAGATTTGTTTGCACAGCCCGACATTGATGGCGGACTGATTGGTGGAGCAAGCCTCGATAGCGCTGCGTTTTTAGGAATTGTTGAAGCGGCAAAGGGTGCAAGTTAAATGTACGAGATTCTTTTAGTCGTTTATCTGCTGGTTTCACTGGCTCTGATTGGTTTGGTGATGATTCAGCAAGGTAAAGGGGCTGATATGGGCGCCTCCTTCGGCGCAGGGGCATCGAACACTGTATTCGGCTCCGGTGGTTCAGGCAGTTTCCTGACCCGAACAACAGCAATTTTGGCTACTCTGTTTTTTGTTATCAGCTTGGTGCTCGGCTCTATGTCCAGCAACAAGGTCAAGCAGGGTAGTGAATGGGAAAATCTGCAACAAACCCAACAGGTTGAGCAGACCAAAGCGCCAGTGAAGAAAGATACTGACGTTCCCGAGTAAGAGTTTTGCCGTGGTGGTGGAATTGGTAGACACGCTATCTTGAGGGGGTAGTGCTCTAGGGTGTGCGGGTTCGAGTCCCGCCCACGGCACCAATTAAGCAGTGAGCTCGGGAAACCGAGTGTATTATAGCCAGTCAGTCTTGTATCGAGAGAGTGAAGTGGCTATAATCTCGCACGATTTCGGACGCGGGGTGGAGCAGCATGGTAGCTCGTCGGGCTCATAACCCGAAGGTCGTCGGTTCAAATCCGGCCCCCGCAACCAAATTTCACGCATTTCCTACGCTCAGGAAGGCGGTCGCTGCGAGGCGACAATCAGGGTAAAGCGCCAAGCCCCGATTTGACATCGGGGCTTTTTGTTATGTGCAATTTACTCTGAATCGATATCTATCTGGGCTTTATGCCCTTTTTTTGTTTTTCGGAGGGTGACTTTGGCTACGTTGGAACAACGTTTGACCGATCTGCTCGAGGCTCCGGTCGTTGCCTTGGGTTTTGAACTTTGGGGTATTGAGTTTATCCGTGCGGGTAAACACTCCACCTTGCGTGTCTATATCGACGGCGAGCAGGGTGTGACTGTCGAGAACTGTGCTGAGGTCAGCCATCAGGTTGGCGCCATCATGGACGTCGAAGATCCCATCACCGAGGAGTACTACCTCGAGGTGTCCTCCCCCGGCCTGGATCGTCCCCTGTTCAAGGTTGCCCATTTCGAAAAATACGTTGGCCAAGAGGCGGCGGTAACGCTTCGGATGGCAACAAACAACCGCCGCAAGTTCAAAGGCGTAATCAAAGCTGTGCAAGGCGACATGATCACCCTGACAGTAGATGGTAAGGACGACGTGTTGGCTTTCACCAATATCCAAAAAGCGAACATAGTGCCGAACTTTGGTTAACGAGGCTATCGGATATGAATAAAGAGATTTTGCTGGTCGTTGACGCAGTATCCAACGAGAAAGCGGTACCCCGCGAGAAGATCTTCCAGGCTCTGGAAACCGCGCTGGCGACTGCGACCAAGAAGAAATATGAAGGCGAGATTGAAGTTCGGGTCGAAATCGATCGCAAGACCGGTGACTACGACACTTATCGCCGCTGGGTAGTCATTGCGGATCAAGCCGCGATGGAGAACCCCTACGCGGAAATCACCCTGGAAGCGGCGCAGATCGATCAGCCGGAAATCCAGATCGGTGAGTATGTTGAAGACCAGATTGACTCTGTGACCTTCGATCGTATCACTACCCAGACCGCCAAGCAGGTTATCGTGCAGAAAGTGCGCGAAGCCGAGCGTTCACAAGTAGTTGATCAGTTTAAAGATAAAGAAGGCACCATCATCAGTGGTGTGGTCAAGAAGAGCAACCGCGACAACGTCATCCTGGATCTGGGCAGCAATGCTGAAGCCGTGATCTTCCGTGATGACATGCTGCCGCGTGAAACCTTCCGCCCGGGCGACCGTGTCCGTGGCCTGCTGTATGCAGTGCGTCCGGAAGCCCGTGGTTCCCAGCTGTTTGTCAGCCGTTCCAGCCCGGACTTCCTGAAAGAGCTGTTCCGTATCGAAGTACCGGAGATCGGTGAAGAGATGATCGAAATCATGGGCGCTGCCCGTGATCCGGGTTCCCGCGCCAAGATCGCGGTGAAGACCAACGATCGTCGTATCGACCCGATCGGTGCCTGTATCGGTATGCGTGGTGCCCGTGTGCAAGCTGTCTCCGCCGAGCTGAGCGGTGAGCGTGCAGACATCGTGCTGTACGATGACAACCCGGCCCAGTACGTGATCAATGCCATGGCACCTGCCGATGTGGCCTCCATCATCGTTGATGAAGACAACCACACCATGGATATCGCCGTGGAAGCTGCCAACCTGGCTCAGGCCATCGGTCGCAATGGTCAGAACGTGCGTCTGGCCTCCCAGCTGACCGGTTGGGAGCTGAACGTGATGACCGTTGAGGACATGCGTGCCAAGCACCAGGCCGAAAACGACCGCATCATGAACCTGTTCACCAGTACTCTGGATATCGACGACGATTTCGCCGGTCTGCTGATGGAAGAGGGCTTCTCTACCCTGGAAGAGATCGCCTTTGTACCGGTCAACGAGCTGCTGGCTATCGACGGTCTGGATGAAGACATGGTCGAAGAGCTGCGCAAGCGCGCGAAAGATGCCCTGACTACCAAGGCACTGGCCAAAGAAGAGTCTTTCGATGGCGTTGAGCCGTCCGAAGAGCTGCTCAATCTGAACGGTCTGAGCCGCGAACTGGCTTACGCTCTGGCGGGCCGTGGCGTGGGCACCCTGGAAGATTTGGCTGAGCAAGGTATCGATGACCTTGCTGATATTGAAGGGCTGACTGCCGAGAAGGCAGGTGAGCTCATTATGGCTGCTCGCAATATCTGTTGGTTCGGAGAAGAGCAGTCCGAGTAAGATCAAACGGAGGAAAATGAATGGCAGAAGTATCAGTCAAACAACTTGCCACTGACATCGACACACCGGTTGATCGTCTTCTCCAGCAGTTTGTCGATGCCGGTATCAGCAAGAGCAAGGCCGACGACATGGTCAGCGAGTCTGAGAAACAGGCTCTGCTGGCACACCTGAAGAAACAGCATGGAGGTGACGAGGTCGCCGCTCCTGCCCGCATGACCTTGCAGCGCAAGACCAAGAGCACCATCAGTGTTCAGGGGACTGGCGGCAAGAACAAGGAAGTGCAGGTAGAAGTGCGCAAGTCTCGCACCTATGTAAGACGCTCGGCGCTGGAAGATGAACAGCGTCAGGCGGAAGCCGAGGAAACAGCGCGTTTGGAAGCAGAAGAAAAAGCTCGTCGCGAGGCCGAAGAGAAGGCTCGCCTCGAAGCTGAAGAGAAGGCTCGCCGTGAGGCTGAGCAGGCTCGTCGTGAAGCTGAGGAAAAGGCGCGGATCGAGGCACAATCAAAGGCTCGACAGGCTTCACAGCCCGCCAAAGCAGCCAGTAGCACAGCTCAGCAAGAGGCAGAAAAGATGGCCAAGCGCGAAGCAGAAGAACTGAAGCGCCAACAGGAACAAACAGCTTTGAAAAAAGCTGAAGAACTCGCCGCGAAGAAAGCCGAAGAGGCTCGTCTCATGGCGGAACAGAACGCAGCCCGCTGGGCTGAAGAAGAGGCCGCTCGCGCCAAAGAAAGCAGCGACTACCATCTGACCACCAACAAGCATGCGCAAGCCGCAGAAGACGAGTTGGATCGGAAAGAAGAGACCAGCCGCCGCACTGCCGCAGCTGCCAAGGCACCGAAGAAAGCCGGTCGTCGTGAAGATGATCGCGACTCTCGCAACCCGCGTGCCCGTAAAGGCAAGCGCGGCAAGGTTGCCATGCCGAACGCCATGAAGCACGGTTTCAACAAGCCGGCTGCCGTGGTGAACCGCGACGTCGTCATCGGCGAGACCATCACTGTGGCCGAGCTGGCCAACAAGATGGCCGTTAAGGGCGTTGAAGTCATCAAGGTGATGATGAAGATGGGTGCCATGGCCACCATCAACCAAGTGATCGACCAGGAGACCGCTCAGCTGGTCGCCGAGGAGATGGGTCACAAGGTTGTGCTGCGTCGTGAGAACGAGCTGGAAGAGGCGGTGCTGTCCGATCGTGACGAGACCTCCGAAGCCAAGCCGCGCGCGCCGGTCGTTACCATCATGGGTCACGTTGACCACGGTAAGACCTCGCTGCTCGACTACATTCGTAAAGCCAAGGTTGCTGCTGGCGAAGCCGGTGGTATTACCCAGCATATCGGTGCTTACCACGTCCAGACCGACAGTGGCATGATCACCTTCCTGGATACCCCGGGTCACGCGGCGTTTACCTCCATGCGTGCTCGTGGTGCCAAGGCGACCGATATCGTTGTTCTGGTTGTTGCAGCTGACGACGGCGTGATGCCGCAAACCATCGAAGCTATCCAGCACGCCAAGGCTGCTGGTGTGCCGCTGGTTGTTGCTGTCAACAAGATCGACAAGCCGGAAGCGGATCCGGATCGCGTCAAGACCGAACTGGCCCGTTACAACGTCATGTCCGAAGATTGGGGTGGAGACTGCCAGTTCGTGCACGTGTCCGCCAAGTCTGGCGAAGGCATCGACGACCTGCTGGAAGCCATCCTGATCCAGGCCGAAGTACTGGAGCTGAAAGCGGTGGTTGATGGCATGGCCAACGGCGTCGTGATCGAATCCTTCCTGGATAAAGGTCGTGGTCCGGTTGCTACCGTACTGGTACAAGAAGGTACTCTGCGTCAGGGCGACATCGTTCTGTGTGGTCTTGAGTACGGCCGAGTTCGCGCCATGCGTGACGAACTGGGTCGCGAGATCAAGGAAGCGGGCCCGTCCCTGCCGGTGGAAATTCTGGGTCTGTCCGGCGTTCCCTCTGCCGGTGACGAAGCCACCGTTGTCCGTGACGAGAAGAAAGCCCGTGAAGTGGCGCTCTATCGTCAGGGCAAGTTCCGCGAAGTCAAGCTGGCTCGCCAGCAGAAGGCCAAGCTGGAAAACATGTTCGCCAACATGACCGAGGGCGAAGTGTCCGAAGTGAACGTGGTGATCAAGGCCGACGTACAAGGTTCTGTGGAAGCGATCTGCGATGCGCTGGTCAAACTCTCCACCGACGAAGTGAAGGTGAAGATCGTGGGTTCCGGCGTAGGTGGTATCACCGAAACCGACGCGACCCTGGCTGCTGCTTCCAGCGCCATCCTGGTTGGTTTCAACGTCCGTGCCGACGCATCTGCGCGCAAGGTCATCGAATCCGAGAGCCTGGATCTGCGTTACTACTCCGTCATCTATGACCTGATCGACGAAGTGAAGCAGGCCATGAGCGGCAAGCTGGCCCCTGAGTATCGTCAGGAAATCATCGGTCTGGCTGAAGTGCGTAGCGTCTTCAAGTCTCCGAAGTTCGGCGCAGTTGCCGGCTGTATGGTTACCGAAGGTGTGGTCAAGCGTTCCAACCGTATCCGCGTTCTGCGTGACAACGTGGTTATCTATGAAGGCGAGCTGGAATCCCTGCGCCGCTTCAAGGATGACGTCAACGAAGTTCGCAACGGCTACGAGTGTGGTATCGCGGTCAAGAACTACAACGACGTGCGCGAAGGCGACCAGATCGAAGTTTACGAGACTGTTGAAATCCAACGGACTTTGTAAGCCGAGAGTTAGACAAAATAGGGGGCCGCGGCCCCCTTTTATCGCAGGATAGAATATGGCCAGAGAATTCAGCCGGACCCGTCGGGTCGGACAGCAGATCCAGCGTGAAATTGCGCTGATCCTGCAGCGCGAGGTGAAAGACCCGCGCATCGGCATGGTGACCGTTTCCGATGTGGAAGTGTCCCGTGACCTCAACTATGCCAAGATTTACGTCACCTTCTTGCAGCTGGAAAATGATGCCGAGCGCATCAAGGAAGGCTTGCAGGGTCTGACCGAAGCAGCCGGATATATCCGTAGTCTGCTGGGCAGTGCCATGCGTCTGCGCGTGGTGCCCGAGCTGCGTTTCTACTACGACCAGACCCTGGTCGAGGGGATGCGTCTCTCCAACCTGGTGACCAACACTGTGCGTGAAGACAAGCGTCGCATGGCCGAATCCGGCCGTGACGAAGAAGCTGAATCCGCACCGGATGACACGACTGAGGATAAAGCCTGAGATGACCCGAAGACGTCGTTTCAAGGGCCGTGATGTGCACGGCATTCTGCTGCTGGACAAGCCGACCGGCCTGACCTCCAACGATGTGTTGCAGAAGGTCAAGCGCATCTACAACGCCGCCAAGGCCGGTCACACCGGCGCACTGGATCCGCTGGCGACCGGCATGCTGCCGATCTGCCTCGGCGAGGCCACCAAGTTCTCCCAGTATCTGCTGGAAGCGGACAAGCGCTATGAGGTGACCGCCAAACTGGGCGAGCGCACCAACACCAGCGACTCCGACGGTGAGGTGGTCTCCACCCGTCCGGTGAACGTGGCTGTCGGTACCCTGATCGAGGCGCTGGACCAGTTCCGCGGCCCCATCATGCAGGTGCCGTCCATGTACTCCGCGCTCAAGCACAACGGCCGTCCGCTCTACGAATATGCCCGCGAAGGCATCGAGATCGAGCGAGAAGCCCGTCCCATCACCGTATTCGAGCTCAAACTGCTGAGCTTTGAAGGTGATGAAGTGCGCCTTGAAGTGCACTGCAGCAAGGGTACTTATATTCGCTCGCTGGTGGATGATCTGGGTGAAGTACTGGGCTGTGGCGCCCACGTGACCCAGTTGCGCCGTACCCAGGTGGCCAGCTATCCGTATGAGCGGATGCTGACTCTGGAGCAACTCGAGTGCATCTTCGAGCAGGCCAAGGCCGAGAGTATCCCGCCGCGCGAGCAGCTGGATCCGCTGTTGCTGCCGATGGACACCGCCGTGGCAAGCTTGCCCGAGGTGAACATGCTGGCGGTAGTCGCCGCCTATGTGAATCAGGGTCAGGCGGTGCAGGTACCGGGGGCTCCGGCCAGCGGTCAGGTTCGCATGACTGTCGGCCCGGAGCGCGAGTTCATCGGGGTTGGCGAGATTGATGACGATGGCCGCGTCGCTCCCAAGCGACTGGTGCGTTATCACGACGAGGAGTGATCCTCAGGCGGTATCAGGGAGTCTTTCCCGTTTCGCCTCTTTATCGTTGCGAAATGGGGCGGGGACGATTATGATACCGCCCTCATTTCACGGCTGAATTAGAGATTGGCTGTGAACCTTTAAACACTCTACTGGAGTATTACCATGTCTCTAAATGCTGAGATCAAAGCTCAAATCGTTGCTGACAACGCTCGTTGCGCCAACGACACCGGTTCCCCCGAAGTGCAAGTTGCCCTGCTGACTGCCCAGATCAACCATCTGCAAGGTCACTTCAAAGAGCACTCCAAGGACCACCACGGTCGTCGCGGTCTGCTGCGCATGGTTTCCCAGCGTCGTAAGCTGCTGGACTACCTGAAGCGTAAAGATTCCGAGCGTTATGCTGCTCTGATCGCCAAGCTGGGTCTGCGTCGTTAATCGACCATCAGATTTCGCGAAAAAGGGGAACCGTCAGGTTCCCCTTTTTTATTGCTCTTCAAGCCGTTGTCTGCCTCACAGAATTCGCGTCGCCGCTTACCTTTTGCATCGAATCAAGTATACTTGTGCGCGAATTTAAAGAGCCAAATTGTAAAAAGGAAATTCAAGTGAATCCTATTGTAAAGTCATTCCAGTACGGTCAACACACCGTCACTCTGGAAACCGGTGTGATGGCCCGTCAAGCCACTGCGGCCGTTATGGTCAGCATGGACGATACCTGCGTATTTGTGACCGTAGTCGGCAAGAAAGAGGCCGATCACGGCCGTGATTTCTTCCCGCTGACTGTCAACTACCAGGAGCGTACCTATGCTGCTGGTCGTATCCCGGGTGGTTTCTTCCGTCGTGAAGGCCGTCCGAGCGAAGGCGAGACCCTCATCTCCCGTCTGATCGACCGTCCTATTCGTCCGCTGTTCCCGGAAGGCTTCCTCAATGAGGTTCAGGTCGTTGCGACCGTAATGTCCGTGAATCCGGCCGTATCCCCCGACATCGTTGCCATGATCGGTGCCTCTGCTGCACTGGCCATCTCCGGTATCCCCTTTGGCGGCCCGATCGGTGCTGCTCGCGTGGGTTACATGAACGGTCAGTATGTGCTGAACCCGACCACCACCGAACTGCCGCAGAGCGATTTGGATCTGGTGGTTGCCGGTACTGCCAACGCGGTACTGATGGTTGAGTCCGAAGCGGCCATCCTCTCCGAAGAGGTAATGCTGGGTGCCGTTGTGTACGGTCACGAGCAGATGCAGACCGTGATCAATGCGATCAACGAGTTTGCCGCTGCTGTCGGCACCAAGCCGTGGGACTGGACTCCGCCTGCCGTCAACGAAGCGCTGAAAGCCAAGGTTGCCGAGCTGGCCAGCGCCGAACTGGGTGAAGCCTACCGCATCACCGAGAAGGCTGTTCGTTACGAAACCATCGCTGCCATCAAGGGTCGTGTGGTTGAGCAAGTTATCGCTTCTGGTGTGGAAGAAGATGCCAAGAAGATCGGCGAAGAGTTCCACAGCTTGGAAAGCCGCATCGTTCGTGGTCGCGTAGTACGTGGTGAGCCGCGTATCGATGGTCGCGATCCGGAAATGATCCGCGCCCTGAGCGTAGGTACCGGTATTCTGCCCCGTGCCCACGGTTCTGCCCTGTTCACCCGTGGTGAAACTCAGGCCATCGTGGTCGCCACTCTGGGGACCGAGCGTGATGCCCAGAACATCGACGAGCTGACCGGCAACCGTGCCGATCGCTTCATGCTGCACTACAACTTCCCGCCATACTGTGTCGGTGAGACCGGCATGATGGGTAGCCCGAAGCGTCGTGAAATCGGTCACGGCCGTCTGGCCAAGCGCGGCGTTGCTGCCGTGATGCCGAGCGCCGCCGAGTTCCCGTACGTGGTGCGCGTGGTCTCTGAAATTACCGAATCCAACGGCTCCTCCTCCATGGCGTCTGTCTGTGGTTCCTCTCTGGCGCTGATGGATGCCGGTGTGCCGATCAAGGCCTCCGTTGCCGGTATCGCCATGGGGCTGGTGAAGGAAGAAGAAGGTTTCGTCGTGCTGTCCGACATTCTGGGTGACGAAGATCACCTGGGCGACATGGACTTCAAAGTAGCCGGTACCACCGAAGGTGTGACCGCGCTGCAGATGGACATCAAGATCGAAGGCATCACCAAAGAGATCATGGAGATTGCTCTGAAGCAAGCTCGTGGCGCTCGTCTGCACATCCTGAAAGTGATGGATGAAGCTATCCAGGCTCCCCGTGCCCAGATCTCCGATTTCGCACCGCGTATCCACACCATCAAGATCAATCCTGAGAAGATCAAGGACGTGATCGGTAAGGGTGGTTCTGTGATCCGTGCGCTGACCGAAGAGACCGGCACCAACATCGAGCTGGACGATGACGGTACTGTACGTATCTCCGCCGTGGCCAACGAAGCCGCCATGGAAGCGATCCGTCGCATCGAGGCCATCACCGCCGAGATCGAAGTGAACCGCATCTATGAAGGTAAAGTTGTCCGTCTGGCCGATTTCGGTGCATTCGTCAACATTCTGCCGGGCAAAGATGGTCTGGTACACATCTCCCAGATCACCGACGCTCGCGTGCAGAACGTGGCTGACCACCTGACCATCGGTGACGTGGTCAAGGTGAAGGTACTGGAAGTGGACCGTCAGGGGCGTGTACGTCTCTCCATCAAGGAGGCGAACGCCCCGACCGAAGCGGCTGCACCTGCTGCTGACGCAGCTCCGGTCGCAGAAGAAGCGCCTGCTGCAGAGTAATCTGCTCGCCTGATACCGGATTGGTTCCGGTTGATGTAAAAAGTCCGGCTCTCCTTGGGGAGCCGGACTTTGTTTTATGGCAGGATCAGCGGTGGCTGGTTGACATCCGGCAGCGGTTGGCAGCTGCCATCCGGCAGACAAACCTTTCCTTGGCGACTCCTCATCTGGCGCACAAAGTTACCCCACTCGGTCAATAGCCACTGGTTGGGAGCAAACAGCAGCGACTGTTGGGCCGAGGCATCTGCACCCACTGTCGGAGGGGGGTGAGCGTGATCTGCCAGCCGATCTCCTTGCAGGAGAAGGGCTGGTTGAGGGCAACCGGCTGGTTGTTTGCAAGGCAGACCAGCGCGGGGGAAACCAGCGTGGCACTGCCCGGCAACTGACGAGCGGGGAGCAGGGTAAAGGGAGGCTTGCCCTGCATGGTGAGGCGCACTTGCAGCACATTGGCGCTGGCGCCCTGCTCGATAAGGTAGCGGGGGCCGCTCGCGTCATTGCCAGCGCAGGCCCACAGCGGCAGCAGCCACAGGGCAAACAGGGTGATATGACGACTCATAAGGGGGTTAGTGCTCCTGCTCGTAGCCCAGCAGATCGCCGGGCTGGCAATTGAGTTCACGGCAGATGGCCTCCAGAGTGGAGAAGCGCACCGCCTTGGCGTGGCCATTCTTGAGGATCGAGAGGTTGGCCTCGGTGATGTCGATGCGCTGGGCCAGCTCGCGGGCGGTCATTTTACGCTCGGCCAGCAGGGCATCGAGTCGGATGATAATGGGCATACGTTCCTCACACCGTCAGTTGCTGTTCATCGGCCAGCAGTTTTGCCTCGCGCATGACCAGTGCCAGCGCCAGTACGATCAGTCCCGCCAGCAGTACCCGGAAATCGGAGGTACTCAGCGCTATGGTACCGAGTACTTCCGGGCCTCTCATGGTGAGCACCGTATCCAGCAAGGGGGTCAGGATCAATTCGACCAGGAAGGTTGTACAGAGCAGCACTCCGATCTGCCGATAGCGGCGGATCTGCTCGAAGGTGAAGAGCAGACCGGCGCGGTAGCCACGAAACAGCTGGCGCAGTTGCCAGAGCATCATCATAAAGACCAGATCCGGCAACAGCTGTACCAGGGTGCCTAGCAGCCGGGTGGAGAAGTGAAGGGGATAGTCGGCAGGATTGATGCCGGGGCGGCTCAAGATGGTGTTGAGCTTCTCCTGCAGAAAATCGGCGCCACCGAAGGGGGTCCACACCTCCAGCAAGGTGATCAAAGGGGTCGCCAGCAGTGCCAGCAGTAGCAGCCATTCGATCAGCATGCTCGAGCGTTCGAGTTTGTTGGAGATCATCTCATTCCTCACTGTGATGGTTTTATCTGAAAGGTAAAGTTTATCGTTTATCAATATTTACATCGGCAATATTTATTGTTTTACGATATACAGTCAAGATGAAACTTATTGAAAAACGATAATTTCAATCTCTCCGAAGGGGATGACTTTTGGCTGCAGCCTCTCTAGACTGGCGAGGTTGTATACAAAAACTCAACATGGACAAGGAGTTATCGATGCACCAGGGATGGCTGCTGATCGGATTGTCGCTCACCTATCTGGGGCTGCTGTTTCTGATCGCCTTCGTGGCTGACAAGCACAAACGGCACCGTCTCAAGGGGCAACCGCTGCTCTACAGCCTGTCGCTGGCGGTCTACTGCACCTCCTGGACCTTCTTCGGCACCGTGGGGCAGGCGAGTGAATCGCCCTGGTCGCCGGTGCCCATCTACCTTGGCCCCATGCTGGTCTTTCTGTTTGGCTGGCGGCTGCTGGCCCGCCTTATTCTGGTGGCCAAGCGCGAGCACATCACCTCCATCGCCGACTTTATCGCCGCCCGTTACGGCAAATCCCAGCGGCTCGCCATGGTGATCGCCCTCATCGCCATCATGGGGATCCTCCCTTATCTGGTGTTGCAGCTCAAAGCCATCGTCACCGGGCTGGATCTGCTGATGGTCAACAGCGGCGGCATCAGCCCGACCAGCAATACCAGCGAGCTGGCGCTCGGGGTCACCCTGCTGCTGGCGCTGTTCAGCATCCTGTTCGGTACCCGCCATCTCGATGCCACCGAGCACCACAGGGGGATGGTGGTGGCCATCGCTTTCGAGTCGGTGGTCAAATTGCTGGCCTTTATCGCGGTGGGGGGCTTCGCCCTCTGGCTGATCCTGAGCAAACCGGGCGAGGCTTACGAACAGGTGACCCGCGACTTCTTTGCACAGGTGGTGGCGGTGAGCCCCGGCAACCTGCTGGAGCTTGCCATCTATACGGTGCTGGCGATGTGCGCCGTTATCTGCCTGCCGCGCCAGTTTCATGTGACTGTGGTGGAGAACAATCAGGGGCAGGATCTGCACTGGGCGCGCTGGATCTTCCCGCTCTACCTGTTCGTGATGGGGCTCTTTATCTGGCCGCTGGCACTGGCGGGCAAACAGTGGGTGGGGGCTGACATGGCCTCCGACACCTATGTGATCAGTCTGCCGATGGCCCTCGGTTTCGATGGCATGGCGATGCTGGCGTTTCTCGGCGGCACCTCGGCGGCCACCGGCATGGTGATCGTCTGCACCATCGCGCTGGCGATCATGGTGAGCAACGATCTGGTGCTGCCGGTGCTGCTGCGCCGCTTCTGGCGGCAGGGGCGCGACGAGCGGCTGGTGCGGCTGCTGCTGCAGGTGCGCCGTGGCGCCATCCTGCTGATCTTGCTGGCGGCCTGGGGGCTCTACCTCTGGCTCGGCGATCTCACCAGCTTGTCGCGCATCGGTTACCTCTCCTTTGGCGCGGTGGCCCAGTTTGCGCCCGCCCTGCTGCTCGGCCTCTACTGGCGTCACGGCAATCGCAAGGGGGTCTATCTTGGGTTGAGCCTCGGGGTGAGCCTCTGGTTCGTCACCCTGCTGGTGGAGAGCGGGCTGTTGGCCGGTTCACCGCTGGCCGAGCTGCTGGCGCCGCCGGACTGGCCCGCATTTCGCGAGCTGAGTCTCGGGGCCTGGTGCATCTTCCTGAGCCTGCTCTTCAACCTGCTCGGCTATGTGGCAGGCTCGCTGCTCTCCCGTCCGGCGGTGAGCGAGCGGCTGCAGGCGGCCAACTTTGTCGGCAAGCCGAGCCGCGATACCGCCGCCCTCTATCAGGCGCGGGTCTCGGTCAAGGAGCTGGAGATGCTGGCGGCCCGCTTTGTCGGCTCAAGCCGGGTCAAACGCGCCTTTGGTCGTTTCGCCGGTGAGCGCGGCGGCACCTTGGCGCCCCAGATGCAGGCCTCGGCCGAACTGATTGCCCACACCGAGCGGCTGCTGGCGGGGGTGTTTGGTACCTCGTCGGCACGGCTGGTGCTTGCCTCTGCCCTGCAGGGGCGCAACATGCAGCTCGAGGAGATCGCCACCATAGTCGATGAGGCTTCCGACGTGTTTCGCTTCAACCGCGGCCTGCTGCAGGGGGCGATCGAGCATATCGGCCAGGGGATCTCGGTGGTGGACAGGGAGCTTCGGCTGGTGGCCTGGAACCGCCGTTACATCGAGCTGTTCCACTATCCGCCGGGGCTTATTCAGGCTGGGCGTCCCATCGAGGAGATCATCCGCTACAACGCCCAGCAGGGGCTCTGTGGCCCCGGCGATATCGAGGATCACGTGGCGCGGCGGGTCGCCTTTATGAAGCGCGGTAGCGCCCATATCTCGGCGCGGGAGCGCCCGGACGGGCGGGTGATCGAGATGCAGGGCAACCCCATGCCCGCCGGCGGTTTTGTCATGACCTTTACCGACATCACGCCGTTTCGCGATGCGGAGCGGGTGCTGCGCGAAGCGAACGAACATCTGGAGGCGCGGGTGGCCGAGCGCACCCGTGAGCTCTCCGAACTCAACCGCCAACTATTGCTGGTGAACCAGCAGGTGGAGCGGGCCAATCAATCCAAGAGCCGTTTTCTGGCGGCGGTCAGCCATGATCTGACCCAGCCCCTCAACGCAGCCAAGCTCTTTACCTCCTCCCTGCTGGAGATGTTGCCCGATGCTGGCGAGCAGGCCCGCATCGCCCGCCATATCGACGATGCGCTGGGGGCGACCGAGGATCTCATCACCGATCTGCTCGATATCTCGCGGCTCGAAGCGGGCAAGTTCAAGGCCAAGAAGCTCGACTTTGCCCTGCGCGATCTGCTCGACAACCTCAAGGCGGAGTTTGGCGTGCTGGCCCAGGCGGGGGGGATCCACTTCTCGGTTGTGGAGAGCAAGCACGCGGTGCACAGCGATGTGCGGCTACTGCGCCGGGTGCTGCAGAACTTCCTGACCAATGCGTTTCGCTACAACCCGGGCGGCAGGGTGCTGCTTGGTTGCCGCCGGATGGGGGACAAGATCCGCATCGAGGTGTGGGATAACGGCCCCGGCATCCCGCAGGACAAGCAGGAGGCTATTTTTGACGAGTTCTCCCGTCTCGATCACTCCCGTACCGCCAAGGAGCAGGGGCTGGGTCTGGGGCTCGCCATCGCCCGCGGCATCTCGCTGGTGCTCGGTCATCAGCTCACATTACAAAGCTGGCCGGGCAAGGGGTCGGTCTTTGCGGTGACCCTAAATCTGGCAACCCGGCCGGTCACGGCCCATCATCTGGCGGCGCCGGTGGTGCGTGACAGCCAGCTGGAAGGTGTAGCCGTGCTCTGTATCGACAACGAGCGGGACATTCTGACCGCCATGAGCACACTGCTCGGCCGTTGGGGCAGCGAAGTGCGCTGCGCCGTTGATCTGGCCGAAGCCGAGGCGCTGATAGCAGAGGGGTTTGTGCCGAGACTGGTGCTCTCTGACTACCACCTCGACGATGGCAAGACCGGGTTGGAGGCGCTGGCTGCCCTGCAGCGGGTGTGTGGCGACGAGCTGGGAGGCATCATCATCAGCGCCGATCGCAAGAGCGAGCTGCAGGCGCAGATCCGCGAGCGGGGGTATGGCTACATCAGCAAACCGGTCAAACCGCTCAAACTGCGGGCCCTGATGAACAGCCTGCTGCTGCGCTAGTCGCAGCCGGGGCGGCTAGCCGTGAACCGGCTCACAAAACCGTAGAATGATCCTGTGGCCCGTGGTCATGGATGAATGCCGAAAACAGAGATTTATTGGCGAAGATCTCTTCATCTCCCTGCGCAATCGCCGCCAGTTACAGTATTGGCTTGCCACTGTCGGTGAACGCCGACAGTGGCAGACCGGATTGGCTCACTCTATAGTCGGGATGCGATTTTTTGCATCGCAAATGAAGTAACCGAAGGGCAAACCGATCGCAAGATCGGGACGCAAAGCTTCCGGTCCAGGGATGAGCCGTACTTGAGATAGCGGGGCCACCACAGGTTGTTGTGCACCTTTGCCAAGAGGCCGCACTGCCGTCTGCGTTACCTGTCAGGGCGTAGCCCTTTTCGTTGCCAACATAACGAAATAGGGAAATATAAAAATGCTAAGTCCAAAGCCTACCATGCTGGCCCTTGCGGTCGGTCTGTGCTGCGCCTCGTCCGCTTATGCTGCGGCGCCCGGCAAGCCGACCATCGGATGGGGCCCCACCAAGTTTTCCATCGTTGAAGTCGATCAGGCGGCCACTGCCTACAACAATCTGGTCAAGGTAAAGGATGCCGCCGATGTGGAGGTGAACTGGAACCTCTGGAGCGGCGATCTGGGCCAGAGTGCCAAGGTACTGCTCAATGGTCAGGAGGTGTGGTCCGGCCCCTCGGCCGCAGCGGGCAGCGCCAAATTCAAGGTGAAGAAAGGGGGGCGCTACCAGATGCAGGTGGCGCTGTGCAACGCCGATGGCTGTACCCTCTCTGATGCCAAGGAGATCGTGGTCGCCGATACCGATGGTAGCCATCTGGCGCCACTCAAGGCGCCGCTGCAGGAGAACAACAAGCCCTACGCCAACAAGTCCGGCAAGGTTGTGGGGACTTACTATGTGGAGTGGGGGGTCTATGGCCGCAAGTTTACGGTGGACAAGATCCCGGCCCAGAACCTGACCCATATCCTCTATGGTTTCACCCCCATCTGCGGCGGGGATGGCCTCAACGACAGCCTCAAGGAGATCGAAGGGAGCTTCCAGGCGTTGCAACGGGCGTGCGCCGGTCGCGCCGACTTCAAGGTGGCGATGCACGATCCCTGGGCCGCCATCCAGATGCCGCAAGGCAACCTCACTGCCCATGACGAGCCCTACAAGGGCAACTTTGGCGCCCTGATGGCGCTCAAGCAGGCCTATCCGAACCTCAAGATCCTCCCCTCGGTCGGTGGCTGGACCCTCTCCGATCCCTTCTACTTCCTCGGTGACAAAACCAAGCGCGATGTGTTTGTCGGCTCGGTGAAAGAGTTCCTGCTGACCTGGAAGTTCTTCGATGGTGTGGATATCGACTGGGAGTACCCGGGCGGACAGGGTGCCAACCCGAAACTGGGCAGCCCGAGTGATGGTGCCACCTACGTGGCCCTGATGAAGGAGCTGCGGGCCATGCTCGACGAGCTGGAGGCCGAGACCGGTCGCCAGTATGAGCTCACCTCGGCCATCGGGGCGGGGGGCGACAAGATCCAGGATGTGGACTACAAGGCGGCCCAGCCCTACATGGATCACATCTTCATGATGACCTATGACTACAACGGTGCATGGAGCAACACCGAGCTGGGCCACCAGACCAACCTCTATGCAGCGAGCTGGGACCCCGCAACCAAGTACACCACCGACAAGGCGGTGAATCAGCTGCTGGCGCAGGGGGTTGAACCGGGCAAGCTGGTGGTCGGTGCCGCCATGTATGGCCGTGGCTGGACCGGCGTGAGCGGTTATCAGGGCAACAACCCCTTCACCGGCAAGGCGACCGGCAAGGTGAAAGGCACCTGGGAGGACGGGGTGGTGGATTACCGCGACATCGTCAACAACCGGATGTGGGCGGGCTGGGAGAAGGGCTACGACGAGGTGGCCGAGGCGCCCTATCTGTTCAAGGCGGCGACCGGCGACCTCATCACCTATGACAACGAGCGCTCGGTCAAGGCCAAGGGGCAGTATGTGCTGGCCAACAAGCTCGGTGGCCTCTTCTCCTGGGAGATCGATGCCGACAACGGCGACATCCTCAACGCCATGCATGAAGGGCTGGGCCACGGCGAGGGGACGACTCCACCAGCCAACAAGCCGCCGCTGGCCAACGCGGGCAGTGACCTCAAGGTGACCGGCCCGACCGAGGTGACGCTGGATGGGTCAGCCTCCCACGATCCGGAAAACAGCGCGCTCAGCTACAGCTGGAAGCAGATCTCCGGCCCGCAGGCTGCCCTGCTCGATGCCACTCAGGCCAAGGCCCGTGTTGTACTCGATGCCGTGTCCGCCGACATCAATCTGGTGTTCGAGCTGACAGTGACCGATGACCAGCAGTTGAGTGCCAAGGATCAGGTGGTGGTGACCAACAAGGCGCCGCAGGCCAATCTGGCGCCGGTGGTGAGTCTACCTGCCACGGCCTCTGTGGAGGCGGGCAAGCAGGTGACCATCAAGGCGACCGCCTCTGATCCGAACGGTGATCCGTTGACCTATCAGTGGAGCGTGCCGGCAGGCATCACCGCAACGGGTCAGAACAGCGCCACTCTGGTGGTCACCGGCCCGAGCGTCACCAGCGACACCGGCTATGACCTCAGCGTCACCGTCTCCGACGGCGGGCTGGATGCCAGCGCGGCAACCCATCTGACGGTCAAACCGGCCAGCAGCGGCGGTGGTTGCACGGCGACCGATCCGGATGCGGTCAATTGGCCAGTCTGGAAAGCGGCCAGCACCTATAACAGCGGCGACAAGGTGAGCCACAACCAGCTGGTATGGCAGGCCAAGTACTGGACCCAGGGCAACGAGCCGAGCCGCACCGCGGATCAGTGGCTGCTGGTGAGCAAGGTGCAACTGGGTTGGGATGCCAATGTGGCCTACAACGGTGGCGAGCTCACCACCCATAACGGCCGTCAGTGGAAGGCGCAGTACTGGACCAAGGGCAATGAGCCCGGCAAACACGACGTCTGGCAGGATGTGGGAGCCGCCAGCTGTAAATAAGCATTGAATGATGGCGGGGCATGCCAGTCATGCCCCGTTTTTTCTCCCCGCTTCGCCACATTCTGGCGGGTCTGCCAATCGGTTTCCCCAGCTTCTCTCGTGTCCCTGCAAAGTGCTCACTCTTGCCTAGTGATTAATGCTCTCCCCGATAGCTGGCATCTGTGCCGCACGCTGCCCTTTGCCAGCCATTGAGGCTGTTGATAAGCCAGATCATCCCGGCCAGTGGCAAGGCATAAATCGTCAAACGAACAAATTTGTCGTATCTGGATAACCGGGTGCGTGAGGGCAATTCGCTGGGCATGAAGACACCTGCTGGCCATGCAAAGCGGCGATTATAAATTCATTAGTTGCGATACAGATGGGTCTTTTGTCGCATATTGTTCTTACTCATTGATTTTTCTCAATTTGGTGTGATGCAGATCAAAAAAATGGTGTGAGGTATCTGGTTGGAGGTGATGAGATTAGGTCTGCATATCTGGCTGTTTTTTAAATATTAATTTCTTGAAAGTGGGTAATTATCGGGGTTGGAAACCGGTGGGCTGGCAATGGTTCGATTTGCTTACTTATCAGAATTTCCCTACAGTCAATCGGCGATTATTTTGCGATTATTTATCGCCAGAAATAACGTTGTGACAAGGGCAAACCGATTGAAAAGTCGGGACGCAAAGCTTCCGGTCTAAGGGTCAAGACGACCTAGGATAGCGGGGCCACCACAGTAGAATGCAGGCTGCCTTTGCCAAGGGGTGGCCGTTTTTGTGTCACCTGTCGTGTTGCGTTGCCCTTTCGTTTTTCCCATAACGAAACGAAAAGGAAAGCAATATGCTAAGTCCAAAACCTGCACTGCTGGCCATGATGGTCGGTACCCTGCTCGCCTCCTCAGCCGCTTATGCGGCAGCTCCCGGCAAACCCGCTATCGGTTGGGGCCCCACCAAGTTTGCCATCGTCGAAGTCAGCCAGTCCGCGACCGCTTATAACGAGCTGGTCAAGGTGAAGGATGGCGCCGATGTGACCGTCACCTGGAATCTCTGGAACGGCGATATCGGCCAGAGTGCCAAGGTGCTGCTGGATGGCAAGGAAGTCTGGTCCGGTCCCTCTTCCGCCGCGGGTACCGCCACCTTCAAGGTGCACAAGGGGGGCCGCTATCAGATGCAGGTCGCGCTGTGCAACGGCGATGGCTGTACCCTGTCTGATTCCAAGGAGATCGTGGTCGCCGATACCGACGGCAGCCACCTCGCACCGCTCAAGCCTGCCCTGCAGGAGCACAACAAGCCTTACGTCAACAAGTCCGGCAAGGTGGTCGGCACCTACTATGTGGAGTGGGGGGTCTATGATCGCAACTTCACCGTGGACAAGCTGCCGGCCCAGAACCTGACCCATATCCTCTATGGCTTCACCCCGATTTGTGGCGGTGATGGCCTCAACGACAGCCTCAAAGAGATTGCCGGTAGCTTCCAGGCGCTGCAACGTGCCTGTGCAGGGCGCAAGGATTTCCAGGTCGCCATTCACGATCCCTGGGCCGCGCTGCAAAAAGGGCAGGGGTCACTGGTTGCCTGGGATGAGCCCTACAAGGGCAACTTCGGCAACCTGATGGCCCTCAAGCAGGCTTATCCGGACCTGAAGATCCTCCCCTCCGTCGGTGGCTGGACCCTCTCCGACCCCTTCTTCTTCATGCATGACAAGGCCAAGCGTGACGTGTTCGTCGCCTCGGTCAAAGAGTTCCTGCAGACCTGGAAGTTCTTCGACGGTGTCGATATCGACTATGAGTTCCCGGGCGGCGACGGTGCCAACCCCAATCTGGGGGACAAGACCAAAGATGGTGAAACCTATGTGCTGATCATGAAGGATCTGCGCGCCATGCTCGACGAGCTGGAGGCCGAGACCGGTCGCACCTATCAGCTCACCTCCGCCATCGGTGCCGGTTACGACAAGATTGAGGATGTGGATTACAAGGCTGCCCAGCAGTACATGGACCACCTCTTCGTGATGAGTTACGACTACAACGGTGCCTGGAGCAATACCTCCCTGGGTCATCAGGCCAACCTCTATCAGGCTACCAACGGCTCGGCCAACAAGCGCTACAACACTGATGCAGCGGTGCAGCAACTGCTAGCGCAGGGGGTCGACTCCGGGAAGCTGGTGATCGGTGCCGCCGCCTACGGTCGCGGCTGGAAAGGGGTGAGCGGTTATCAGGGCAATGACCCCTTCACCGGCACCGCCACCGGCAAGATCAAGGGCACCTGGGAAGATGGCGTGCTGGACTATCGTCACATCGTCAACAGCCATATGGGCGCAGGCTGGGAGTACAACTACGACGAGACTGCCGAAGCGGCCACCCTGTTCAAGCCATCCACCGGCGAGCTGATCACCTATGACGACGAGCGCTCGGTCAAGGCGAAAGGCCAATACGTGCTGGCCAACAAGCTGGGCGGGCTCTTCTCCTGGGAGATCGATGCCGACAACGGTGACATCCTCAACGCCATGCATGAAGGTCTCGGTCACGGTGAAGGGGTTACTCCGCCAGCCAACAAGCCGCCAGTAGCCAACGCGGGCAGCGATCTGAGTGTCACCGGTCCGACCGAGGTGACGCTGAACGGCTCCGCCTCCCACGACCCGGAAAATGGCACCCTCACCTATAGCTGGAAGCAGGTCTCCGGCCCGCAAGCCACCCTGCATGATGCGACTCAGGCCAAGGCCCGGGTTGTACTCGATGCCGTGTCCGCCGACATCAATCTGGTGTTCGAGCTGACGGTGACCGATGACCATCAACTGACCGCCAGGGATGAGGTGGTGGTGACCAACAAGGCGCCACAGCCCAACCTGCCTCCGGTGGTGACTTTGCCTACCAGCGTCAAGGTGGAAGAGGGCAAGCAGGTGAGCATCACCGCCAAGGCATCCGACCCCAATGGCGACGAGCTGATCTACCAGTGGCAAGTGCCTGCCGGTATCACGGCGACCGGCCAGAACAGCGCCACCCTGGTGGTCACCGGCCCGGCGGTGGATGTCGAAACCGGTTATGACCTCTCTGTGACCGTCTCCGATGGCGCACTCGATGCCAACGCGGCCACCCGTCTCACCGTCACGCCAATCAACGAAGGTGGTGAGGGTGGCTCTTGCAACACCACAGATCCGGAAGCGGCGAATGTTCCCGCATGGCAGGCCAGCAAGGTCTACAACGGCGGTGACAAGGTGAGCCACAACCAGCTGGTATGGCGTGCCAAGTACTGGACTCAGGGCAATGAGCCGAGCCGCGCCGCCGATCAGTGGGCGCTGGCGAGTCAGGTTGATCTGGGTTGGAACGCAGCCGTTGCCTACAACGGCGGGGATCTCACCAACCACAACGGCCGTCAGTGGAAGGCCAAGTGGTGGACTCAAGGCAATGAGCCGGGCAAGCACGATGTCTGGCTGGATGTCGGGGCGGCAAGCTGCCCCTAGGTTGAGTCCATGATGAAGATGGCGGAGTCTGTTCAGGCGGGCTCCGCCTTTTGCCACAAAACCATAGAGAGCAACAATAATGAAAAAAAACCGCATCACCCTTCTGCTTGCCAGCATGATGCTGAGCGGCCACCTGTGGGCGGCCGAGGCATATGACATCAACAAATCCTATCCGGGCGGCAGCCAGGTCAATTACAACGGCCAGGTTTTTGAGGCCAAGTGGTGGGTCAACCCGGGTCAGACTCCCGGCATGGCGGCCGCCAATGAGTGGGATACCCCGTGGAAGCTTGTCGGCGAAGAGGAAGTGACCCCGCCGGATACCGGTGGCGATGACAAGCCCAATCCGCCGACGCCAACTCCGCCGGATGGCAGCACCACCCCCGTCTATATGAGCCAGGCCGAGCTGGATGCCAAAGAGAAGGCGCTGACCGACTTCCCGGCGATGGAAGCGGTCAAGGCCTCCATCGCGACCCGGGACAATCTGGTGGTCGAGGCGGTGCAGCCGGGCCGTGCCGACAACCCGGGCAACGTCAAGCGGGTCGAAAGCCTGCTGAGCGAGGGTCAGTTCAACTACCTCTTCTCGCTGCGCGCCCCCGAGTACACCTATCGCGGTCTGCTGCAGGCGGCGGCCAAGTTCCCGGCCCTGTGCAGCGATTACAGCGATGGCCGCGATGCCGATGCTATCTGCCGCAAGACGTTGGCGACCATGTTCGCTCACTTCGCCCAGGAGACCGGTGGCCATGAAAACTGGCGCCCGGAGGCCGAGTGGCGTCAGGCGCTGGTCTACGTGCGCGAGATGGGATGGAATGAGACCATGCGCGGTGGTTACAACGCCGAGTGCCGCCCCGATGTGTGGCAGGGTCAGCAGTGGCCGTGCGGTACGTTCGACAATGGCGAGTTCAAGAGCTACTTTGGTCGCGGCGCCAAACAGCTCTCCTACAACTACAACTACGGCCCCTTCTCCGAGGCGATGTTCGGTACGGTGCGCACCCTGCTCGACCGTCCCGATCTGGTGGCCGACACCTGGCTGAACCTCGCCAGCGCGGTGTTCTTCTATACCTATCCGCAGCCGCCCAAGCCCTCCATGCTCCATGTCATCGATGGCACCTGGCAGCCAAATGACCATGACAAGCAGAACGGTCTGGTGCCGGGCTTCGGGGTCACCACCCAGATCATCAATGGTGGGGTGGAGTGCGGCGGCCCGGTCGAGCACGCCCAGTCCCAGAATCGCATCAACTACTACCGCGAGTTTGCCAACTACCTCGGGGTGGCGGTGCCATCCGATGAGGTGCTGGGTTGCAAGAACATGAAGGTGTTTGACGACAATGGCGCCGGTGCCTTGCCCATCTATTGGGAGCAGGACTGGAGCTATGTGGCAGAGAACCCCAACGGCGGCAAGAGTTACGCTTGCAAGCTGGTGGGCTACCAGACCCGTTTCAGTGCCTTCAAGGCAGGGGATTACAGCCGCTGCGTTCAGCACTTCTATCCGGAGGTGGTGATCGAGGATAACGGCGGTGGCACCAACCTGCCGCCGGTGGCCAATATCACCGGCCCGGCGCAGGCCGAAGGCGGCAGCAAGGTGACCCTCTCCGGCCAGCACTCCAGCGATCCGGAAGGTAAGCCACTGACTTATGCCTGGACTATTTCGGCTGGAGCTTCTGCCCCGGCACTGGATCAGGTGACCTTGGAGTTGACCCTGCCCAAGCCGGCCAGCGATACCAAGCTGGAGATCAAACTGACGGTGACCGATGAAGGGAGCTTGAGCCGTAGCGCTACCCATAGCCTGCTGGTGAAAGGGGAGGAGGGGGGCGTAACGCCGCCTGACTATCCGGCCTACAAAGAGGGGACTCCCTACAAGGCGGGCGAGCGGGTCAGCAACGGCGGTGCCAGCTACGAGTGCAAACCGCACCCCTACACCGGCTGGTGCGCAGGTGCCGCCTGGGCCTATGAGCCGGGCAAGGGTACGGCCTGGGCCGATGCCTGGATCAAGCTCTGAGCCGTTTCAGGGTTACAAGGTTTGCCGACAAGCCAGCTGACAATCCGGAGCAATAAAAGATGGGGCCTGCGGGCCCCATTCTTGTTTGGTGGAGTTCAGGTTTGGCCGTGGAACATCTGGCCCGGACAGGACAGCGCCTCGAAAGGGCTGTGTGATGATGTGTGTTGTTGTTTTATTACATTTTCCGTGAAAGGCTTTCAGCAATTATTTGCCGTAGCGGAAGTAGTATTCACGGGTGGAGGGGGCATAGGCATCTTTCTCTACAACGCCGTTCTTGGTGGTTGCACCGCGCAGGTGGAACAGGACTGCCAGATTCTCAAACATGGTTTACCTCATCGCTCTGTCATTTATGTTTATGGTGTGTGACCTGGGTCACGGTTTGATCCTATGGTCATTTGTGAGCCAGATCAACTTTCTGTGTTGTAAATTTACAAAAATCATGGAAAGGGTTTTCAAATGCAATGCCCTTTATGGAAAGGCTTTCCCGAGGTGACGGGGGAGAAGCTGACGATCAGCCTGCAAAAGATGCCTGAGAGCGGGGGCGTTGCACGGGGAAAAAGGCTTGCTGCACGGCCTCTCCTGTATAGGTGCTTGAGCCGATTTGTGACATAAAACAGAGAGATAGCACGCGTCTTGCTGGTAAAAACAGCGAACTGCTGCAATTTTGACTAAACGAATCAGTCGTGGTTATTTTAGGGTTGACAGCAAAGCGGGTGATGCCTATTATGCGCCTCCGTTGCCGGAGATAACTTCGTCAGCGCCGAGGTGAGTTGGGGTTATAGCTCAGCTGGGAGAGCGCTTGCATGGCATGCAAGAGGTCCGCGGTTCGATCCCGCGTAGCTCCACCAAATTCTCCTCGAACAATCTGGAATCAAAGGGGTTATAGCTCAGCTGGGAGAGCGCTTGCATGGCATGCAAGAGGTCCGCGGTTCGATCCCGCGTAGCTCCACCAGGTTCCTGATTGACATGAAGTACCCAGGGCAGTGTGGTGTGTATCACCCAAGCCGACCTTTGTGGGGTTATAGCTCAGCTGGGAGAGCGCTTGCATGGCATGCAAGAGGTCCGCGGTTCGATCCCGCGTAGCTCCACCATTATTTAGGATGAATGGCCGCCAGAACCATTCATTCAGTACCGAATTTGGGGTTATAGCTCAGCTGGGAGAGCGCTTGCATGGCATGCAAGAGGTCCGCGGTTCGATCCCGCGTAGCTCCACCAAATTCAGAGTGACTACTGTCATTCACACAAATCGGGGTTATAGCTCAGCTGGGAGAGCGCTTGCATGGCATGCAAGAGGTCCGCGGTTCGATCCCGCGTAGCTCCACCAAATTCTTGTTACAAGAAGCAATAAGGCCACCGCATAGCGGTGGCCTTTTTGTTTTCTCCATCATTTATTTTCTCCATACGTCCGCGCCTTTCATTTGTAAATCCAATGACCTGAATGAAAAAGCCCGCGAGAGTCGCGGGCTTTGCTTGCACTATTCAAATTCGCCTGTGGTTAACGGCGACGTCGCCAGGCCAGTGGCAACAGGGCCAGCAGGCCGAGTCCCAGTGCACCACCGCCTGAGGAGGTGTCCGGTTTGGTGGCATCGCTCTCCAGTCTCAGATCGACGATGATGGGGTCATGGTCGGAGGCACTGAAGGGGTTGTCAGACTTGAGCAGGGAGCCTGTGTACTGGCTGCCGTATTCGAACAGGGAGCTTTCGAAGGAGTTGATGTGCCAGTCGGCGACACCTGCCACCTTGCTGGCCAGCGCCGGGTTGGCGAGGGCGTAGTCCAGGGTGCCCAGCTCCCCGTCGTAGCTGTAGGAGATGGCTTTCTCCTTGTTGAATTTGACGTTGAGATCGATCAGGCCGTAGCTGCGAGTCACTTCGCGACCGAGCTGTTCATAGGACTGCTCACCGATAAAGGTGTGGGAGGCCGATACGATCTTCCGCTCGCTGGTGGCCGGGTTGTAGTCGGTCAGTACCCGGATCGGATCTTCCTTGGCGTAGGAGTTGAAGTCGCCCACCAGCAGCACCTGGCCCGGCAGTTTGCTGACAGCCTCACCCAGCACCTTGGCGGCAGAGACCCGGAACTCGGTGCACTTGCCCTGCAGGTCGGCCGGTTCTGTCTTGCCATCGCCATTTTCGTAGCAGCCTGACCCCTTGGATTTGAGGTGGTTGACCACCAGCGTCAGCGGCTCCTTGCTCTTGGCGAGGGTGAAGGTCTGAACCAGAGAATCGCGCTGACCAGCTGTCTTGGCCACACCACCTGTGGTGTAGCGCTGCTCCGGCAGCTTGATGACGCTGGCATCTCCGCTGGGGGTGAGCAGGGTAGGGCGGTAGATCATCGCCACCATGATGGCGTCGCCGCCGAAGAACTTGCCATCGGTAAGGGCAGTGACCGGCAGACGCACATAGGCGTAGTGTTTGCTCGCATCCTTCTGCTGTTCGTTGAGGCGGGTCACCAGATTGTGGAGGGCCGAGTTATCCTCGAAGCCGTTGTTCTCCATCTCCATCAGGCCAAGCAGATCGGCATCCATTGCGGTAATGGCATTGACGATCTTGGTGCGCTGCTTCTCGAACTCGGGCTGGCTCTTGGCACCCCGGTTGCAACCTTTGGCGTTATCGGCATCCGCCTGATCCTTGCACAGGATATTGAGTGCGCCGCCAATGCTGGAGTGGCTGGTGAAGTAGTTGAGCACGTTGAAGCTGCCGATCCGCAGATCGCTACCAGCGAGGCGAGCCGGCGCGTCTTGACGATCCTCTTCAGGGCTGCGCAGCAGAGCACCGGCAGTCAGGGTGATATCGCTCGGTACCACCAGACGGAAGGCATCCTTGTTGTATACGATCACCCCCTCCAGCCCGGTCAGTTGATCACCGATGCGCAGATAACCCTGATCGGCATCCCAGCTCGGGAACCAGGGCAGTACGCCATCCGGCGCTTTGTAATCAGACTCGACCACCAGACGGTTGCTGCCATTTTTGGTGGCTAGTGCGACAGCGTCCGCACTGCTGGCAACATGAAGTTGGGTCGGTTTGAGCAGCGGGGTTTTGTGGGCCAACTCTACGTTGTTGCGATAGACCTTGTAGTCGAAGCCGTAGTTGCGGGTCAGGTGCAGGTCACTGCTGCTGTCGAGACGTACCCGCATCCCTTCGTGGCGATTGAGCGCTTGCGCCAGCGTCTCCCCTTCATTGACCTGCAATACGCTGGTCGGCACATTCAGCCCTTGTGCGGTGACTTGCAAGTGGGCTTTTTTGGTGGCCTTGTCGACTAACGGGGTCAGCTGGGTGCCGCCGTAAAACTCTTGCACCTGTGCTTCCAGACAGACTTCGCTCCCCGGTTTGACGTCTTTATATTTGGTCGCGAAGTCCTTGTCGTTCAGATAGACAAAGATGCCATCAGAGGTGGCCGGATTGCCATCGCCCACCGGGTCGGTCAGATAGAAACCCTTGGTCAGGCTTTGGCCCAGCGTCGTCACGATACCGCGAACGTTGAAGGTGCCCGTGCTGATTTTGCCGGTCACATTGCCGTTCTTGTCGGTCACGGTCTGGGTAGCCAGCGTGCTGGCGGAGCCTGTGCCCTGAATGGTCGGGATGGGGGTGAGTTGAGCCGGATCGGACGGGCAGACAAATGCCGCATGGGCGCCTGAGGATGCAAGTGCCAGCCCCACGGCCAGCGACAGCAGGGTACGAGTACCTTTCATAGGTGTTCCTTTTTTATTTTTGCCAGTGATTCCATAGCCTTGGCTCGTTGACCAAGGGCGCGCATTGTCACATTTCTGGCATGTCATACCAGTGAGCCAACGCACATTAAATGAATCTGGGAAGGTGCGGGAAAGCGTTTTCATGATCCCAGTAACGATATGATTTTTTTGATAATTAAATCAATTTTAACCCTGTGATCATGACGCTTTCGTGGCAGGGGATAATTCTCTTTGAGAATAAAGATTGAGGGGATCTTGTCGCCTTCCTATACTGGGTTCGTTCCTCACGGAACCCAGGTAAAGGGCAAACCGGCAGTGATGCTGGGGCGCAATGCTTCCGGTCTCGATCGTGGATCCAGATAGCGGGGTTTCCCTGGGTGAGGGGTGGTTTTTGTGGCAGGTCCATTGCCAGTTGTCTGCGCCCATCATGCAGGTTGCGATTGTTCTTTGCCTTGGTGACCAAGCCAAGACAAAACAAGGAAGATAACAATATGCAACAGCTCTTCAGACCCAGCAGGCTTGCCATGCTGGTCGCCCTTGCGGCTGCGCCCGTGTTGGCTCATGCCGCTTATCCCGCCTATAAATCCGGTACTGCCTACAAGGCTGGCGATATCGTCAGCAACGTCGGTGCCCTCTACGAGTGCAAAGAATTTCCCTATTCAGGCTGGTGCGGGGCATCCCCCTATCACTATGAGCCGGGTGTCGGGGTGGTCTGGGCAGATGCCTGGAAGCCCTATGGTGGCGAGGTGCCTCCTCCTGCACTCGGCGTAGCCATCAGCTCACCGGCTGCCGGTTCCAGCTTCAACGAAGGTACCAGCGTGGCGCTGGCGGTGAGCCTGAGCGGCCCGGTAACGGCCTTGGCCCGGGTGGAATATCTTGTCGACGGCAAGCTGGTCGCCACGGCGAGCGCCTCCCCCTGGAGTGCCAGCTGGAGCGCCGCCGGAGTGGGGGCCCATACCCTCAAAGCTCGCGCGCTGGATAAAGATGGCAAGGTGCTGAGCGAGGCGGATTCGAGCTTCAACGTCGCCGCCGTGGTCGCGCCAGAGGCGCCCAAGGCGAACATTAGCAGCCCGGCCAATGGCGCCAAGGTGACGCTGGGTCGCAGTGTGGCGGTGAGCGGTAACGTCACCGATGCCAACAACGATGTGGCCAAAGTCGAGCTCTATGTCAACGGCAAGAAGGTGGGCGAAGATACCACTGCCCCCTGGCAGGTGAACTGGACACCGGATGCCAAAGGCAGTGCCGCCCTCAAGCTGGTGGCCACTGACAAGACCAATCTGAGCGGTGAGTCGGCGGCGGTGACCGTCAATGTCGAGGAGGCCGCGCTGCCGCCCACCGGTGGCAACCTCTCTTGTGACATTCGCCAGATCTATCGCCCGGATGGCTACGAGTGCATGGGGGATGACCATGCCCGCCGGGTCATCGGCTACTTCACCTCCTGGCGCACCGGCAAGAACGGCCTGCCCGCCTATCTGGTGAGTGATATTCCATGGAACAAGATCACCCACATCAACTACGCCTTCGCGGCGGTGGATGAGCAGAGCCACACCATCAAGGTGGACGATGCAGCCACCAAGATGACCTGGGATGGCGTGCCGGGTGCCGAGATGGATCCTGAATTTGCCTACAAGGGCCACTTCAACCTGCTGTCGAAGTACAAGAAGCAGTATCCGGACGTGAAGACCCTCATCTCGGTCGGGGGCTGGGCCGATACCCGCGGCTTCTACACCGCCACTACCAAAGGCGACTGCTCGGTCAATACTGCCGGTATCAACACCCTGGCTGACTCGGCGGTGAGTTTTATCCGCCAGTACGGCTTTGATGGGGTCGATATCGACTACGAATACCCCACCTCGATGAAGGATGCGGGCAATCCCAACGACTTCCCGCTCTCCAACCAGTGCCGGGCCAAGCTGTTTGCCAACTACGAGGTGCTGATGAAGACCTTGCGGGCGCGGCTCGACAACGCCGGTAACGAAGATGGCCGCAAGTATATGCTGACCATCGCCTCACCGGCCTCGGCCTATCTGCTGCGCGGGATGGAGAACTTCCAGGTCACCCAGTACCTCGATTACGTCAACCTGATGACCTATGACTTCCACGGTGCTTGGAACCACTTTGTCGGTCACAATGCGGCCCTGTTCGACAACAATGCTGACCCCGAGCTCTCCCATTGGGGCGTCTATACCCAGACCCAGTTTGGCGGTATCGGTTACCTCAATGCCGCCTGGTCTGCCCACTACTTCCGCGGTGCGCTGGCGGCTGGCAAGATCAACGTTGGCGTGCCCTATTACACCCGCGGTTGGCAGGGGGTGAGCGGTGGCAGTCACGGGTTGGGTGGCAAGGCAGCCCTGCCGAGCCAGAACGAGTGCCAGCCGGGCACTGGTGGCAGCACCATTCCGTGCGGCAACGGGGCGGTCGGCATCGACAACATCTGGCATGATCTCGACAAGAACGGCAAAGAGATCGGCGGTGGCGCAGTGCCCATGTGGCATGCCAAAAACCTGGAGCATGCAGCCAGCCTCGGCATCACCACGCTGCCGAGTTATGGCACAGCCTGGGGTCTGGATCCCAACAATCCGGCTCACGTGATGCAGGGCAAGTATGTGCGTTACTACGATGAGAAGGCTCACGCGCCCTGGCTGTGGAATGAAGAGAAGAAGGTGTTCCTCTCAACCGAAGATGAAGAGTCCATGGGCCACAAGCTCGACTACATCATCAAGCGCGGTCTGGGTGGCGTGATGTTCTGGGAGATGGCGGGTGACTACGCCTTCGATCCGGCCAAGAACGAGTACGGCATGGGCAGCACCCTGACCACCCTGGCTTACGAGAAGTTTGCCAAGGCAACTCCGTACAACACCAAGCAAAACGATCTGGCCGCGCCGAGCGCCCAGCTCGACATCCAGGTCAGCCTCTCCGGCTTCAAGGAAGGAGACTCCAACTACCCGATCAACCCGAAACTCAAGCTGATCAACAAGTCGACCCAGACCATTCCGGGCGGCGCGCGCATCGAGTTTCTGGTGCCCACCTCCACCTCTGATACCATCACGGATCAGAGTGGCATGGGGCTGAAAGTGGTGGAGAGCGGTGGCAACGACAACTCGGAAGGCATTGCCAACGAGAAGGACTTCCACAAGGTCGCCATGAACCTGCCGGGATGGCAGACTCTGGCACCGGGGGCCGAGATTGAAGTCGCCATGACCTACTACCTGCCCGCAGCTGGCGTGCCGAGCGGTATGCGCATCATCAGCGGCAGCCAGACAATTGGTCTCAAGGCCGAGTTCCCGACCTTGCCGGAGGCCGTGTTGGGCTCGGGTGGTGGCGAGAATCCGGGTACCAGCTGCAGCAGCCAGAACGTCAATCCGGCGGCCTACAAGGCCTATCCGAGCTGGCCGCAGGGGGATCATGCCAATGGCGGCGATCGCATCACCCATAACAAGGTAGTGTGGCAGGCGAACTGGTGGACCAGCAGCGAGCCCAAGGCAACCGATGGCAGCTGGAAGTCTGTCTGTAGCTATTGATTTTAAAATCAATGAGATAAGTGAGGCTTCGGCCTCACTTTTTTTGTCTGGTTGGTCGCTCTGGTTGAAAATGCGCCTGCCTTTCCTGGCGGGCAGCCTCTATAATAGAGTCGATTAATAATCAGATGGATATCAGCGTATGGCGAGTATATTGGATTCCGTTGATCAACGAACTCAACTGGTGGGTGAAAACCGCCTCGAGTTGTTGATGTTTCGTCTCGGCACCCGTCAGATGTTCGCCATCAACGTCTTCAAGGTACGGGAAGTGGTCAAGTTGCCCCATCTGAGCAAGATGCCGGGCTCCCATCACAATATCAGCGGGGTGGCCAATATCCGCGGCACTTCGATCCCGGTGATCAACCTGCGTAGCGCCATCGGTATGCGTCCCATGCCCATCGACAGTGAATCCAACCTCATCATCACCGAGTACAACCGCACCATTCAGGGCTTTCTGGTGGGGCAGGTGGCCAATATCGTCAACATGACCTGGAAGGATATCCTGCCGCCGCCGCGCTCCGCCGGGCGCGCCAACTACCTCACCGCCATCACCCGCATTCCCGAAGATGGAGTGGAGCAGATCGTCGAGATCATCGATGTGGAGAAGGTGCTGGCGGAGATCATCACCTATGACATCCGGATCTCTGAAGAAGTGCTGGACCGGGAGATCCTGCCCGAGATGCATGGACGCAAAGTGCTGATCGTCGATGACTCCAGCACCGCCCGCAATCTGGTGCGCGAGACCCTGGGCCAGCTTGGGCTTGAGGTGATCGAGTGTCAGGATGGTTTGCAGGCGCTGACCCTGCTCAAGGGATGGTGCGATGCTGGCAAGAAGGTGACAGACGAGATCCTGCTGGTGATCACCGATGCCGAAATGCCGGAGATGGACGGCTACCGCCTGACCCATGAGGTACGCAGCGATCCGCGTATGTCCGACCTCTTTATCACCCTCAACACCTCTCTGAGTGGCAACTTCAACGAAGCCATGGTCAAGAAGGTGGGGTGCGACCGCTTTATCTCCAAATTCCAGCCCGACTTGCTGGTCGGCGTGGCCCAGGAGCGGCTGCGCCAGGTACTGGAAAGCTGAGAAGCTGCCTGCCGGTTATGCTAAATCAATAACAACACATCCCGCTTCGGCGGGATGTGTTGTTATTGGGTATTGGCGATGGATTGGTTGAATCAAGGTGCCACGCAGAGATCGTCGACCGCTCAAAACATCCGATTTTGGCGGGATATTTTGTTATGGGATATTGGTCATAGACGGCGGGCTTATTGGCTGAGCAGCGGTTCCATAAAGCGGGCGACTTTATCGCGGATTTGGGGCTGGGCCGCCGGGGTGGGATGAATGCCATCGTTCATCATAAGTTCAGGGCGCAGCGCAATATCATCCATAAAGAAGGGCAGCAGCGGCAGATCGTTAGCCTGGGCCAACTCGGGAAAGATCTGTTCGAACTGGCGCAGATAGCGGGCACCGTAGTTGCGGGGCAGCTGGATTTGGGTCAACACCACACGGGTCTGCTGCTCCTTGGCGAGCGCGATCATGCTGGCCAGATTCTGGCGGGTAATGGTCGGTGCGAAGCCGCGCAGGCCATCGTTGCCCCCCAGTTCGATCAGCAGCCAGTCCGGCTTGTGTTCCTTCAGCAGAGCAGGCAGACGGGCCAGCGCCCCCTGGGTCGTTTCACCGCTGATGCTGGCATTGAGCAGGGTGTGTTTGCCCCCCTCCTCCTGCCATTTCTGGTTGAGCAGGGCGGGCCAGCTCTGCTCAACCTGCATTTGATAGCCTGCGCTCAGGCTATCTCCCAGTACCAGCAGGGTCTGGGCCTGAGCCGACGAGAGCTGGCTGCCGAGGCCAACGAACAAGGCAAACAGAATACGCACCATCAATTCAACTCCCGCTATGGATTGTCATCAAGGGATTGGAACAAAGGATACAGAGCATGAGTTCAACCCCCATTATTGTCGTCAAGGGCCTCGGCAAATCGGTTCGCCTCGGCCAGGAAAGCCTCACCATCCTTGAAGGGATCGATCTGCAAGTCAATAGCGGCGAGACGGTGGCGCTGGTCGGTGCCTCCGGCTCCGGCAAGTCCACCCTGCTGGGGCTGCTGGCCGGGCTCGATCTGCCGAGTCAGGGGGATATCGAAATCCTCGGCAAATCCTTGGGCGAGCAGGATGAAGAGGGGAGGGCCAGATTGCGCGCCGAGCAGATCGGCTTTGTGTTCCAGTCGTTCCTGCTGCTCCCGACCATGACGGCGCTGGAGAATGTGATGCTGCCTGCCGAGCTGCGCGGGGAGCGGGATTGCGAACCAAGAGCCCGCGAGCTGCTGGCGGCGGTCGGACTTGGCGAGCGGTTGCATCATCTGCCGCCACGGCTCTCCGGCGGTGAGCAGCAGCGGGTGGCCATTGCCCGCGCCTTTATGACTCGTCCCAGCCTGCTGTTGGCGGACGAGCCGACCGGCAACCTCGACAGCAAGACCGGCGAGAAAGTGATCGAGCTGCTGTTTGAACTCAATCGCAAGCACGGCACCACGCTAGTGGTAGTGACCCATGACCATCAGCTGGCCGAACGCTGTCAGCGACAAGTGGTCATGACGGCGGGTCGGCTGGATCGCGAGGTGACCCATGATGTGGTGTAACGGGGTGAGCTGCGGGTCAGGTGGGAGATGCAAGGGATGATGCAGTGGCGATTGGGATGGCGACTGCTGCGCCGGGAAGGTTTTAGCGGCGAGCTGCGCTGGTTTGTGCTGGCGCTGGCCCTGAGCGTGGCGTGCGTCTTGAGTGTGGCGCTGGTAGCTGATCGGCTCGATGCCGGACTCAAGGCGTCGGGCCGCGACTTTATCGGGGCGGATCGGGTGCTGCGCACTGCCGCTGCGCTGCCGAATGGTTGGCTGGAACGAGCGAAACAGGATGGCTTGGCGGTGCAGACCACCGTCAGCTTCAACAGCATGCTGTTTCACGGCGACGCGCTGCAGCTCGCCTCCATTCGGGCGGTGCCCGACGGTTTTCCCTTCTACGGCAAGCTCACTCTGGAACCTGCCCGTGCCCCGGCTCCCGGCGAGATCTGGCTCTCCGCCCGGGTGATGCAGCTGCTCAAGGCCAAAACGGGGGATGAGCTGGAGGTGGGCAATACGGTGCTCAAGGTGGCGGGCCTGCTTGGCGAGGAGCCGGATCAGGGCTTCAGCCCCTTCCTGCTGGCGCCGCGGGCGCTGATCCACAGTGCCGATATCGAGGCGACCGGCGCCCTGCTTCCCGGTAGCCGCCAGCAGTGGCGCTATCTGTTCAAAGGGCCGAGAGAGGCGCTGGCCCGTTACGAGCAATGGTTGTTGCCGCAATTGCAGGCCGGACAGAAGTGGATCAAACCGGATGACAGCGAATCCCAAGTGGGTCGCTCGCTGGCCAATGCCGAGCGTTTCTTCCGGCTTGCCTCGCTAAGCGGGGTGTTGCTGGGGGCGTTGGCGATGGGGATTGCGGTGCGCCACTTTGCCGAGCGCCAGACCAATATGGTGGCGCTGCTCAAGACCCTGGGGGCATCCCGTCGCTCGCTCTGGCAACTGATGGGAACCCTGCTGCTGTCGCTGACGCTGATCGGTGCGCTGCTGGGTCTGGTGGCGGGCACAGCCATGCAGTGGATCACCTTGCAGCTGCTGGGGGACCTGCTGCCGCCGGATCTGCCGCCCCCCTCCTGGCGCCCTTTTGCGCTGGGGGTGGCGGTGGCGCTCTTTATCACCCTGCTGCTCGCTTTTGTGCCCTTCTTGCGGCTGCTGAAGGTGCCGCCGCTGCGGGTATTACGCCGGGAGTTGGAGGCGGGGATTCCCCCCTGGCTGGCCCTGCCGGTCGGCCTGTTCGGGCTGTTTGCGCTGGTCTGGGGCTTTACCGCCGATGTACGGCTGGCGCTGGGTCTGGTGGGTGGCATGGGCTTGCTGATGGGGCTGCTGGCCCTGCTGGCGGCGCTGATGTTGCGGCTGGGAGCGAGAGTGAGCGGGCCTCATGCCTTGCGGCTGGCGCTGGCCCACCTGTCGCGCGAGCGCAGCAGCGGCCTGTTGCAGCTGGCGGGCTTTGCGCTGGCATTGATGCTGTTTGGTCTGTTATGGGCGGCCCGGGTCGATCTGCTGGATGAGTTTTCGGCCCGTCTCCCGGTTGATGCGCCCAACCGTTTTCTGGTCAATGTGGCGGAGAACGAGCGGGAGGGGATCCTGAGCGAACTGGCGGCAGCCGGGGCCAACACTTCCGATTTCTATCCCATGGTGCGTGGCAGGCTGACCCATATCGCCGGTGAGGCGGTGGGCGAGGGGGCCAGCAGTGGCCGCGAGGGGGTCGATCGGGAGCTCAACTTCACTACCACGGCAACCCTGCCAATCGACAACAAGTTGGTGGCCGGGAAATGGCTCGCTGGGCCCGGCGAGGTGTCGGTGGATAGCGAGTTGGCCAAGCGACTCGATATCAAGCTGGGGGACATGCTCGCCTTTACCATCGAGGGGCGCAGCTTCGGCGCCAGGGTCACCAGTTTGCGCAGCATCAAGTGGGACAACATGCGCCCCAACTTCTACATGATCTTCTCCGAGGATCTGCTGGCACCCTTCTCCCGAACCTGGCTTGGTAGTTACCGATTGCCCGAGGCGGGGCGCTCTGCCGAGGTGGAGTTGATCCGCCGTCACCCCACGGTGAGCCTTATCGATGTGGATGACCTGATTGCGCGGCTTACTCAGGTATCGGAGCAGGTGAGTAGGGCGCTGGCGCTTATGCTGGGGCTGGTGACAGTGGCGGCGCTCTTGGTGCTGCTGACTCAGACTCAGGCCAGCATGGCCCAGCGTCGGCGCGAGCTGCTGCTGATGCGCACTCTGGGTGCCAGCAGCGATCTGCTCAGGAAGATGCTGCGCTGGGAGCTGGTGGCCAGTGGTGCGCTGGCGGGGCTCTGTGCCGCCATGGTGGTGGAGCTTTGCTCCTTTGGCCTGCAATGGTGGTGGTTCGAGGGGCAGTGGCAGTTCCACTGGGCTATCTGGCTCGGCCTGCCGACGCTGGGGGCACTGCTGGTGACGCTGGCGGGGCAGGGGATGCAGCGCCAGCTGCTGGCTGGCACCCTGAGCGATCGGCTGCGAGGGCTGGGTCAGGGGTTGTTGTAATCCCGCCAACGCGAGCCGATGCACACAAGGTGCAATAGCGCAGCCACCATAAACAAGCAGCCCGGCCATTGGCCGGGCTGCTTGCTATGCGAGGTGCTGACGAGTGGACGCAGCGAGCGGGTGTGAGTTAGCGGGGCTCACGCAGCAGATTGGTGAGGGCGCTCGGCAGATCGGGATAGCTGAAGTGAAAACCGGCCTGTTGCAGCCGTGCTGGTATCACCTTTTGTCCGGTCAGCAGCAGATCGGCCGCTTCACCCATCACCAGTTGCAGCAGGGGGGCTGGCACGAAAAAGAGGTGCGGGCGGTGCAGCGTGGTGGCAAGGGTCTGGCTGAACTCCCGGTTGCTGACCGGATGGGGCGCAGTGCCGTTGAAGATGCCGCTGCACTCTTCGTGATCCAGCAAGAACAGCATGGCGCGCACCAGATCCTGCACATGGATCCAGCTCATCATCTGGCTGCCTGACCCCATGGGGCCGCCGAGTCCGAGTCGGTAGGGAGGGAGCATTTTGGGCAGGGCGCCGCCATCCATGCCAAGCACCAGCCCGATCCGCACGATACAGACCCGGGTTTGGCGGCTCTGGGCCTCCTGCGCCAGGGTCTCCCACTGCTGGCACAGCTGGTGGGTGAATTCGTCGTTGGGAGAGCGGCACTGCTCGTCGAGGGTTTCTGTGCCTTGTCTGCCATACCAGCCGATGGCGGAGGCGTTGATCAGCACCTTGGGCGGCGTGCTGGATAGCTTGATGAGGTCCACCAGTTGCTCGGTCAGTAGCCAGCGGCTATCGCAGAGCAGCTGTTTGCGCGACTCGCTCCAGCGTCCGGCGGCGATGGGTTCACCGGCCAGATTGATCACTGCGTCCACGTCATTGAGGTCATCAAGCCGGTCGAGGTTATCCAATACCTTGATATCGTGACCGAGCTGGGAGTAGGCGCGGCTCCCCTGCCTGCTCAAGACCACGACCTCGTGATTGACCTTGAGATGGGCAACCAGCTTGCGGCCGATAAAGCCGGTTCCTCCGGTAATAAGAATCTTCATCGCTGCATGCTCCTGCTGCCGTTTGCTCAACTTTAATGGTGTGGCTTCCCTTCAACAAGTGAGACGTGCTTCGGGAGTTTTCTGTTTGACGTTTGTTAACTCTATCCTCTTCTTACGACATATTGTTGAACAATAGTTTGAATTGATTGATTTTTGTTGGGTGGACATTTGTTGAACAATCGCTATTATGGCGACCCTTTTCGCCTGTCCACCGAGGCTGTCACCCATTATCCGAGCATCAAAGAGGCCGCCATGCCATTTCGTCGTTTGAAACTTCGCCAGCTTTACTCGAGGATTCTGTTGGCGCTGCTGATGGGGGGCGGGATCCTGCTGCTGGGGGTTATTGCCGTTATCTGGCAGACGGTGACGGAGACAGAGCGTGATGCCGATTCACGGTTGCAGCATGCCCGTGTGATGTTTGAGCGCTCCATCGGCCATGCCCAGCAGGCGGCCATCAATGTGAAGGGGATGCTTGGTCACTCGTGCAAGGAGGCGGCACAACTGCTGCGCGAACAGGTGGCCACGGTGCCTTATGTCCGTTCCGCCAATCTGGCTGTAGGCAGCCACATCTATTGCACCTCGCTCTATGGTGACTACGATGGCCTCTTCAATCCCGACCGCTATGTGGATGGCAGGTTGCAACTGCTGCCAGGCAATGAGGTCACTCCGGATCGCCCCTTGATCGTGCTGCGTCATGAAACGGACAAGGGGAGTGTGCTGATCGGTGTAGATGGCTACTACCTGCGCAATACCCTGGAGATCTCCAGCAAGAACTCCCCGATGGCTCTGGTGGTGGGGCAGAGGGCACTGTTTGGCTCAGGTCAGGTCGGGGCGGCGCCCTCTCCGACAGAAGAGGGTTATATTGCCCTCGCTTCGGCCGATTTCCCCTATCAGGTCGTCACCCGGGTCACGGTGCATGACTACTGGAGCCACGCATGGCGATACTCCAGATATACCTTGTTCCTCTCTCCGTTGCTGGCGCTGCTGATTGGATTCGGCACCTTCAGGCTGATGGGGCGTAGCAGCTCACCAGCGGAAGAGCTAAAGCGGGCGTTGATCGAGGAGGAGTTTATCCCCTATCTGCAGCCGGTGGTCTCCGGTGAGGATGAGCAGTGGCGTGGCTGTGAGGTGCTGATGCGCTGGCAGCATCCCAAGCAGGGGATGATCTCGCCGGATCGCTTTATTCCGCTGGCGGAAGATAGCGGGCTTATCGTGCCCATGACCAGCCTGTTGATGGCGCAGGTGCGCGACCACTTCTCCCCTTATGCCCGCAAGCTGCCGGCAAAGTTTCATTTTTGCTTCAATATCAGCGCCAAACACTTTCAGGATCTCGACCTGTTGGCTGACTGCAAGGCGTTTCTCGACGCGTTTAAGGACAATCCCGTTGATTTGGGGCTGGAGCTGACTGAGCGTGAACTGCTGGTGGCTGATGAGACAACGGCCCGGATGTTTGCCGAGTTGCGCAAACTGGGCGTGTTGATCTCTATCGATGATTTTGGCACCGGTCACTCCAGTCTCACCTATCTGCAACAGTTTCAGGTCGATGCAATCAAGATTGACCGGAGCTTTGTAGAGATGATCGGCACGGATGCACTCTCCAGTCATATCGTTGAAAACGTGATTGATCTGGCGAAGCGACTTGAATTGATCCTGATCGCGGAGGGGGTCGAGAAGCAGTCGCAGGCGGACTACCTGCGGGCGCGCCACGTTGACTATCTGCAAGGGTATCGTTACAGCCGCCCCATTCCGATGAAGCAGTTTTGCAAGACCCTGTTTGGCTGAACGGTTGAATGGGGAGCATAAAAAACCAGCGATCACTCGCTGGTTTTTTTGTTGATACGGTTTGGCTTGGGCGATCAGAGCATGCGCTGGAGGGCGCGGGCCAAGCGTTTGACCCCCTCCTCGATGGTCGCTTCATCGACGCAGGAGAAGCTCAGGCGCAGGGTGTTCTTGATCTCGGGTCGCACGTAGAAGGGGGCGCCGGGTACGAAGGCCACCTTCTCCTTGATCGCCTCGTCAAACAGCGCCATGGCACTGATGCGGGCTGGCAGGGTCAGCCAGAGGAACATACCCCCTTCCGGTCGGGTGTAGCTGACGCCGGGCGGGCAGTGACGGGCCAAAGCGGCCTCCATGGCAGCGCGCTGGCGGCCATAGACCTCCTTGATCTTCTCCAAGTGAGCGTCGAGGGAGTTGTCGGTCAGGAAGCGGTGCAGCACCTGCTGGCTGAAGGCGTTGCTGTGCAGATCGGTCGCCTGCTTGGCTATGGTCACCTTCTTGCGCAGCCACTCCGGCATCACCATCCAGCCCAGACGGAAGGCGGGCACCACGGTTTTCGAGAAAGAGCCGAGCAGCACGGTATTGTTTGGCGCCAGCTTGGCAATGGGGGGGAGATGCTCCCCTTCGAAACGCAGCTCGCCGTAGGGATCATCTTCCACCATCAACAGCTCGTGGCGCACCAGTCGCTCGGCCAGTGCCTCGCGGTTGGCACGGCTATAGGAGACACCGCTCGGGTTCTGGAAGTTGGGCACGCCGTAGAGCAGTTTGGCACTGGATCCGCTTGCCAGCAGCGCATCCAGCGCCGCCAGATCCAGTCCCTCTTCTTCAAGGGTGATCGGCTTGAAGGTGGGCTGGTAGACAGAAAAGGCCTGAATGGCGCCAAGGTAACCCGGCTCTTCGATGATGAGATCCTGACCCTCGTCGATCAGCACCTTGCCCAGCAGATCCAGCGCCTGCTGGGAGCCGCTGGTGATCAGGATGTTGTCCGGATTGACCTGCATGCCGTGGCGGGTCAGATAGCGGTCGGCAATATACTGGCGCAGCGGGGCGAAGCCCTCGGTCGCCGCATATTGCAGGGCGGCAGCCCCCTGTTCGCGAAGTACATCCTGACAGGCCTGATCGATCGCCTTGACCGGAAACAGGTGGGGATTGGGCAGGCCACCGGCGAAGGAGATGATCTCCGGATTGGCGGCAACTTTGAGGATTTCACGGATAAAGGAAGGCTCGACCTTCTTGAAGCGCTGGGCAAAAAACGGCTGCATAGACAATTCTCTCGGCATGTGGGCGGTCGCTCCATTCGACCGCCAGGTTATCCGTTTGTATCAGATTTCAGAAATGAGGCAATGATTGTCACAAAAATCGCCAAAAAAGGGCTGGAACGACTCTACTGCGGATTATATTGGACGGTTAGTCGGTGTGGTGATGCCAGTGAGGGGGCAGGGAAGTGGATGGCCGGAATATTTGTTGCGCGAAACACTTGCGCCTTGGGCCTATCTTGGGATAATTCGCTCCCCTGTTTTCGCGGGTCGATGAAATGCCGAGCCGCGAGCGGTCCCGCTCGGGATCGAACACAAGATGTATTACCCGGATTGATGAAATAACGAGACCATTATGCCTGTGACCCAAGATGTATTTAACGAAGACGGCAAGTTCATGCGCAAGATCCGCAGCTTTGTCCGTCGCGAAGGCCGCCTGACCAAAGGGCAGGAGAAGGCCCTGGAAGAGCTCTGGCCGGTCATGGGCATCGATTTCGAGCCAAAGCAGCTCGATCTGGTCGCACTGTTTGGCCGTGAAGCACCTGTGGTGCTGGAGATCGGCTTTGGCATGGGCGCCTCTCTGGTGGAGATGGCCAAGAATGCCCCCGAGAAGAACTTCATCGGCATCGAAGTGCACTCCCCGGGCGTGGGCGCCTGTCTGGGTACCGCTCAGGAAGCGGGGGTCACCAATCTGAAGGTGATCTGCCACGATGCGGTCGAGGTGCTGGAGCACATGATCCCGAACGGCTCACTCTCCTGCCTGCAGCTCTTCTTCCCGGATCCCTGGCACAAGAGCCGTCACCACAAGCGCCGCATCGTACAGCCTGCGTTTGCCCAGGATATTCGCCAGAAGCTGGCCATCGGTGGCGTGTTCCACATGGCGACTGACTGGGAAAACTATGCCGAGCACATGCTGGAAGTGATGAGCGCCGCCGAGGGTTACGAGAACACCTCTGCCACCGGCAACTGGGTGCCTCGTCCGGACTGGCGTCCGCTGACCAAATTTGAACAACGTGGCCACCGTCTTGGCCACGGGGTTTGGGATCTGATTTTCAAGCGTGTCAGCTAAGCTGGCACGTCAACACACCTAGCGTATCAACTAACTTGAGGAGCTATCATGGCCAATCGTAGCCGCCGCCTGCGCAAGAAACTGCGCGTCGATGAATTCCAGGAAATGGGTTTCGACATCAGTTTCAACTTCCCGGTCGGCACTGCCGAAGAGACCATCGATGCGGTAGTCGATGCGATGATCGATGAGGTTGTTGAACCCCGTAAACTGGCTTTTGCCGGCTCCGGTCACCTGGCCTGGGAAGGGATGATCTGCACCCAGCAACTGGGCAAGTGTACCGAAGAAGACCGCGCTGCCGTCAAATCCTGGCTGGAAGGCAAGGGGATGGAAGCCGTGGTCGTTACCGAGCTGTTCGACCTCTGGTACGGTGAACCGGCCTGATACAAGGCTGCCGCATCTGGCGCCTTGTTGTGGGTAACTGAAAAATCCCGCCGCTGGCGGGATTTTTGTCAGTGGGGATGGGATCTCCACCGCTGTTTTAGTCATGGAATCGCTTATTGCTTATGGTGTTGTCATCCGAATTACTGGCCAGCATCCTTGAAGAGGTGCGCCCGTTGCTGGGACAAGGCAAGGTGGCCGACTACATTCCGGCACTGGCTCAGGTGCCTGCCGATCGGCTCGGTATCGCAGTCTGTACCGTCGAGGGGGAGCTGTTCACCGCCGGTGACGCTTTTGAACCCTTCTCCATCCAGAGTATCTCCAAGGCCCTGAGCCTGACCCTGGCACTCACTCTCTATCAGGAGGAGGAGATCTGGGCCCGGGTTGGCAAGGAGCCCTCCGGCCAGCCCTTCAACTCGCTGGTGCAGCTCGAGTTCGAGCAGGGAATTCCCCGCAACCCCTTTATCAATGCCGGAGCGCTGGTGGTGAGCGATCTGCTGGAGACCCGCCTCACTGCGCCGCGTCAACGTACCCTCGAGCTGGTGCGCCGCCTTTCCGGCAATCCGGCCATCATGGCGGATCAGGTCGTCGCTCGCTCCGAATATCAGCACTCTGCCCGCAACGCCGCCATCGCCTATCTGATGAAGGCCTACGGCAACTTCGAAAACGAAGTGGACAAGGTGCTGCAAAGCTACTTCAATGCCTGTGCCATTCGCATGAGCTGCGTCGATCTGGCGCGGGCATTCATCTATCTGGCCAACCGTGGTGTGCCATTGGGCGAGAGCGTGCCGCTGCTGCCCGCCCGCACCACCAAGCAGGTCAACGCCCTGCTCGCCACCTGCGGTCTCTATGATGAGGCGGGGGATTTTGCCTATCGGGTCGGCATGCCGGGCAAATCGGGGGTCGGTGGCGGTATTATCGCCCTGATCCCGGGCGAGCTCTGCGTCTGTGTCTGGTCGCCCGAGCTCAACAAAGCCGGCAACTCGCTGGCGGGCACGGCGGCGCTGGAGCTGCTGGCCGAGCGACTGGGTCGCTCCATTTTTTAACCATGTTCACTATGAATCGAGAAATCACCATGAAACGACATCTTTGCTTCCTGCAGGCCGCGCTGGCGACCTTACTGCTCTGGTGTGCCCTGCCCGCCGTGGCAGGGGAGTTGCCACCGCTCTCGCTGGCCGATGCCAAGGCCAAACAGGCTGTCATCCTGGATACCCGCGCCAGCTACTTCTATCAGGGGTGGCCGATGGAAGGGGAGAAGCAGGGCGGTCATGTGGCTGGTGCAGAGAACCTCTCCGCCGAGTGGAAATACAGCGATGAAGAGTGGCCCAAGGCGCTCGAGATCAAGGGGTTGAAGGCCGATCGTCCGGTTGCCCTCTACGGTGCGTCCCGCGAAGTGGCCGAGGTGGCGCGTCTGCTGCGCAAGCAGGGGATCAAGCAGCTGTTCGAGCTGCAAGGGTGGCAAGCCGCACCGCGCGAGTCGCTGGCACGCTGGCAGCAGCTGGTCTATCCGCGCTGGTTGGCGGATCTGCAGGAGGGCAAGCCGGTCGCCGCAGCGCCCAAGGGCGACTGGAAGCTGTTTGAAGTGGATTGGGGTTCACCCAAGGCCTACCTCATCAGCCACATCCCGGGGGCCGGCTATATCGATACCAACAGCCTCGAAGAGGAGCCGCTGTGGAACAAGGTCTCTGACGAAGCGCTCAAGAAGCTGCTGCTGGATAACGGCATCCGTTACGACACCACCGTCATCCTCTATGGTCGAAACACCATGGCGGCCGCCCGTGCCGCGCACCTGATGATGTATGCGGGTGTGGAAGATGTGCGCCTGCTGGACGGTGGTCTGGATGCCTGGTTTATCCAGCACCTGCGCACCGAAACCGGTCTGCCCAACAAATATGAGCCGGTGAAGGAGTTTGGCGTTGCCATTCCCGCTCACCCCGAGTACTACACCACGTTAAGTCAGGCAAAGGAGCTGCTCAAGCAGCCCGATAGCGCACTGGTCAGCGTGCGTACCTGGGACGAGTTTGTCGGTAACACCTCAGGTTACAGCTACATCAAGCCGAAGGGCGATATCCCGGGGGCCAAGTGGGGTCACGGCGGGGTGGATGCCAACAGCATGAGCGATTTCCACAACCCGGACGGCACCATGAAGCCGGCCCGCGAGATCCTCGCCATGTGGGACCAGTGGAACATAGAGCCAACTCAGCAGGCTGCGTTCTATTGCGGTACCGGCTGGCGCGCCTCCGAGGCTTTCTTCTACGCTTGGCTGATGGACTGGAAACAGATCAGCGTCTACGACGGCGGTTGGTACGAGTGGAGTTCAGATCCCAAGAACCCGACCGTGACCGGTGAGCGTCAGCCCGCCAAGTCATGATTGCGTTCTTGCGCTTGAAAGAAGAGGCCGGACAGAGATGTCCGGCCTTTTTCATTGCGCTCGCCACCCGGCCAGATAACTAGGCTAAGTCGCTGATTATTGACGGCGATCCCGCTTTGCTCATCGCACCATCCCGTGCCGTGCGATTGAACTAGGCTTCAAGAAACATCCTCGTGGTGAGGATGATCGCAGAAGAGGCCGCAATGAAAAAACTGATGATGATCCTGGTGTGCGCGCTGGGGCTGGTGGCATGCAGCTCCCAATACATCATGAGCACCAAGGATGGCAAGATGATCACCACAGAGAGCAAGCCCAAGCTGGACGAGAGTACTGGCATGTATCGCTATTACGATCATGAAGGGCGCGAGGTGATGATCAAGAAAGATGACGTGACCCAAATCATGGAGCGCTAAGCGCTCTCTTGTCGCAAAGGCCGCTATCTGCGGCTCTTCTCTTTTTGCCGAAAAGTAGTACTGTTTTCTCTGTTGACCCCCGCACATTCGCAGCAAATTCAGCTGTGATACAGCTTCCGTTATGGTTTAGCCCTTATCATCACACTCCATTTTTAATTGGAGGTGTTATGTCCTTGATGTCTATCTGGAATTCCCGTTTTTCTGCACGCAGCTTGCTGGGTGGTGCCTTGCTGGTGGTGGCGTCAGCCAGCCATGCCGGTGACGATCAGTTCACGCTGGGGCGGACTATTTTACTGGGAGCCGGTGATCATGGTGCGACAATTCCTTTGGTGGTTTGCCGTCAGACCAAATATATCAAGGTGAAGGCGGAGCGTGATTTGACCCTGGATCGGGTGGTGGTGACCTATGGTGGTGATCGTACCAAGACCATTCGTTTCGATCGGGAAATGAGCAGCGATAAAGAGACCGAGTGGAAATCACTGGGCTCGCGCCGTTGTGTGAAAAAAATCGAAGTGTACGGTCATTCAGAGCGCAGCAAAGCGGGCGTAAAAGTATTCGGCCGCAAATAATTGATGCGGTTTTTCTGCGCAGACAGATGAGTTAAAAATAATGGCGAGCCGTGGCTCGCCATTATTTTTTATGGTCGGGTTCGCTATTTTTTCGGCCGAAATGGCTTGATGACAGTTTCATCGCACTCGAGATACGGCCCTTCCATCAAATCGATGCAGTAGGGGATGGCGGGGAAAACTGCATCCAGACATTCGCGGATTGATTTGGGCTTGCCCGGCAGATTGACGATCAGGGTATCGTCGCGCAGTCCGGCAGTCTGGCGCGACAGAATGGCAGTCGGCACAAACTTGAGGGATTCGGCCCGCATCAGCTCGCCAAAGCCAGGCATCATGCGATCACATACCGCCTCGGTCGCTTCCGGCGTGACATCCCGCTTGGCCGGACCGGTGCCGCCTGTGGTGACGATGAGACAACACTGCTCCTCATCCGCCAGCCGGATCAGGGTCGCTTCAATCTGATCCTGCTCATCGGGGATCACCTGATAGACAGGTTCCCACTCCGAGGTCAGATAGGCGTTCAGGGTGTCGATGATGGCCTTGCCGGAGAGGTCTTCATAGATGCCCGCGCTGGCGCGATCGCTGACGGTGACGATACCGATTTTTGCCTTGCTCATGGTCTGCTCTTGAATGTCCGATAAAAGTGGCAATTAAAATAACATAATCAGTGAGATATGTTAAACCGTCAGGAGATGACGCGGGTCGGTGAGGGAAGAATAAAGTGTCGAATGAAGCAAAATAAGGCCACCCGGATTTTTATTTGCAATAAAAAACAGAAAATCACAACCTAAAATGTATAAGTGTTTTATCTCGCCTGAATTAAAAACAATCGCTTGTTTCCAAACACAATTAAAATAGATAGACACCCTCGTAGTGACCATTGTCCGGTTTAGTCGCCAGTGGATGGATTGAACCCTTTTTAGCCGCGTCGTATATACAGATTTATATGGCTGGGACGTGATGGTGTGGTACCGCAGTGTGTTGCCAGCAATAGTCGCCAAGGAGGGCATATGGAGTTGCCTGATTTTGACACCCTGAAGGAGTTGGCTGCGAGTGAGCCCTCCCGGCTGGATGCGATTCTGGAGCAGCAGATCGACCAGTTGATGGCCCGTGCGAGCCCCGATCAGCAGCGCCGTCTGCGCGGGTTGCAGTTCAAGATTGATGGTCAGCGCCGTCTGGCGAAAAACAATCTTGATAGCTGTATCCGAATTACCAACATGATGCGGGAATCTTTTTATTTGATGCGCAGCGAAATGAGCCAGTTCAGAGAAGAGGGGGACCCTCCGCCTGAAAGCGATGGCAGTGGTAAAATAATCCATCTGACGGACTATCGACGTCGCAAATAATCTGCAATAACCCCCTTGGTTGATATTTCAGCTAAATCGGTGAGGCCATAATAAGGAGAATTGCTGGCGACCTGATTGTTATGGTTTTTAATGTTAGTCGTAATGTATTTGTGATGTAATCTCTTTTCTCCTTCTTGTAATAACTTATTAGTCAGGTTGTGATAGGGGTGGATGAATAACAGTAAAAGTTAGGCTAATATGGCCGAAATTTTTATTGCTACGACTCGAAGGGATTATGAGAAGTATCACACCAAGACGGGTGTTGTCGCGGGAGCAACAGACAGAGATCACCCGCATTATCGTCAAGGTGGGTCAGATGTTGGCCCAGTTCGGGGCGGAGAGCCGGATCATCGAGCAGACCACGGTGCGGCTGGGGATGGCGCTGGGGCTGGAGAGTGTCGAAATGGCCATCTCTTCCAGTGCCATCGTGCTCACCAGTCTCTATCAGGGGGGTTGCGTCACCACTACCCGGCGGGTGCGCGAACATGGCATCAATATGCAGGTGGTGTGCGAGATCCAGCGGATCTGCATCATGGCGGAAAAAGAGCTGATCGGTGCCCGTGAAGTGCGTCAGCGCCTCGAAGCCATCGTCCCCTTCCACTATCACCCTTGGTTGGTGGTCCCCATGGTGGGGTTCTCCTGTGGTGCCTTTAGCCTGCTGTTTGGCGGTGACTGGCCCATCTTCCTGGTGACCTGCTTCTCATCTGCCGTGGCGATGCGGGTGCGCCAGCTGATGGCTCGCCATCACCACAGCCCGCTCATCAACTTTGCCGCCACCGGCTTTATTGCCACCCTGATCTCCTCCAGCGCCACCTTCTTCAACTGGGGTGACCAGCCTTATCTCGCCATGGCGGCCAGCGTGCTGCTGCTGGTGCCGGGCTTTCCGCTGATCAATGCGGTCTCCGACATGGTGAAGGGCTACTTCAACATGGGGCTGGCCCGCTGGGGGACAGCGACCCTGCTGACCATCAGCGCCGCCATAGGTATCATTTTGGCCATGTCGGTCACGGGGATCTGGGGGTGGAAAGTATGATGGATTTGCTCTGGCTACTGGCCAAGGATGCCTTCTGGTCCTCCATCCCGGCGGTGGGGTTTGCCATGCTGTTCAACGTGCCGCCACGGATGCTGAAGTATTGCGCCATGGGCGGCGCGCTGGCTCACAGTCTGCGTACCCTGCTGATCCACTATGGCATGCCCATCGAGTGGGCGACGCTGGCGGCGGCGACCACGGTCGGCTTTGTCTGCGTCTACTGGTCGCGCCGTCTGCTGGCGCCGCGTCCGGTGTTCAGCGTTGCCTCGATTATTCCGATGATCCCGGGCAGTTATGCGTTCAAGACCATGATTGCGGTGGTGGAGCTCAACATCAACGGCGTGACCATGGAGTTGATCCAGAGTGCGGTGGAGAACGGCCTCAAGGCGCTCTTTATCGTCGGTGCCCTCAGTTTCGGTTTGGCGATCCCCTCTCTGGTCGTGTACCGTAACCGCCCCATAATCTGACAGACGGTGAGAGGCCCCATGAAGATTTCCATGATTGCCGCCATGGCCCACGACAGGGTGATAGGCAAGGACAACCAGATGCCCTGGCATCTGCCTGCCGATCTGGCTCACTTCAAGCGTGTCACCCTCGGCAAACCGGTATTGATGGGGCGCAAGACCTTCGAATCCATCGGTCGACCTCTGCCCGGACGGCGCAATCTGGTGATCAGCCGCAATCCCGATTATCAGGCTGAGGGCATTGAGGTGGTGGGCTCCGTCGAGGCGGCGCTGGCTCTGTTGGCTGGTAGCTCGGTGGAGGAGTTGATGGTGATCGGTGGTGGTCATCTCTATGCCGAGATGTTGCCGAGCGCGGATTGCCTCTACCTGACGCAAATCGATCTGGCGGTGGAGGGAGATACCCGTTTCCCCGCTTTTGACGATGGCCAGTGGCAACGCGTTGATTGCGAGAGCCACCCTGCCGATGAGAAGAACCCGCACCCCTATAGCTTCGAGACCTGGCAGCGCCGCTGACGGACGAATGCTAATGGGCAAATAACAACAAGGGCATCTTCGGATGCCCTTGTTGTTCTGTTGGGTTTTCAAGACGGGATTAGATGCCTGAGCCGTCGTTCTCGCCATTCTCCTCGTGCAAACCGCACTCGCGCTTGAGGCCGAAGAAGCGGGTCTGCTCCTCGCTCATGCCCGGCTCCCACTTGGCGGTGGTGTGGACATCGCCCACCGACAGGTAGCCCTGCTCCCACAGCGGGTGGTAGGGGAGGTCGAACTCCTTGAAGTAGTAGAAGACATCCTTGTTGCTCCAGTCGATCACCGGCAGGAACTTGAAACGGCCGCGCTGGATGCCCAGCACCGGCAGCTTGCCACGGCTGCCGGACTGCTCCCGGCGCAGGCCGGAGAACCAGGTCTGGGCCCCCAGCTCACGCAGGGCACGGTCCATCGGCTCCACCTTGTTGAGCTGGTTGTAGCGGGTGATCCCCTCTACCCCCTGCTCCCACAAGAGACCAAATCGCGCCTCCTGCCAGGCAGGGCTGAGCTCGGCCCGATAGATTTTCAGGTTGAGCGCGAGGCGCTCGGTCAGCTCGTCGATGAAACGGTAGGTCTCCGGGAACAGATAACCGGTATCGGTCAGCACCACGGGCACGTCGGCCCGCTCGCGGCTTACCAGATGGAGCATCAGCGCCGCCTGAATGCCGAAGCTGGATGAGAGCACATGCTCCCCCGGCAGATTTGCCAGGGCCCAGCGCACCCGCTCGGGGGCACTCATGGTATCCAGCTCCCGGTTGAGGGGGGCCAGCGCCTCGACTTGCTCCTCACGGCCGAGGGCCAGCAGTGCCTGCAGGTCAAGGCGGCCATCTTCAGTGACATTAAGCGGCAGATTAAGCGGCATAGAAGTCCCTCGCAGAATCGATAACGGGCGCAATCACCCCAACCCGGATCACGAAGTCGCCGAAGCACTCACCCTGATTTCGCTCGGTGGCCCAGCGGCCGATCAACGCGTCGAGTTCGGCCACAATCTGCGGCTCGGTGATGTTCTCCTGATAGAGGCGCGGAATGCGGGTGCCTTCCAGGTTGCCCCCCAGATGGAGGTTGTAGCGGCCAGGCGCCTTGCCCACCAGACCCACTTCCGCCAGCATGGCGCGGCCGCAGCCGTTGGGGCAACCGGTGACCCGGAAGATGATGGCGTCATCCGCCAGCCCATGTTTGGTGAGCAAGCCCTCGATGTCGGTGACAAACGCCGGCAGCATGCGCTCCGCTTCAGCCATCGCCAGCGGGCAGGTAGGCAGTGCCACACAAGCCATGGACTGCTTGCGCTGCTCGCTCACGCCGTCATCCAGCAGGCCGTATTGGCGCGCCAGCCCTTCGATGCGGGCTTTTTCGCTGGCAGGTACCCCGGCGATGATCAGGTTCTGGTTGGCGGTCAGGCGAAAATCCCCCTGATGCACCTTGGCGATCTCCAACATGCCGGTTTTGAGCGGCTTGCCCGGGAAGTCAAGCAGGCGGCCATTCTCGATAAACAGGGTGAGGTGATGCTTGCCGTCGATCCCCTCGACCCAACCGAAGCGATCGCCACGGCTGGTGAATTCATAGGGACGAACCGGCCCGAACTGGATGCCGGCGCGGCTCTCGACCTCTGCCTTGAAAGCCTCGACGCCAACGCGCTCCAGGGTGTACTTGGTCTTGGCGTTCTTGCGGTTGACCCGGTTGCCCCAGTCGCGCTGGGTGCTGACGACGGCGGCCGCCACCTCCAGCACGTGAGAGAGCGGAATAAAGCCAAAGTCGCTCGCCTTGCGCGGGTAGGTGCTGGTGTCGCCGTGGGTCATGGCCAGACCCCCGCCCACCAAGACGTTGAAGCCAACCAGCTTGCCATGCTCGGCAATGGCCACGAAGTTGAGATCGTTGGCGTGGATATCCACGTCGTTGTGAGGCGGGATCACCACGGTCGTCTTGAATTTGCGCGGCAGGTAGTTGGAACCCAGGATCGGCTCCTCATCCTGCCCCAGTTTTTCACCGTCCAGCCAGATTTCCACGTAGGCGCGGGTCTTGGGCAGCAGATGCTCGGAGATCTTCTTGGCCCACTCGTAGGCCTCCTGATGCAGCTCGGACTCCACCGGGTTGCTGGTGCAGAGCACGTTGCGGTTCACGTCGCCTGCGGTGGCGATGGAATCGATGCCGGTGCTGTTGAGGGTCTGGTGCATCAGCTTGATGTCGCGCTTCAATACCCCGTGGAACTGGAAGGTCTGACGGGTGGTCAGGCGGATGCTGCCGTAGAGGCTGTGCTCTTCGGCGAACTTGTCGATGATCTGCCACTGGGCCGGGGTGATGATCCCACCCGGCAGGCGGGCACGCAGCATGACGTTGTGCAGCGGCTCCAGCTTCTGGGCGGCGCGCTCCGGGCGGATGTCGCGGTCATCCTGCTGGTACATGCCGTGAAAGCGGATCAGCTGGAAGTTGTCGCCGTTAAAGCCGCCGGTGAGCGGGTCCTGCAGATCTTGCTCTATGGTGCCGCGCAGGAAGTTGCTCTCGCGCTTGAGGCGCTCGTTGTCGGCCAGCGGCCCTTCGACCGGTCCCGCTTTTGGGTGAGAAAGAGGTTGTTTGCTCATCAATAGACATCCCTTTGATAACGTTTGGCACGACGCAATTCGCTCAAATACTCTTCTGCTTCCTCACGGCTCTTGTGGCCGTGTTCGGCAATTACATCCAGCAGGGCCTCCTGCACATCCTTGGCCATTTTGTTGGCGTCACCACACACATAGAAGTGAGCGCCTGCTTCCAGCCACTGGTAGAGCTCAAGCCCTGCCTCGCGCAGGCGGTCCTGCACATAAATCTTGTTGGCCTGATCCCGGCTGAAGGCTAGCGAGATCTTCGACAGCAGCCCCGATTTCACATAACGCTGCCACTCCACCTGATAGAGGAAATCCTGGGTAAAGTGGGGGTTGCCGAAGAAGAGCCAGTTCTTGCCTTCCGCGCCCTGCGCTTCCCGCTCCTGCATAAAGGCGCGGAACGGGGCGATGCCGGTGCCCGGGCCCACCATGATGACGGGGGTGTCGGGGTTTTGCGGCAGGCGGAAGTTGTCGTTGTGCTCGATGAATACCCGCACCTCGCCATCCTCAATCAGCCGATCCGCAAGATAGGAGGAGGCTGCGCCAGAGCGCACAGTGCCATCTTCCTGTGGATAGCGCACCACGCCGACGGTCAGGTGCACCTCCTCTTCCACCTCGCTCTGGGCGGAGGCGATGGAGTAGAGGCGCGGGGTGAGGGGTCGCAGCAGGCCAACCAGCTGCTCGGCTGTGAGGGTGGTCGGGAAGCGTTTGAGCACATCCACCACCTGGGCAGAGGCCACCAGTGCATTGACCTGGGCCTTGTCACCGGCCAAGTCTTTCAGCGCCGCGTTCTCCGATATGTCAGCGAGTCCTGTGATAAAGCCGCCGTGCAGCCGGGTCAGTTCGAAGTGACCGGTCAGGGCGGCGCGCAAGGTGCCGTGGGCCGTGGCTTCATCACCAGAGAGGCCGGTCAGGGCCAGCACTTCGCCCACCAGTTCGGCGTCATTGTCGAACCAGACACCGAGGGCATCCCCCGGCTGATAGGTGAGGCCGGAGTCGGCCAGATTGATCTCGATATGGCGGATATCCTTGGTGGAATCCCGGCCGGTGATCTTCTGATTGACCGACAGGCGGGCAGGGAAGGGGTTCTCCTTGCTGTACTGGCTGTGGCCAACCGCCTGCTGCACCGCGCTGGCTACGCTGCTGCTGGCCGCTCCGGTAGAGAGGGTCGCGGTGATGGCGTTGAGCGCCTGTTCGCCCCAGCTCTTGGCTGCATCCTGATAATCCACATCGAGGCTGGCGAGCTCATAAATGCGCTCGGCCCCTGCTTTGGCGAGGAAGTCGTCAAAATCTTTGCCGGTCTGGCAGAAAAATTCGTAGGAGCTGTCACCCAGCCCCAGTACCGCGAACTTGAGCCCGTCCAGCTTGCCAATCTTGCCTTTTTTAAGCTGCTCGAACAGATCGACGGCGCTCTCCGGCGGTTCACCCTCCCCGTAAGTGCTCACTACCACCAGCAGGTGGCTCTCTTTCTTGAGCTGCTTGGGTTTGTAGTCGGCCATCGACGCTAGGGTGACGGGTAGGCCGCGGGCCTCGGCCTGCGCCTTGATGGCAGTGGCGACCCCTTTGGCGTTGCCGGTCTGGGAGCCGTAGAGAATGGTCAGGCTGCCGCTGGGAGCCGCGACTTCTGCGCCTGCGGTCGCAACGGGCTGGACGACCGCCTGGGAGAGGCCGTAGAGATAACCGCTCACCCAGGCCAGTTGCTGGGTATTGAGGGTCGAGAGTACCTGGCCCAGCTGACGTTGCTGCTCGTCAGAGAGAGGGGAGAGGTTGAATGGGGAATCCTTCAATTGCATCACACGCGTCTTCCATGGTCTGATTTTTGGCCAGATTAAAGGGCGTGTTGGCTAACAACAAAGAATAAAAATATCTTCTTTATTCCATTATTGAATTTATAAAGTGATTTGGCGGTAAAGAAGATAGAAAAACGCCCCGCTGTTGCGGGGCGTTTTCAAGCTATCGCGCTCGGGATGGATCCCGGCGGGCATGAACCTTACTTCTGCGGACGCAGGGCCGGGAACAGAATGACGTCACGGATGGTGTGGCTGTTGGTGAACAGCATCACCAGACGGTCGATACCGATACCCTGACCGGCAGTCGGCGGCAGGCCGTGTTCCAGTGCGGTGACAAAGTCGGCGTCGTAGAACATGGCTTCGTCGTCGCCTGCTTCTTTCTGATCAACCTGATCCTGGAAGCGCTTGGCCTGGTCTTCTGCATCGTTCAGCTCGGAGAAGCCGTTGGCCAGCTCGCGGCCACCGATGAAGAATTCGAAGCGGTCGGTTACGTCCGGGTTCACGTCGTTGCGACGAGCCAGCGGAGAAACGGCAGCCGGGTACTCGGTGATGAAGGTCGGTTGCAGCAGCATGTGCTCCACGGTCTCTTCGAAGATCGCGGTGATCACGTGGCCCAGCTCCCAACCCTTCATCAGCTCGATGTGCAGACGCTTGGCAACGGCCTTGGCGCTCTCGAGGGTAGCCAGATCGTCCAGAGTTACGTCCGGGTTGAACTTCAGGATGGACTCGACCATGGTGAGGCGCTGGAACGGCTGACCGAAATCGATGGTCAGGCCCTCTTCGCCCTCTTTGGCGTAACGGATCTTGGTGTCGCCCAGGATGTCCTGCGCCAGGGTGCGCAGCAGCTCTTCGGTCAGGTCCATCAGATCGATGTAGTCGGCGTAGGCCATGTAGAACTCGATCATGGTGAACTCGGGGTTGTGACGCACCGAGATACCTTCGTTACGGAAGTTGCGGTTGATCTCGTAGACACGCTCGAAACCACCGACCACCAGACGCTTCAGATAGAGCTCCGGAGCGATACGCAGGTACATGTCGATGTCCAGCGCATTGTGGTGAGTGACGAACGGACGCGCGGAGGCACCACCCGGGATGACTTGCATCATCGGGGTTTCCACTTCCATGAAGCGCTTTTCATTGAAGAATTTACGGATACCGGCAACCACCTGGGTGCGGATCATGAAGGTCTTGCGGGACTCTTCGTTGGCGATCAGATCCAAGTAGCGCTGGCGGCAGCGAGCTTCCTGGTCGGTCAGGCCTTTGTGCTTCTCGGGCAGCGGACGCAGCGCCTTGGTCAGCAGGCGGATATCGGAAACGTGAACGGAGAGCTCACCGGTCTGGGTCTTGAACAGGGTACCTTCGACACCCACGATGTCGCCCAGATCCCACTTCTTGAACTGCTCGTTGTAGAAACCTTCCGGCAGGTCGTCACGGGTGACGTAGACCTGGATCTTGCCGGCCATGTCCTGCAGGGTGGCGAAAGAAGCCTTGCCCATGATCCGGCGGGTCATGATGCGACCGGCAATCTTCACCCGTTTACCCAGGCTCGTCAGCTCCTCGGCGCTTTTGTCGTCGAACTCTGCGTGCAGATCGCCAGAGAGGCTGTCGCGACGGAAGTCGTTGGGGAAAGGATTACCCTGGGCGCGCAGGGCGGCCAGCTTGGAACGACGCTCGGTCATCTCGTTGTTGAGTTCGAGAGTTTGGTCGACTTCCGGAGTGATGGTTTGTTCAGACATGGTGATTCCTGCTTGTTTACAGACCTGATTTCAGGCTGGCTTCGATAAACTTGTCCAAGTCACCGTCGAGCACCGATTGGGTATTACGGGTTTCGACGCCGGTGCGCAGATCCTTGATACGGGAGTCATCCAGCACATAGGAACGGATCTGGCTGCCCCAACCGATATCAGACTTGGTCTCTTCCAGGGCTTGTTTCTCAGCGTTCTGCTTCTGAATTTCCAGCTCGTAGAGCTTGGCTTTCAGCTGCTTCATACACTGGTCTTTGTTTTTGTGCTGGGAACGGTCGTTCTGGCACTGTACCACGACACCGGTCGGAACGTGGGTAATACGCACCGCGGATTCGGTTCGGTTAACGTGCTGACCACCGGCACCGGAGGCACGGTAGACGTCGATCCGCAGATCCGCCGGGTTGATCTCGATATCGATATCGTCGTCGATCTCGGGGTAGACGAACACAGAACAGAAGGAGGTGTGACGGCGGCCACCGGAATCGAACGGAGACTTGCGAACCAGACGGTGTACGCCGGTTTCGGTACGCAGCCAGCCGAACGCATATTCGCCGGTGAACTTGATGGTGGCGGATTTGATACCAGCCACGTCGCCTTCGGAGCATTCAATCAGCTCGGGCTTGTAGCCGTGGGCATCGCCCCAGCGCAGGTACATGCGCAGTACCATGTTGGCCCAATCCTGTGCCTCGGTACCACCGGAGCCGGATTGAATATCGATATAGCAGTCGGAGCCGTCGTGCTGACCGGAGAACATGCGGCGGAACTCGAGATCCACCAGCTTGGCTTCCAGTTGTTCGGATTCGGCGATGGCTTCGTTGAAGGTCTCTTCGTCTTCCCCTTCCACGGCCAGGCTCACCAGCATCTCGACATCATCCACGCCCTGGGTCAGGGTGTCGATGGTGCCGACCACGTTTTCCAGCGCGACGCGCTCTTTGCCCAGCGCCTGTGCGCGCTCGGGCTCATTCCATACGTCCGGCTGTTCCAGCTCGGCGTTGACCTCTTCTAGACGCTCTTTCTTGGCGTCATAGTCAAAGGTACCCCCTAAGAAGCTCGGTCCGCTCAGACAGCTCCTTAAGTTTATTTAATACGGGATTAACTTCGAACATCGTGAAAACTCTCAGGGTCGATGTGATTTAAAAACGGGATATTCTAGCCAATTGTGGAAGGAATAAACAGGGTTGCCTTGGCTTGTGCGGCTCATGCCGTCAATTTCTGGTGCACTTTTCTCCACCTCGGTAGAAAATATCGCCCGCCGACCCATTTTCAGGTTCAGTTTTGGCCATTCGGGTCGCTAATGACTACGTGTAGTGTTGTGCAATTTAGGGAAAACCCGCTCCTCACCTCAATAAGAAGAACACATGATGAAAAACCTGTCACTCAAGCAGAAGATACTGTTGTCAGTGGTGATCGCCCTTTCGTTGGTGATTTTGTTGCTCTCCTGGCAGAGCTATAGCAGCCAGAAGTCCCTGTTGCTGCAAGGCAGCCAGGAGCAGTTGCAACGGCTGGGTACCCAGCAGGCCGAGCGTGTCAGCGACTGGCTCGCCGCCCGTCGCGACGTGATCCAGGCGCTCGGCAACAAGGCCGGTGCCGAACCCCTCAATGCCTTGCAACAGGCACAAGTTTCCGGCCGTTTCCAGCTCACCTATTTCGGTGAGAGCAGCGGCAAGATGAATGACTCCGATCCTTCCATCAACCGCGATGGCTACGACCCGCGTTCCCGTGGCTGGTATCAGGAGGCGATGAGCAAAGGTGGCCTGATTGTCACCAAACCCTATCTCGACGTGGCTTACAACATCATGGTGGTGACCCTGGCCCAGCCGGTTTCTGGCGGGGTAGTCGGTGGTGACCTCTCCATCGCTTCGCTGGTGGAAGACGTGACCAAGATGCAGCTGCCTGCCGACGGTTTCGCCATCATGATGCACAAGGATGGCACCATCATCGCCTACAAGGATGCCGCCAAGGCGATGAAACCGGCCAGCGAGATCGACAACGATCTGACCAATGCGCTGATCGAGCAGAGCAAGACCAGCAACAGCCTGGTGCCGGCCTACTTCGACAACGAAGGGCGCGACAAGCTGCTGTGGGCGGCTGATATCCCTGACACGGATTGGGAGCTGGTGCTGGTGCTGGACAAGGCCGCGCTGGAAGCGCCGCTCTCCTCCCTGCTGATGACCCAGCTGGGGATGGCGCTGCTGGTGCTGGTGGGCAGCATCCTCGCTATCTCCTGGCTGGTCAGCATGCTGCTGGGCCCGCTCACCAAGGTATCCCAGGCGTTGGCCCGCATTGCCGATGGTAACGGTGATCTGACTCAGCGCATCAAGATCGACGCCAACGACGAAGTGGGCCAACTGGCCAACAGCTTCAACCGTTTCGTCGGCAGCCAGCATCAGCTGATCGGCAATATCCGCCAGCTGGCCAACGAGTTGAACGCCGATGCCGAGCGCAGTCTGGTGACCAACCAGGCTGCGGTGGACGAGCTGCAGCGTCAGCAGCAGGAGGTGACCATGGTCGCCACGGCGGTCACCGAGATGGCGAGCGCCACCATGGAGATCGCCGGTAACGCCGAGAACACCGCCGCCGCTGCCCAGCAATCTGCCCAGAGCAGTGAGCAGGGCAAGATGCTGGTCAACAAGACCCGCCAGTCCATCAATGGTCTGGCCGAAGAGGTGGGGCAGGCGACCGAGGTGATCGGCGAGCTGAGCCGTCACGCACAGGCCATCACCAGCATCCTCTCCACCATTCAGGGGATTGCCGAGCAGACCAACCTGCTGGCGCTGAACGCAGCCATCGAAGCGGCTCGCGCCGGTGAGCAGGGGCGTGGTTTTGCGGTGGTTGCTGACGAGGTGCGGGTGCTGTCGCGCCGTACCCAGGACTCCACCCAGCAGATCCAGTCCACCATCGAGACTTTGCAGCAGACCACCGCCCGTGCGGTGAGCCTGATGCAGACCAGTCAGGGGCTGGCAGACAACAGCGTGCAGGATGCGGATCAGGCGGTGCGCGCACTGGAAGAGATCACCAGCGCCATCTCCCTCATCTCCGACATGGCGGGCCAGATCGCCACCGCCGCCGAGGAGCAGACTCAGGTGACCGGCGAGATCACCCAGAACACCACCGCCATCAAGGATGTGAGTGACGAGATCACCGCCGCCGCCATGCGCGATCTGGATCAGGCCCACAGCCTCAAAGGGCGTGCAGCTGACCTTAACCAGCAGGTGTCGACCTTTATCCTGTAAGGTGCAACTCACGGCCTGTTCCGGCTGAGATAAACAAGCCCCGCCCTCTGTCGAGTGCGGGGCTTTTTGTTGTTCGGGGGATTCTGGGTAGTTCGGGTTGCTCGCGGGTCATCCTGGTGCCGGATACGAGCCCCGGCTCTGCCTGCGTCAGCTGGCGAGTAGAGAGCAAGCAAAGAGCCCACCGAAAGGTGGGCTCTGATCATATACGTCTGACGGAAAGGGAATTACAGGAATGGCATCGCCATAAACAGCTTGATCACCATGGCGTTGATGATGTCGATAAAGAAGGCGCCCACCATGGGCACCACCAGAAACGCCAGGTGGGAGGGACCGAAGCGCTGGGTAATGGCCTGCATGTTGGCGATGGCTGTCGGGGTGGCCCCGAGGCCAAAGCCGCAGTGACCTGCCGCCAGCACGGCCGCATCGTAATTTTTGCCCATCACCCGGAAGGTGACGAAGATGGCGTAGAGCGCCATTGCCACTGTCTGGGCGGCCAGCAGGATGAAGATGGGCAGCGCCAGGCTGGCCAGATCCCACAGTTTTAGGCTCATCAGTGCCATGGCGAGGAACAGCGACAGGCTGACGTTGCCCAGCAGGGAGACCTCGCGATCGCTCACTTCATGCCAGTTCAGCAGGGTCAGGACGTTGCGCAGTAACACGCCGACAAACAGCACGCAGACGAAGATCGGCAGCTCGAAGGCGCCTCCTTTGAGGGAAGCAGAGAGCAGCTCGCCGCCCTTGAGGCTGATGGCGATCAGCGCCAGCGTCTCGATGACGCTGAAAGTGGTGAGGGGGCGCTCCATATCGGGCATTTCGAAGCCCTGGGGGGCCTCATCCTGATTGTGCTCCTCACCGGGCACCTGCACTTTCTTCACCAGATAGCGAGCGACGGGACCACCGATCAGGCCGCCCAGCACCAGACCGAATGTGGCACAGGCGATGGCGAGCTCAGCGGCGGATTGCACGCCGTATTTCTCGGAGAAGGTGGCACTCCAGGCTGCCCCGGTGCCGTGGCCGCCGGAGAGAGTGATGGAGCCGGCCAGCAGCCCCATGTGGGGATCCAGACCGAGCAGGGTCGCCAGACCTACGCCCAGACTGTTTTGTACCAGCAGCAGGCCGGTGACCACCATCAGGAAGGTAACCACCGCCTTGCCGCCGCGTTTCAGGCTGGCGAGATCGGCGGAAAGACCGATGGAGGCGAAGAAGGCCAGCATCAGCGGGGTTTGCAGACTGGTATCAAATTGCAGCTCCATCTGCAGGGTGGAGCGCAGCAGTAGCAGTACCAGCGCGACCACCAGGCCGCCGGCTACCGGTTTGGGGATGTTGAAGGTACGCAGCAGCCCGACTCGGGTAACCAACACCCGGCCAAGCAGCAATACCAGAGTGGCAGCGACCAGCGTTGCGTAGGAATCAAGTTGTAACATTCAGTACTCCCATGTTGATTGGCTGTGTCTTTCATAGCAAAAGACTTACAGATTCAGCCGGGATGAAAACAGTGTGGCTTATGTGCCAGCAAAGAAGGGGAAACATCTCCCCGCCCCAGGAAAGATGGGGCTTGTGCGGGCCTGAAATGCTCAGGCATCCAGATGAGATTTTAGTAAAATCCGGCGGATTGTAGCAAAAAGCATCGTTTAATTCCATCTTTGTCGTATTAATGCTCGTTTTAGTCGTTTATTGTGACATTTAACACTATGTAGGTAGAGGGCAGAAAAGCCGAAAAGGGTGCATGGAACGGCTGTCATTTGGGGCGCCAGTCTCTATAATTCGCCGGTTTCCGCTGCACGCAGAGGCGCTGGCGGGCGTTGACATTGTGGTTCACCCCGACATGGTTCATGTTTTGGCGGTGTTCACTTCATCAAGAGGAGAGGGTGTGAAGAAGTCTATCTACATTGCCTACACAGGCGGCACCATTGGGATGCAGCGTTCCGATCACGGCTACGTGCCGATGGCGGGCTTTATGGAAGACTGTCTGGCGCGGATGCCCGAGTTCCACCGCCCCGAGATGCCGGATTACCATATCCACGAATATGCGCCCCTCATCGACTCCTCCGACATGACCCCGGTGGACTGGCAGCGTATCGCCGAGGACATTCGCGACAACTACGAGAAATACGATGGCTTCGTGATCCTGCATGGCACCGACACCATGTCGTTCACCGCCTCGGCGCTCTCTTTCATGCTGGAAGATCTGCACAAGCCGGTCATCATCACCGGCTCCCAGATCCCGCTGGCCGAGTTGCGCTCCGACGGTCAGCAGAACCTGCTCAACGCCCTCTATATCGCGGCCAACTACCCGATCCACGAGGTGACGCTGTTCTTCAACAACCAGCTCTATCGCGGCAACCGCAGCAAGAAGGTGCACGCCGATGGCTTCCACGCCTTCGATTCGCCCAACTATCCGCCGCTGCTCAATGCCGGGATCGCCATTTCGCTGGAGGCGGGCGAGCTGGGCGTGCCGTCCGAGCGGCCGCTGGTGCTGCATGACATCACCCCCCAGCCCATCGGCGTGGTGACCCTCTATCCGGGGATCTCCAGCGAGGTGATCGCCAATATCCTGCAACAGCCGGTGAAGGCGCTGATCCTGCTCTCGTTCGGGGTCGGCAATGCGCCGCAAAACCCGGCCATGCTGGCGCTGCTCTCCGAGGCCTCGGCCCGCGGCGTCATCATCGTCAACCTGAGCCAGTGCTTGCACGGCAAAGTCAATATGGGGGGTTATGCCACCGGCAATGCCCTGTCGCGGGCCGGGGTGATCTCGGGCTTTGACATGACCGCCGAAGCGGCGCTCACCAAGCTGCACTTCCTGCTGAGCCAGGACTTGCCATCCCACCGTATTCGCGAGTTGATGCAGCAGTCCCTGCGCGGGGAGCTGACTCCCTGAGAAACTGTCCGCGACCTTACTGCGAAGCCGTGATCAAGGCTCATGTGCTGCTCGGAATCCTCACGTATATCTATACGCTCCGGGTCCTGCGCGGCTCTTCACCTTGCTGACGTCTTCTCGCTACAGGTCGTGAACAGCTTCTGACCTCCCCACCATGGGGAGAGTGGAAAAAGAGGGGAGCCATCATGGCTCCCCTCTCTGTTGTGGCCGCTGCGAGCGGCCTGCCGGGTCAGGTTCAGTGGTTGAGGTCGACCCGCACTATCTCTTCCTCGTCGCGATACTGACGCTTGAGCTCGCTCTTGCTCTTCATCACGATCTCGCCGTCGCGGCCGATGTTCATATGCTCCGGGTTGTCGAGATGCATCGCCTGCCAGGCCATCACGGCTTGCAGGGAGGTGGCCTTCTGCTCGTCGGTGAGGGGCTTGCCATCGGGCCACTTGCCCAGCTCGACTGCGGTTTTGAGCCGCTCGTACACCTCTTCGGGCATCTGCCTGATTGCTTGCAAAAACTCACCCTGTTGAAACGACATCCGGCCTTCTCCTTGAACTATTGAGCCATAAACTTCGGGGTCAGCCCGGCAGATCCTGGCGGGCTATGCAGGCAGATCCTGGCGGACTACGCCAGCCATCTGCTCCATCACCCGCACTACCTGACAACTGTACCCGAATTCGTTGTCATACCATACGTAGAGCACACAGTGATCCCCCTCGGCGATGGTCGCCTGGGAGTCGACGATGCCCGCATAACGGGAACCTACCATGTCGGAGGAGACCAGCTCGGTACTGGCGCTGAAGTCGATCTGGCGGTGCAGGGCCGAGCTTAGCGCCATCTGCTGCAGATAGGCGTTGAGGCTCTCCCGATCGGTGGCCTGCTCCAGCGACAGATTGATAATCGCCAGCGACACATTGGGGGTCGGCACCCGGATGGCGTTGCCGGTCAGCTTGCCCTTGAGTTCGGGCAGCGCCTTGGCCACTGCCTTGGCGGCGCCGGTGCTGGTCATCACCATATTGAGGGCCGCGCTGCGACCGCGGCGCTCGCCTTTGTGGTAGTTGTCGATGAGGTTCTGATCGTTGGTGTAGGAGTGGACCGTCTCCACGTGGCCGTGGCGGATGCCGAACCGCTCCTGCATTACCTTGAGCACCGGGGTGATGGCGTTGGTGGTACAGGAGGCGGCGGAGATGATCCTGTCATCCGGGCCTATCACCTCATGGTTGACCCCGAACACCACGTTCTTCATCTCCCCCTTGCCGGGAGCGGTCAGCAGCACCTTGCCAGCACCGCGCGCTTTCAGGTGCTCGGAGAGGCCTGCCTCGTCACGCCAGACGCCGGTGTTGTCGACGATCAACGCATCGTGAATGCCGTAGGCTGTGTAGTCGATGTCGGCCGGGCTATTGGCGTAGATCACCTGAATGAAGGTGCCGTTGGCGATGATGGCGCTGCGCTCCACATCCACCTCGATGGAGCCATTGAAGGGGCCGTGCACCGAGTCGCGGCGCAGCAGGCTGGCACGTTTCTCCAGATCTCCGTCGCGACCACCGCGTACCACGATGGCGCGCAGACGCAGCGGATTGGCAGCGCCGGTGCGCTCGATCAGCAGGCGGGCCAGCAGGCGGCCGATACGGCCAAAGCCGTAGAGCACCACGTCGGTCGGCTGCGGCATCTGGCTGCGGCCAAGGGCCGGTGCCAGTCGCGCTTGCAGATAGTCCTCGATCCCCGCTTCATCCTGATGATCCTGCCAGTAGCCGACTGCTAGCTTGCCAAGGTCAACCTCGGCGGCGGTGGGTTTGAGGGCAACGATGGCCTGAAGCAGGGGGAAGCTTTGCTGGATGGGGAGGGGGGCGCCCTGGTGGCGGCGGACGACCCGGTGGGCCTTGAGGATATCGATGGTGGAGGCGTTTTGCAGCGGGCGGCCGTAGAGGGTGATCTCGACCCCTTGTTGTCGGTAGAGGCGACCAATCAAGGGCTGCATGGCTTCGGCGAGCTCCTGGCTCTCCTGCCACGCTTGCAAGTAGTGCTCGTGGGTCATTGACCAGATCCTTTATTTCACGTTGTTGGTGTAAATAGAAAATTCGTCGAATGCAGATCAGTGTAGGGGTGTATATTTCGTTATATTATTCTGCAATCGCGGCCTTATATGGCGCGCGCATTGTAATGGATATGTAACCGGTTTGCTAGCCGGAGGTGGCCCGTAAAGGCGCCAGTTGTTACCAACCCGCGTTACCAACAAGATGTGAACCATGGCCAATTTCCCCCTGCGACAGACCTCCATCATGCTTTCAGTCGGCCTTGCCGTGGCTGGCTGCAATGACGACCGGATCCACAACATCTGTGGCAATCATCCCGAGCTCTGCCAGGATCTGGTGGACGATGGCTGGTGTCGCTACGAGCGTACCGATGTGATCCGCAGTCGCTTCTATCTCAAGGAGGAGGGGACGGATCGGCGCAAGTACGAGCTGATGCGCAACCTTGAGCGCTATCTCAAATGTGCCGAGCGCTCCACCAGCATTGAATACAAGAATGCCCGCGAGCAGAAGAGTCCAAGGGTCGAGGGCATGCTGGCGGCCGGGGATCAGCTGGCCCAGCTCGATGCGGCGACTCGCAATTCACAAGATCCCTACCTGTTGCTCTGGCACTGGACCAACAACACCAACGAGCTGGCTCGCCAGCAGTTTATGGCTCTGGAAGGCACCAAGGCGCTGGATGAACCCGAGCTGCAACTGGCGCTCGGCGGTATCTACGCCAAGAGCGACCCGGAAAAGGCCATTGCCACCCTGCAGCACGGGCTCTCCCTCTATCAGGAGGGGGACAAGATAAACAGCCGCCTGCTCACCTCCCTCAGCACCCTCTATATGGGCCAGAAACAGTACGGGTTGGCCTATCTGTGGGGCAAGGTGAGCGAATCGTTTCAGGATGCGCCAGAGGTCTCTGCCAAGCGTTTTGGCATCTATCACTCCCTGAGCAAGACTGAGCAGGATGGTTACGATGTGCGGGCTGCCGAAATTGTCGAGCAGCTCAAGCATGGCAACTACCGGCCCTGAGGCAGTGATGACGACGTTCTCTCCGGCCAGCTGCTGGCCCAATCCGTTCGATCTCTCTTTCGTTCATGGCGAGGTACTTACCGATGGCCGTACTCTGGAGCGCCTCACGGTGCGCGCCGTGGTGCCCCGTGGCGACGAGCTGCTGCTGGTTCACTCCCGGGTCAACGGCGATCTGATGTTCCCCGGGGGCGGCATTGAAGCGGGGGAGAGCCACCATGTGGCGCTCGCTCGCGAGCTGCTGGAGGAGTGCGGTGCCGAGCTGCGGGAAGTGGGGGGCTTGCTTGGCGAGACCCGTGAATATCGTGCCGCCCGCGAGCCGGGGTTCGATGCCTACTGTATCCGCTCGCTCTACTACTTGTGCCGGATTGGCGATCAGCTGGTGGCCCCGCAGCCGCAGCCCTACGAGATCCGCCTTGGCTTCGTGCCCGGCTGGTTTGCCCTCGACGAAGCGCTGCAGACCAACAAGACTCAGCTGGCGGGACCCTGTCCCCAGTGGACGGCGCGAGAGACCCGGGTGCTGGCCCAGCTGCAACGCTGGCATCAGCAGGGAATCTTCGACCACGGCTACTGAAGTAGATCAAGCCGCAACGGTCAGTGATACCAACAAAAAGAGCGCCAATAGGCGCTCTTTTTCATTGCGAGGGAGGAAGTTATTTGGCCTCCCTGTCGTACGAGATCATTTGACCTCTTCGCCCTTGGCTTGCAGATCAGCATGGTAGGAGGAGCGAACGAAAGGACCGCAGGCGGCGTGGGTAAAGCCCAGCTCCATGGCGACATCTTTCAGCTCGTCAAACTCTGCGGGCGGCACGTAGCGCTTGACCGGCAGGTGGTGGCGGCTCGGCTGCAGATACTGACCCAGGGTCAGCATGTTGACGCCGTGGGCGCGCAGATCCTTGAGCACCTCGACGATCTCTTCGTTGGTCTCGCCAAGGCCCATCATCAGACCGGACTTGGTCGGTACGTGGGGGTGCATCTCTTTGATGCGGCGCAGCAGCTCCAGCGACCACTTGTAGTCGGCACCCGGGCGGGCGACGCGATACATGCGCGGCGCGGTTTCCAGGTTGTGGTTGAAGACATCCGGCGGGGTTTCGCGGAACACCTCCAGCGCCTGCTCCATCCGGCCACGGAAGTCCGGAGTCAGGATCTCGATGCGGGTCTGCGGGCTGTGCTCGCGGATCTCGCGGATGCAGTCGGCGAAGTGCTGGGCACCGCCGTCGCGCAGATCGTCGCGGTCCACCGAGGTGATCACCACATACTTGAGGTTCATCTCCTTGATGGTCAGTGCCAGCTTCTTCGGCTCTTCTGGATCGAGTGCCAGCGGGCGGCCGTGGGCCACGTCGCAGAAGGGGCAGCGACGGGTGCAGATGGCGCCCATGATCATGAAGGTGGCGGTGCCGTGGTTGAAGCACTCCGCCAAGTTGGGGCAGGAGGCCTCTTCACACACCGAGTGCAGCTTGTTCTTGCGCAAGGTGCTCTTGATGTGTTCGATCTTCTGGCTGGAGGGGGGCAGCTTGATCCGCATCCAGTCCGGCTTGCGAAGGAGTTCTTCGTTGGGATCCGGCATGAATTTCACCGGGATCAGGGCCATCTTGTCGCCATCGCGCAGCTTGACGCCCGGCTCCATACGAACGGGTTTGCTCATGATTCACTCTCGGTGTTTGTTATTGTTTGATAGCCAATCAGGCGGGCCAGCTCGGCCACCAGAATGGATTGCGCCTCGGCCACGCTCTGCGGGCCGCCCAGGGCGCTGGTCTGGGTCATGGCCATGCCCGCATAGCCGCACGGATTGATGTGCAGGAAGGGGGTCATGTCCATGTTGATATTGAGGGCCAGCCCGTGGAACGAGCACCCCTTGCGGATGCGCAGACCCAGCGAGGCCAGTTTTGCCTCCATGCCAAGGTCATTTTTCACATAGACCCCGGGGGCATCGGCCTTGGCATAGGCCTGGATATCGCTTTTCGCGAGGGTGTTGATGATGGCTGTCTCCAGCGCGGTCACCAGCTCGCGAACCGAGAATTTGCAGCGGCGGACATCCACCAGTACGTAGAGCACCAGCTGGCCCGGGCCGTGATAGGTCACCTGACCGCCGCGATCGCTCTGCACCACCGGGATATTGCCCGGATTGAGCAGGTGTTCGGCCTTGCCGGCCTGGCCCTGGGTGTAGACGGGATCGTGCTCGACCACCCAGAACTCGTCCGGGGTGTCGCTGGTGCGGTTGTCGGTGAAGGCTTTCATGGCGTCCCATACCGGCTGGTAGGGGCGGCGACCCAGCTGCCTGACAATCAGGCTGGACTGGGCGGGGATCTGGGATGACATGGCGTCCTCGCGGCGTGCTGCGGCCAAAAACAGTCGCCCCGCAGAACGGGGCGAGAGAGAAATTACAGTACGTATTTCACCAGCTCGATCTTGCCAAGGGCGTGGTACATCGCTTCGATGTGCTCTTTGCTCTGGGCAGTCACGGTCACGCGGACCGAGTGGTAGTTGCCCTTGGAGCTGGGCTGGACGGTCGGGCTGTAGGTGCCGGGGGCGTGCTGCTGCAGCACTTCAACCACCATTTCCGGCAGTGCCGGGTCGGCAACGCCGAGTACCTTGAACGGGAATTTGCAGGGAAATTCCAGCAGTTCATCAAACTTGGTATTCATTTACTCACCTTTTGCGTCATCACCGGGATGACTTCATCTTGGATGGCTAGTGGCCGATGGCCCGTGGAGGCCGCCATTTCAAGTCTATATGGGCACGGCTCATAACTATATGGGCGCTGCCCGGACCGGGATCAAGGCCAGGATCGGTCAGACAAGGATGGAAGTGCTGCTTTTTACCACAAATCAGGGTGAGGCGGAACCTGCAGTTTACAGGGTTATTCACTGCCTTTGCCGGTCACAGACAGCAGCGGCGCCTGTTGGCGCCGCTGTTTGGTGAGGATTGTGCGTTGGATTACTTGAACCAGCTGGTGACCAGCAGTACCAGATAGTCCCACAGACGGCTCATCAAGCCACCTTCCTGCACCTCTTCCAGGGCTACCAGCGGCACCTGCTTGATCTCTTTGTCACCCTGTTTCAGGAACACGGTACCGACGCGCTGACCCTTGGCCAGCGGCGCTTTCAGCTCGCTGTCGAGCTGGAAATCAGCCTTCAGGTTGTTGCCCTGACCGCGGGTGACCAGCACGGAGACATCTTTATCGACGCCCAGTTTCACTTCCGGTTTGTCGCCCATCCAGATCTTCTGGGTGACCAGCTCGGTGCCTGCCTTGTACGGGGTCAGGCTTTGGAAGAAGCGGAAGCCGTAGGTGAGCAGTTTTTTGCTCTCGGCGGCGCGGGAGGCTTCGCTGCTGGCGCCCAGTACCACGGCGATCAGGCGCATGCCTTCGTTGTTGGTGGCAGAGGAGACCAGGTTATAGCCGACCTGGCTGACGTGGCCGGTCTTGATGCCATCCACTTGCAGGGATTGATCCCACAGCAGGCGGTTGCGGTTGTGCTGGGTGATGCCGTTGAACACGAAGGATTTCTGGGAGTAGATCTTGTACTCCTCCGGCAGGTCGCGGATCAGCGCCTGACCCAGACGGGCCATGTCGTGAGCGGTACTGTAGTGACCTTCCGCATCCAGACCGTGCGGGTTCATGAAGTGGCTGTCGTTCATGCCGAGCTTGGCGGCCCAGCTGTTCATCAGGCTGGCGAAGGAGTCGGTGCTGCCCGCCAGGAACTCGGCCATGGCGACGCAGGCATCGTTGCCGGACTGGATGATGATGCCCTTGTTGAGATCATCGACGGAGACCTGCTTGCCCACCTCGATAAACATCTTGGAGGAGTCAGAGTAGTTCTTGGACCAGGCGTTCTGGCTGATGGTCACCATATCGGTGCGCTTGATGTTCCCCTTCAGCAGCTCCTGGCCGATGATGTAGGAGGTCATCATCTTGGTCAGACTGGCGGGCGGCAGACGCTCTTCGGCGTTCTGCTCGGCCAGCACCTGACCTGAGTAGTAGTCGATCAGAATATGGGCCTTGGCGGAGATCTCCGGCGCGGCGGGAACCACCATGGGCATGGCATTCGGGGTCGGTGTCGGCACCGGCGTATTGGCCTGGGCGGTTACGCTGATCAGTGAGGCCAGAAGAACTGAACGGGCAAATTTGGACATCTTGAAATTCCTGCGAGCCAGATGGGGATAAAATGCGGGCCTAACTATACCAGATGCGCCCGCAGGTTATAGCCCGAGATGGCAATCAGAACTGGTTTTTTATCCATCACTCCCTGTCATCACGCCATAAAACGACGTGATGACAGTGAGTAAGCGGTTAGTCACATCCGCGGCAAAAGGGGGCGATCAGGGCACGATAAAGGCCTGTTCCAGTCCGCCCTGACGTACTTTTTCCAGCACACTTGTCTGCTGGTCGGCGGCGACCGGGCCAATCAGCACCCGGAAAATGGCGCCATGGGCATCGATCCGGTAGGGCACGCCGTAACGCTGGGTCATCACCTTGCCCATTGCCTCGGCCCGATCCCGGGAGCCGCTGGCCAGTACCTGGATCATCTTGCCATCCCCACTGCTGGCGGGCGCTGCAGCCTTGGCTGGTGCTGGCTTGACAGGTGCTGCTTTGGCGGGCTTGGCGGCGGGTGCCTTGACGGGAGCGGGTTCGGCAGCGGGAGTGGCCATCGCCAGTGCGGTCGGTTCACCCAGGAAGCCATCTTGCGACAGCGTGTTGGAGGCCGCAGCCGGAGTGGTTGGAGTCATTTCGATGGGCTTCATCGGCTCCATGATCACCATCTGATCCGGGGTGTCGCTGATCAGCTCCAGCCGTACTCGGGCCTCACCGCTATCGACCATCTCCAGCTGCTTGGCCGCTGCGTAGGAGAGGTCGATCAGGCGCGGGCTGTTGAACGGGCCGCGGTCGTTGATCCGCACTATGGTCTCCAGCCCGTTGTCCAGATTGGTGACCCGCACATAGCTAGGGATGGGCAGGTTGCGGTGGGCGGCACTGAACAGCTTGCTGTCCAGCACATCGCCGTTGGCGGTCTTCTGGCCGTCCAGATCCGGCGACAACCAGCTGGCGGTGCCCTCTTCGCTGTAGTGTTTGATGTCGCGCCACACCTCGTGCTTCTGCTTGCCGATCCAGTAGTCCCGGTTGCCGCTGGCACTCAGGGGCTCGGGGCGCGGAATGGCGCCGGTGGCTTGCGGGATCTCGATAACGGGTGGTTTGCTGACCGGTGCTTGCGGCTCGATGGGGGCGCTCTGTTCCGGCTGGCTGCTACAGGCGGCCAGCAACAAGCTCAGGCTGAGCGGGAGGAGTTTGTGACGAAGATGCATACGCTTCCTGAATGGCTTGGCTAAGTTGATACACCGCCATCGCATAGAGTGGGCTGCGATTGTAACGGGTGATCACATAAAAGTTATGCCGTGCGACCCAGTATTCCGGTCCATCGGCTTGGGCAAACGCCAGCAACTTGACCGGCGTCTGTGGGGCCAGCGGCGTGGCGAGCTCAATCCCTGCCGCCGCCAGTTCTGACCACTGTTGTGTTAACTCGGGCTCAGGCCTGAGTAGAGGTTCGACTGCCATCAACCCGATCTGGGCCGGTTCCACCACGGATTCACCCCAGCGCCACTGGTGGCTGGCAAAATAGTTGGCCACGCTGCCGATGGCATCGACCGGGTTGGCAAACAGATCCCGCTTGCCATCCCCGTCAAAATCGACGGCGTAGTGGCGATAGCTGGAGGGCATGAACTGCCCCATCCCCATGGCGCCGGCATAGGAGCCCTTGAGGGCATCGAGTTGCCACCCTTCCTCTTTGGCCAGCACCACCAGCTGGGCAAACTCCTTGGCAAAGAAGTCGCTGCGTTCCGGGTAGTGGAACCCCAGGGTGTATAGGCTATCGAGCACCGGATGATGGCCCATCTGGCGACCGTAGAAGGTCTCGACCCCTATGATGGCCACGATGAGCGAGGCGGGCACCCGATAGGTCTGCTCAGCGCGGGCCAGCGTCTGGGCATGTTGCTGCCAGAACTGCTGGCCATCACGGATGCGATCCGGGGTAACGAACAGCGGCCGGTAGCGATGCCAGGGTTTGGCCTCCCACGGCTTGCTGATGGTGTCGAGCACCTCCTGCCGTAACTGAGCGCGGGCGACGGCAGCCTGCAGCTCCGCCAGCGGCACCTGCTGCTGGTCGGCGAGCAGGGCCAACCGATCCGGCGCCACGGCGGCGGTCGCCATCGTGGTGGCGAGCGAGAGCAGCAATCCAACCCGTCTCATCAGGCGAGCAGTCTTCTATGAGTCTGGATGGACATCAGGATACCGAATCCGGCCATCAGGGTCACCATGGAGGTGCCGCCATAGCTCACCAGCGGCAGGGGCACCCCCACCACCGGCAAGATGCCGCTCACCATGCCCATGTTGACGAACACATAGACGAAGAAGGTGAGGGTGATGGCGCCACCCAGCAGTCGCTCGAAGCTGTTCTGGGCCTGCATCGAGATAAACAGGCAGCGGCTGATGACGTAGAGGTAGAGCACCAGCAGCAGGGCAACCCCTACCAGACCGAACTCCTCGCTGAATACCGCGAAGATGAAGTCAGTATGGCGCTCGGGCAGGAACTCCAGCTGGGACTGGGTCCCTTGCAACCACCCCTTGCCAAAGACGCCGCCGGAGCCGATGGCAATCTTGGACTGGATGATGTGGTAGCCGCGGCCGAGCGGGTCTTTCTCCGGGTCGAGCAGCATCAGCACTCGCTGGCGCTGGTAGTCGTGCATCAGGAAGAACCAGAGCACCGGCATAAAGGCCAGCATCAGCAGGACCGCCAAGCCGATCAGCCACCAGCTGAGCCCCGCCAGGAAGATGACGAAGAAGCCGGAGGCGGCCACCAGAATGGAGGTGCCAAGGTCAGGCTGGGCGGCGATCAGCAGGGTGGGCAGCAGCACCATGATGAGGGCGATCACCACATGGCTGAACTTGGGTGGCAGCGAGTGGCGACTGAGCCAGGCGGCCACCATGATCGGCATGGAGAGCTTCATCACCTCGGAGGGCTGGAACTTCATAAAGCCCAGATCGAGCCAGCGCTGGGCCCCCTTGCCGATATGGCCGAATACGTCCACCGCAATCAGCATCAGCACCACCACGGCGAACAGCGGCACCGACCAGCGGGCGTAGAGGGAGGGGGGCAGCTGGGCCAGGCCGATCATCAGAGCAAAGGCGAGACCGCCGCGCACCAGCTGGCGCACGATGGAGTCCATATCCTGACCGGAGGCGGAGTAGAGCACCACCATGGAGAGGGTCATCACGGCCAGCAGACCGAGCAGCAGGGGCAAGTCGATATGCAGCTTGTACCAGATGCTCTGCTGGCGGGCAGAATTACTCATTGGGAGCGACCTCACTCGGTTGGGACGGCTTTTCCGGTGCCGGTGGCAGTTGCGGATCAGGGGGCAGCAGATAGGCATCCAGCATCTGGCGAGCAACGGGGGCCGCATTGGTACTGCCACCACCGGCGTTCTCCAGCACCAGAGCTACGACTGCCTTGGGGGTTTCATAGGGAGCAAAGGCGACAAACAGGGCATTGTCGCGGTGCTCCACTTTCATGGCTTTGGCGTTGTAGACCTGATTCTCTTTCATGTTGACCACCTGGGCGGTGCCGGACTTGCCTGCCGCCACATAGGGGGTGTTGGCAAAAGCGCGACGGCCGGTACCCTCGTGGCCGTTGATCACTCGCCACATCCCCTCACGCGCCACCTGCCAGTAGCTGTCGCTCTTGGTTTTGAGCGCCATGTTCGGGTTGATCGGAGCATCGACCACTCCCGCTTGAGAGGCGGTGCTCTTGAGCAGGTGCGGGGTCACATCGTGGCCATTCTGGGTCAGGATGCTAATCGCCTTGGCCAGCTGGATTGGCGTGGCGCTCCAGTAACCCTGACCGATACCGATGGAGATGGTGTCCCCCTGATACCAGGGCTGGCGCCAACGGGCCATTTTCCAGTCACGGGACGGCATGACCCCCTTGGTCTCTTCATAGAGGTCGACGCCACTGTACTGACCGAAGCCGAACTTGGTCATGTAGCTGTGGATCTTGTCGATGCCGACACGATAGGCGAGATCGTAGAAATAGGTATCTGCCGAGACCTCGATGGCGCGATAGACGTCGAGCCAGCCATGACCCCAGCGGCGCCAGTCGCGAAACTTCTTGGTGGTGCCGGGAATGGAGAAGCTCGGGCCGCCGAAATAGCGGTAGCCCGGGGTAATGGCCCCCTCGTTGAGCCCCATTACCGACATCATGGGTTTGACGGTGGAGGCGGGGGCATAAATGCCCTGAGTGGTGCGGTTCACCAGCGGCCGCGCCGGATCGTTGAGCAGCGCCGAGTAGTTGGCGCTGGAGATGCCGGTCACGAACAGGTTGGGGTCATAGCTGGGGCTCGACTCCATGGCGATGATGGCGCCGGTTCTCGGGTCCATCATCACGATGGCGCCGCGCTGGCCGGCCAGCAGTTGCTGGGCCTTGAGCTGCATCCGGACGTCGATATTGAGGTAGATATCCTTGCCGGGAATAGGCGGCTGGAACTTGAGGGTACGGACAATCCGGCCGCGGTTGTTCACCTCGACCTCCTGATAGCCCGCCACACCGTGCAGCTCATCCTCGTAATACTTCTCCACCCCCTGCTTGCCGATATCCTTGGTGGCTGCATAGTTGGCGAGTTTTTCTTCCTTCTCGAGGCGCTCCACGTCACGGGTATTGATCTTGGCCACATAGCCCAAAGCGTGGGTGAGGGTGTCACCAAACGGGTAGTAGCGCTTGAGGTAGGCCTCGATGCTGGCGCCCGGGTAGTTATGCTGATTGACCGAGAAGAGGGCCACCTGATATTCGGTCAGCTTCTCGTAGAGGGGGACCGGCTTGAAGCGGCGCTGGCGCTTCACTTCGGCGAGGAACTTCTCCTTGGTGCCCTCCGGCAGACCCAGCAGGGTGATCAGCTGGTCGGCGGTTTTTTCGAGATCTTTGGTCTCTTCCGGCACAATTTCCAGACTGTAGACCGGGCGGTTTTCCGCCAGCAGCACGCCGTTGGCGTCATAGATGAGGCCCCGTGGTGGCGCCACCGGTACCACGCGGATACGGTTGGAGTTGGAGCGAGTCTGGTAGGTGTCGTAGGACTCGACCTGCAGATAATAGAGATTGCCCAGCAGCACCAGCATCAGCACGACGATACCGATGTAGGCTACCAGGGTGCGCCGGAAGAACAGATTGCCCTCGGCACTGTGATCGCGCATTTCGATGCGTTGTTTCAGCATGCCTTTACCTCAAGACCCTTGGGGGCAATAAGAGCAGGAACTGCATTGTTCACTCTCTGTGATAGGGGTGAATATGAGAGGTGAGACTCCAGAGACGCATGGCTCACTCTCTATGATACGGATGATTGGTGGTGATGCTCCAGGCCCGATAGAGGCTCTCTGCCACCAGCACCCGTACCAGTGGATGGGGCAGGGTGAGCGGTGACAGTGACCAGCTCTGTTCAGCGGCAGCCTTGCACTCGGGGGACAAGCCTTCCGGCCCGCCTACCAGCAGCGCGACATCGCGGCCATCGAGTTTCCACGCCTCCAGCTGGGTAGCCAGCTGCTCCGTGGTCCAGGGCTTGCCCGGAATGTCGAGGGTGACGATGCGCGAACGCCCCGCAGCCGCCAGCATGGCTTCCCCTTCCTTCTGCAGGATGCGGGGAATGTCGGCATTTTTGCCCCGTTTGCCTGCGCCGATCTCGACGAGTTCAAACGGCATGTCTTTGGGGAAGCGGCGACGATACTCTTCGAAGCCATGCTCTACCCAGGCGGGCATCTTGGTGCCCACCGCAATCAACTGGATCTTCATGGTCGTTACACTTGTGCTCTTATTGCGTATTCATTTGAGCGGCACCGCTCCACAGCTTTTCCAGTTGGTAGAAGTCACGATGTTCATCCTGCATCACATGCACGATCACCGAGCCCATATCTACCAGCACCCATTCACCGCTCAGTTGTCCTTCCACGCTCAGCAGATCCAGACCCGCGTGGCGGGCCTCGCTGGCCAGATGGTGGGCAATGGCGCTGACGTGACGACTGGAGTTGCCGGAACAGATGATCATGGTGTCAGTAATGCTGGATTTGCCGCGAACATCGAGGGTGATGATGTCGCGGCCTTTCATGTCATCGATCTTGTCGATGATAAAGGCATGCAATTCTTGGCCTTGCAATGAGTCTCTCCTGTATTCCGGCGCGCAGCGTTTGCGTCAGGGCGGCGGATTATATCATGGTCACTCCCGTTTCCCATCGGATGGGGCGGGATTACGACAGGGGCTAGCAGCGGTTGGCGCGGTAGAGCCCCTGTTGATCAATATAGTGCGCAACCGACTCGGGCAAGAGGTAGCGGGTGTCTTGTCCCGCATCCAGCAAGGCTCGCAGTCGGGTGGCTGACAGTTCGATAGGCTGGTTGTCCGCCAGCCAGATATGACCGGCCAGACGCAGATGCAGCGCGTTGGCATCCGCGGTGTGATGGCGCGCCAGCAACTGCGCCACCTCGGCCGGATAATCCGGTTGCCAGCCCGGCCGCACGCTCACCACCAGGTGGGCATGGTCGAGCAGCTCCTGCCAGCGGTGCCAGCTTGGCAGGTTCAGCAGGGAATCCATCCCCATCAGAAAACAGAGCGGCGTATCGGGCAGTTCATGACGCAGCTCGATCAGGGTATCGATGGTGTAAGAGGGCTTGTCCCGTCTCAGCTCCCGCTCATCTACCACAAAGTGGTGGTTCTCCGCCGCCGCCAGTTTGACCATGGCAAGGCGCTGTTCGCTGGAGCAGAACGGATTGGCGCGGTGGGGCGGGATATGGTTCGGGATCAGCCGCATTTCGGCCAGCCCGAGGGAATCGCGCGCTTCGATGGCCGGGCGAAGATGACCGATATGGATGGGGTCGAAGGTGCCGCCAAGCAAACCGACAGGCGCCTTCAGCACGGGCTGCTCTCCATCACCAGCGGCAGCGGGGTGCCATCACGAAAGCCGAGGGCAATGGTCTGCAGCATCAGCCACGCCTGTTCGGTATCGAAGCGGCGCTGGGCATCGTCCAGCTGGGCCATCAGTTGCCACAGTTGCTGCAACTTGGCAAACGGCAGTCGGGTCAGTGCTTGCTGAATGAGCTGCTGGCGGCTCTGCCAGATGCGCAGGCGGCTGAAGTGCTCCCCCAGTGGCTGGCCGTTGCGCATCGCCAGCGACAGCTCGGTCAGCTGCTCCAGCTCGCGGCAAAGGGTCCAGGCCAGCATCCCCGGCTCGGTGCCTTCGGCCCGCAGGGCGGCCAGAATGCGCTGGGCCCGGTTCACCTTGCCCTCCAGCAGGGTATCGAGCAGCTGGAACGGGGTGAAGTGGGCGTGGCGGATAATGGTCTCTTGCAGATAGGTGACGCTGATCGGCTGGGGCGGCGAGAGCAGGGTCAGCTTCTCGATCTCCTGACTGGCGGCCAGCAGGTTGCCCTCGTAGGAGTGGCACATGAAGTTGATGGCATCCGGCAGCGCCTTGAGGCCGAAACGCGCAAAGCGGGTACTCATCCAGCGCGGGAAGAACTTGGGCTCCGGATGGTTGACCGGCACATAGGTGCCAATCTGGTAGAGCTTGTCGAACCAGGCTGCCTTCATCTGGGTCTGGTTGAGGCGACCGCCACTCAGCACCAGCAGCAGGTCGGGATGAAGCTGTTTGCCAATTTCGCTGATGCGGGCGGCCAGATCCTTGTCCACCTTGGCGGGCAGCTCCAGCTCGATGATCTGGCGGGCGGAGAAGAGGCTCATGGCCTGACAGGCATCGTAGACCTGATTCCAGTCCAGCCCCTGTTCCACCACGAAGGTGTGGCGCTCATCGAAACCCTGCTTGCGGGCGACCTGACGGATGGCATCGATGGCCTCCAGTCGCAACAGGGGCTCGTCGCCAAAAACGAGATAGCAGGGCCGAAGCCCTGCTTTGAGGTGGTCACCAAATTGTTCCGGGTAGATCCGCATCAGAAGCTGACCTGACTCAACTGCCGGATCACCTGATTGGCCGCCTGCTCCTGCATCTCGCGGTTGAGCTGCTCCTGCTCACGGGAGGAGGCGAGCGCTGCATCCGGCTTGTTGAGGAAGCTGCGGTTGAAGTTGATGGGGAAGACCTGAGTCGGCTTGCCCGGTACCGAGATGGTGAACTGGGTACCAAAGCCCAGCACATATTCGGTGTCCGTCCCCAGCGCGTTGACCGAGGCGACCTGACTGGTGCTGCCTACGCCGCCCAGAGTGAGCACCGGAATGCCCTCCTTGTCGGCCAGGGTCACGCCAGAGGCCTTCAGGCGGGTGGTAACCATCCGGTAGAAGTCGCTCTTGTTGTCGCCCACGACCTTCATGGTCATCAGCTCGCTCGGAATGCCGTTGCCGCGCATGTGAAAGCCGCAGCCTTGCAGCAGCAGACCAGCCAGCACGATGGCCATCCAGCGGGTGAAGATGGTGCCCATAGAAAATCCTCTTTGCATTAAGGGAAAGCGGCGGGCGCAGGGCCCGCCGTTATCATCCGTTTGCTGTTACAGATTGGCAATGATCAGTTGGTAACCAATCAGTTGGCAGCCAATTAGTTAGCGACAATATTGAGCAGCTTGCCAGGTACATAGATCACCTTGCGCACGGTCAGCCCGTCGGTGAACTTCTGTACCGAGGCATCGGCCATCGCCAGCTTCTCGACGTCGGCCTGGCTGATCTCGGCCGGAACGGTCAGTTTGCCGCGCATCTTGCCGTTGATCTGCACCACCACCAGCTTCTCGGTCTCGACCATGGCCGCTTCATCGGCCACCGGCCAAGCTGCGTGATCGATGTCGTCGCCCTTGCCCAGCATCTTCCACAGCTCGAAGCCGATGTGCGGGGTGATGGGGTAGAGCATAACAACGACAGCTTCCAGCGCTTCCTGCATCAGGGCGCGGTCCTGCTCGTCGTTGCCGAGCTTGGCCAGATTGTTCATCAGCTCCATGATGGCGGCGATGGCGGTGTTGAAGGTCTGACGGCGACCCACGTCATCACTCACCTTGGCGATGGTCTTGTGCAGTTCACGGCGGACCGCTTTCTGCTCGTTGGTGAGAGCCGCCACATCGAGTGCGGCAACGGAGCCACCGGAGACGTGTTCGAAGGTGACGCGCCACAGGCGACGCAGGAAGCGCTGGGCACCCTCTACGCCGGAGTCGGACCACTCCAGGGTCATCTCGGCCGGAGAGGCGAACATCATGAACAGACGGACGGTATCGGCGCCATAACGCTCGACCATCAGCTGCGGGTCGATGCCGTTGTTCTTGGACTTGGACATCTTGGTCATGCCGGAGTGCATTACCTCACGGCCTTCGTTGTCGATGGCCTTGGTGATACGACCCTTCTCGTCACGCTCTACCTTGACGTCAGTCGGGCTGACCCAGACGTTGCCGCCCTTCTCGTCTTTGTAGTAGAAGGCGTCGGCCAGCACCATGCCCTGGCAGAGCAGGCGCTTGAACGGCTCATCGCTGTTGACCAGACCCGCGTCACGCAGCAGCTTGTGGAAGAAGCGGGCGTAGAGCAGGTGCATACAGGCGTGCTCGATACCGCCGATGTACTGATCCACCGGCAGCCAGTGGTTGGCAGCCGCCGGATCCAGCATGCCCTTGTCGTAGTCCGGGGAGCAGTAGCGCGCGTAGTACCAGGAGGACTCCATAAAGGTGTCGAAGGTATCGGTCTCGCGGAACGCTTCCTGACCGTTGTAAGTGGTCTTGGCCCACTCGGCATCAGCTTTGATCGGGCTCTGGATACCATCCATCACCACATCTTCCGGCAGCAGCACCGGCAGTTGGTCTTCCGGCGTCGGCACCACTGTGCCGTCAGCCAAGGTCAGCATCGGGATGGGGGCACCCCAGTAACGCTGACGGGAGACGCCCCAGTCACGCAGACGGTAGTTGACGGTGCGCTTGCCTTTGCCCAGCCCTTCCAGCTTGCTGGCGATGGCATCAAAGGCGCCCTGGAAGTCGAGACCGTCAAACTCGCCAGAGTTGAACAGCACGCCCTTCTCGGTGTAAGCGGCTTCGCTCACGTCGACGTCGCCATCAACCGGCTTGATCACCGCCTTGATGTCGAGGCCATATTTGGTGGCGAACTCGAAGTCACGCTGATCGTGGGCCGGAACCGCCATTACGGCGCCGGTGCCGTAGTTCATCAGCACGAAGTTGGCGACCCAGACCGGTACCTTGCAGCCATCCAGCGGGTGAATGGCATAGAGGCCGGTGGCCATGCCCTTCTTCTCCATGGTGGCCAGTTCCGCCTCGGCTACCTTGGTGTTCTTGCACTCTTCGATGAAGGCGGCCAGCTCAGGATTGTTCTGGGCTGCTTGCAGCGCCAGTGGGTGACCGGCGGCGATACCGACATAGGTGACGCCCATGAAGGTGTCCGGACGGGTGGTATAGACCTCCAGCTGCTCAGCCTGACCCTCGATATTGAAGCTGATGTTGACCCCTTCGGAGCGGCCAATCCAGTTGCGCTGCATGGTCTTGACCATCTCCGGCCAGCCTTCCAGATTGTCGATGTCGTTGAGCAGCTCTTCGGCGTAGTCGGTGATCTTGATGAACCACTGGGGGATCTCTTTCTGCTCCACCGGGGTGTCACAGCGCCAGCAGCAGTTGTCGACCACCTGCTCGTTGGCCAGCACTGTCATGTCGTTCGGGCACCAGTTGACGGAGGAGGTCTTCTTGTAGACCAGACCCTTCTCGTAGAGCTTGGTGAAGAACCACTGCTCCCAGCGGTAGTAATCCGGCTTGCAGGTGGCGACTTCACGATCCCAGTCATAACCCAGACCCAGCATCTTCAGCTGGTTCTTCATGTATTCGATGTTTTCGTAGGTCCAGGGCGCCGGCGCGGTATTGTTTTTGATCGCGGCGTTCTCGGCCGGCAGACCGAATGCATCCCAACCTATGGGTTGCAGCACGTTCTTGCCATTGAGGCGTTGATAACGGGAGATCACATCACCTATGGTGTAGTTACGAACGTGCCCCATGTGTAGTCGACCAGACGGATAGGGGAACATGGACAGGCAGTAGAACTTCTCCTTGTCTACCTTCTCCACGGCCTTGAAGGTTTTCTTGGCATCCCAGTGCTTTTGCACTGCTGGTTCGATTGATTGGGGAACGTATTGCTCTTGCATTGGTGACATCCGGATCTGTGAAATGAATAGATAAATCAGCTGGGAAATCGCAATAGAATACCCATATCCTGCGGCGGCAACAACCGCCAGCGTCCCTTGGGCCTTAAGCCGGGCCAGATCAGGGTTTAGTAGAGGAGTTAGAGCCATGGACAAACGTCAAAAAGGGTACGAAGCCTTCATTGCCGAGCTGCAAAAACAGTGGCAAGAGACTGAAGAGTTCCAGGGGGAGCGCCTCAACCGGATGATTGCCAAGGTGCAGGCCTATCTGGAGGCGGCCAGCGACCTGACTCAGGACGAACTGGCGCTGATCGCCGAGTACGTGAAGCGGGATCTGGGCAACTATGACGAGGGGCGCCATGAAGATAGTGCGCAGGTGGAAGAGTCTGCCTTTATGCTGGCCCTCAAAGACACAGCCTGGTCCTGGCTGGCGGATGTGACCGACCGCGCCCAGGTGGAGTGGCGGGAGCTGGCCGACGAGCTGGAGCACAAGGGTGTTTACGAAGCGGGTGACTGGGTGGGGCTCGGGGTCATGGTGTGCGACCAGTGCGGCTGGCGTCATACCGTGCTGCATCCCCAGCAGCTCGATACTTGCCCCGAATGCGGCTGCGCCGAGTATCATCGCGAGCCGCTCTCGCCCTGAGTCATGCCATCAATGCGGACGAGATAACGAGCAAAAAGGCGCCATCAGGCGCCTTTTTCTTGCTTGCAGGTTTCGTCGGGGCGTTTACTTGCCCGCGACGGAGAGACCGCCAAAACGGATCTGCGGGGCGTAGAAGCCCTTGCCATCGTTGTGGTGCAGGGTGTCACCGACCGCTTCCAGCTCGCCCAGCAGGCGGTAGAAGTTGCCTGCTACCGTGATGCCGCGCACCGGCTGCAGTCGCACCCCATCGCGGCAGAGGAACCCTGACGCGCCAAAGGAGAAGTCGCCGCTCACCGCATCGGCACCCGAATGCAGGCCATCCAGCTTGACCAGCTCCAGATAGTCGCCGCTCTGCACTTCCGCTTCGCAGTGGGGGCCCGCGCCAAACACCAGATGGCGAGCGATCACATCGAGGGCGCTGCGGGCACCGCGAGCGGCCGAGCCGTTGCTGGCGACGCCAAAGTGGCGGGCCGTGGCGCTGTTGTGGAGCAGGGTCTTCAGCTCCCCTTCGCCAATCAGCAGCAGATCCGAGCTGGCCGCCCCCTCGCCATCAAACGCCTTGATGTTCATGCCGCCAGGCATATAGACCCGGCTTTCCAGAGTGAGCCAGCGTGACGCCACGCTCTGGCCGACCTTGCTGCGCCAGGGGTTGATCCCCTGCTGGGCCCACTTGCCCGACAGCACGCCCTGAAAGCAGCCAAACAGGCTGGCGAAGCAGTTGGTACTGAAGATGACGCTGTAGCGACCGCTCGGCACCGCTTCACCGGGCAGCAGACCATCGGCGATGGCGTAGATCTGCTCGATCAGGGCCTGACTATCCAGCTCGTCGAAGCGACGGCCATACTGCCCCTGCGAGTGCATCGACTGGCGGCCATCCCGTTCCACCAGCGCCGAGGTGTAGCAGCCGACGCTGAACTCGCCGTGCTGGCAGAGGGTGCCCTGACTGTTGGCGAGCCAGAGCTGGCTCTCACCTTCGAAGAAGCTGTTGTAGGGGGCGCCGCTCACATCGGGCATGGCCAGCATGTCTGATTCGAGGCGTAGGGCCAGAGCGATCTTCTCCTCAACGGGCGTGGTATCGGGCTGGTTGATCTCGGCGCAATCTGTGGTGATCCGGCTATTGGCCACCGAGATGCGCTGGTCCGCATCCACCTTGGCAAAGCGGCTGGCATCGAGCGCATCCTGCAGCATGGCATCCAGCGCCAGCTCATCGAGGGATTCCGAGTAGGCGATGCCGACCCGACCCTCTTTTATCAGGCGAATACCGAGTTGCTGGCTGCTGGTGACCTTGTATTCACCCAGCTCGCCCTTGTCTGCCTTGAGGGAGAAGGCTCTCTCCTGATTGGCGATGATGTCTGCCTCGGCACCGAGGTCGGCCACTTTATCCAGCAGGCGGGTGAGCAGTTGATTCATGTCGAGCTGGCTCATCATGCGTTCCCTCCCACCAGAATATTGTCCACTTTCAGCGCCGGCTGGCCCACCGAGGTGGGGACCGAGCCCGAGACCGAGCCGCACATACCGGCGGCCAGCGCCAGATTGCGGCCCACCATGGAGATCTCTTTCAGCACCTGCGGGCCGGTGCCGATCAGGGTGGCTGACTTGAGCGGTTTGGTTATTTTGCCGTGCTCGATGAGGTAGGCCTCCTGCACATTGAAGTTGAATTCACCGGTGCCGGGCTGTACCGAGCCGCCCCCCATCTTCTTGGCGTAGATGCCATGTTCGACGGTGGCCAGCATATCGTCGAGGCTGTGGTTGCCCGGTTCGATATAGGTGTTGCGCATGCGCGAGGTGGGGGCGTACTTGTAGGATTCGCGCCGCCCCGAGCCGGTGCGGGCGTAGCCCGTCTTGAGGGCCCCCATTCTGTCCACCAGAAAGCCGGTCAGAACGCCGTCCTTGATGAGCTGGGTATGCTGGGTCGCCATCCCCTCGTCATCGACGTTGATGGAGCCCCAGGCGTTGCTCTGCAAGCCTTCATCCACCGCATTGACCACCGGATTGGCGATGAGCTGGCCCATCTTGTCGTGAAACACCGACGCCTTCTTGGCCACCGAGGTGGTCTCCAGCAGATGACCGCACGCCTCGTGGAAGATGACGCCGCCAAAGCCGTTCTCCATGATGACCGGTAGGGTGCCGCTCGGGCAGGGAGCCGCCCCCAGTTTCACCAGTGCCTGACGGGTGGCGGTGAGGGCCAGCTCGCGCGGATCGATGCGATCGGCATGCTCCCACCCCATCAGGGCGCCGGGGGCCTCGTAACCGACGCTCTGCTCGCTCCCTTCCATGGCGATAGTCTGGGCCATGATGCGGTTGTAGTGGCGGCGATCGGCCACTTGCACTCCTTCGCTGTTGAAGATTTCCACCTCCTGCTCCCAGCCCAGCACGTTGCCGGAGAACTGGCTCACCTTGTCGCTCTCGGCGCGGGCCGCCGCATCCATGGCGTGCAGATAGGCGATCTTCTGCTCCAGCAGCTTGTCTGCCGAGAGCGGCAGCGCCACCGGGTTGCGATCGCTCAAGCGGGTGAAATCGAAGGCGGTGGCGGTCACCACGGGGTCGCGGCGGTCTTTGGCCGCCAGCAGGGTGACAATGCGCAGCAGCTCGTGGCGGCTGGCCAGATTGGTGTAGCCGTAGAGCACCTTGTGGCCGTAACAGAGGCGCACGCCGATACCGAAATCGAGGCCGCCGCTGATGTTCTCTATCTGGCTGGAGAGTAGGCTGAGCTGGCTGCGGCGCTTGCGCTCCACAAACAGCTCGGCAAAATCGGCACCCAGCGCCAGCGCGTGATCGAGCACGTCACGGGCGATGGCGGGGGCCAATAGGGAGAATGGAGTCATAGAATATCCTTTTCTGGTCTGTCCGTTTGCTTCCGACATCCGGCTCTGATTGTTATGGGATGTCGAGTCCATTGTTGCAGACCAGCACAAAAAAGTCGCTATAGCGTCATGCGATGATACCGATTGAGAAAATCGGTGCGATAACTGCGCCCGGCGGCCAGGGCCAGGCGCTCAGGGTCGTTTTGCCAAAACGTGGGAAAGATCAGAGCAGGGCGTGGATTTCGCTCAGGATCTGCTCGACCCACTGCTCGATGCGCGGATCGGTCTGGTCATATTGGTTGGCATCATCGAGGGCCAGCCCGACGAAGTGACGGCCATCATCGATCAGTGCCTTGGAGGCATCGAATTCGTACCCTTCGTTGGGCCAGTAGCCCACCAGCTTGACCCCTTTTGGCACCAGCTGATCGTGCAGCATGCCGAGGGCGTCCTGGAACCATTCGCCATAACCGAGCTGATCGCCGAGGCCAAACAGTGCCACGATGCGTCCCTCCAGATGGAGATCGGCGATATCTTCCCAGCGGGACTCCCAGTCCTCCTGCAGTTCGCCAAAATCCCAGGTGGAGATGCCGAGGATCAGGATCTCGTAATCCTCCATCCGGCGCAGGGAGACATCCTTGATATTGTGAATATCCACCAGCTCGGGGCCGATGAGGGCGCGGATCTTCTCGGCAGCCATCTCGGTGTAGCAGGTGGTGGAACCGTAAAACAGACCAATCTTCATCGCTCTACTCTCTGTTGGCGCTTTCTCGCTTGCTTTTGGCGCGTTCTCGCATGCTCGTGTGGGCTGCGCCATGTTGGCAACACGATGGGTAACGTAAGGGGAGGGCGCCAGTCTAGCAGATTGCCATTCGACCTTCACCGCCCGGCAAGGGGTGTGGCAAACGTGCCTTATCTTTCCAATGAAAGTGCCTTGTCTTTCCAAGGAGTTGGCGCGTTACAATGGGCCATCTTTCCCCTTATTGCAGCGCACCATGAGCAAGCCTGACCCCCATCCCTTGATTGAACCCTTCCTCGATGCCCTCTGGCTGGAACGGGGATTGTCTGACAACACGGTCAGCTCCTATCGCAGCGATCTGGAGAAGTTCTCCCTCTGGCTCGACGAGCAGGGGAGCTCGCTGCTGCTGGCGGGGATGGACGAGATCCAGCACTACCTCGCCTGGCGGGTCGATCACCAGTTTGCGGCCAGCAGTACGGCCCGCTTCCTGTCGGCCCTGCGCCGTTTCTATCAATATCTCAACCGTGAGAAGCTGCGCAGCGATGATCCGACCGTGCTGCTGGAGGGGCCCAAGCTGCCGAAAAAACTCCCCTCCGATTTAAGCGAAACGGAGGTGGATGCGTTGCTGAGTGCGCCGCTGGTGGATGACCCGCTGGAGTTGCGGGACAAGGCGATGCTGGAGCTGCTCTACGCCACCGGGCTGCGGGTTTCCGAGCTGGTGGGGCTCACTGCCGAGCATGTTAGTTTGCGTCAGGGCTTGGTGCGCGTAGTGGGCAAGGGCAACAAGGAGCGGCTGGTGCCGATGGGCGAGGAGGCGATGCACTGGCTGGAGCGTTACTACCGGGAGGCCCGCACCCTGCTGCTGGGGGGCACCAGCTCGGATGTGGTGTTTCCCTCCAAGCAGGCCCGTATGATGACTCGCCAGACCTTCTGGCATCGCATCAAGCTCTATGCCCTGCGGGCCGGGATTAACGGCGAGCTATCCCCCCATACCTTGCGCCACGCCTTTGCCACCCATCTGCTCAACCACGGCGCAGACCTGCGGGTTGTGCAGATGCTGCTGGGTCACGCGGATCTCTCCACTACCCAAATCTACACCCATGTGGCCAACGAGCGACTCAAGGCGCTGCACGGGGAGCATCACCCCAGAGCTTGAGTGGCTGGCCTCCCAAAAACAAAAAACCGCCAGCAGGCGGTTTTTTATCTCTACACGACAGGAGATGGCGCTTATTTCCCTTGCTGGGATTTCAGCAGATCACGGATCTCGGTCAGCAGCTCCTGATCCTTGGTTGGGCCTGCCGGGGCGGCGGCTTCCTCTTCCTGCTTCTTCTTGAGGGTGTTGATGGCCTTCAGTCCCATGAAGATGGCAAAAGAGATGATCAGAAAGTCGATGATGGTCTGGATGAACTTGCCATAGGCGATAACTACGGCGGGTGTTGCACCTTCTGCGGCCTTCAGAGTGACCGCCAGGTCGCTGAAGTCCACGCCGCCCAGGATCAGGCCGATGGGCGGCATGATTACGTCACCGACAAAAGAGGAGACAATTTTGCCGAAGGCGGCACCAATGATGATACCGACCGCCATATCGATGACGTTGCCGCGGGCGGCAAAGGCTTTGAACTCTTGAATCAGACTCATTATTTCCTCCGAAATTAAACAAGATAGCGCGTTGATTACCCTTGCCAAAGGGCGAACTCTTGTCAGGAAAAACAGAGGCTAAGCCGCGTTGTTCCTGTCGTCCTGACTAGCTTGCGGGCGTTATGAGTCCTTGGCAATCGGGGGGAACCATTTTTTTGGTACAAAGTGATATTAATTTTTTGGTAAGTAGCTGGTTGAATGATGAGCTGTGCTGCTGTAGTTTGCTGGGTCGATTCATTCATACCACGTGAGTAAACAAGTGAAGTATTTACTACTGGGAATGATGCTTTTGTGCACATTTGCTGCCAGAGCGGGGATGGATACCCAAGCCTTGAAACAGACCATCACAGCCCGGCTGGGGGTTCCCGTCTATCTGGTTGAACCGACCCCGATCGCGGGGTTGTATATGCTGGGCACCTCGCAGGGGGTGCTCTACAGCGATGCCAAAGGGGATTATGTGGTGCAGGGGGTCATGCTGGATATGACCCGCGACATGAAGAACCTGACCATCTCGGGTATGCGCGAGCAGCGCCGACTTGGCTTGGCACAGGTGGCCCATGCCCCCATCGTGCTCAAGGCTCGGGATGAGCGTCACCGGGTTGCGCTGTTTCTCGGTGAGCAGGATGCCAAACGTCGTCAGCTCTCCGGCACCTTGCAACACCTGCAGGCATCCGGGGTGAGCGTGGCACTCTATCCGGTGATTGATCACGCCGAACGGGCCGCCGACTGGTGCAGCGATCCCCTGCTGCAAAATGATCCGTTAAAAGCCTATTTGCCTCAAACGGCATGTAGTGAGACCCTTATCCAAAATATTGGCCTGAGCCAATGGTTGGGGGTCAAGGTACTGCCGGCCTGGGTCTCCTCCGACGGGGATCTGGTGCGCGGGTATCAGAGCCCCGAACAGCTGCTCAAGATACTGGATCATATTGATGTCCCTGCAAATCCGTCGTCGTCCGCGAGTTGATGATTCCCATCTGCCTGCCACCCTGCATCCCCTGCTTCGCCAAATCTTCGCCAGCCGTGGCGTAGAGGATCCCGCCCTGCTGGAGCGCAGCGCCAGCCAGCTGTTGCCGCCCCAGCGCCTCTATGGGATGGAGCAGGCTGTGCCGCTGCTGGCGGATGCCCTGACTGCCCAGAAACGGCTACTGATTGTCGGCGATTTCGACTGCGATGGCGCCACCAGCTCTGCCCTGTGCGTGCTGGCCCTGCGCGCCATGGGGGGGCGCCATATCGATTTTCTGGTGCCCAATCGCTTCGAGTTTGGCTACGGTCTCACCCCCGAAATTGTCGAGCTGGCGGTGGCCCGTGGCGCCGAGTTCCTGATCACGGTGGATAACGGCATCTCCAGCATCGCCGGGGTGGCGGCTGCCAAGGCGGCCGGCATGCAGGTACTGGTTACCGATCACCATTTGCCGGGTCAGGAGCTGCCTGACGCCGATGCAATCGTCAACCCGAACCAGCACGGCTGCGATTTCCCCTCCAAGTCCCTGGCCGGGGTGGGGGTAGCCTTCTACCTGATGGCGGCCCTCAACACCCATCTGCGTCAGCTTGGCTGGTACGAACGGCAAGGGTTGCGCGCCCCTAATGTGGCGGATTATCTCGATCTGGTGGCGCTTGGCACGGTGGCCGATGTGGTGGCGCTCGATGGCAACAACCGCATTCTGGTCCATCAGGGCTTGCAGCGGATCCGGGCCGGGCGTTGTCGCCCCGGCATTCAGGCTCTGGTGGATGTGTCGGGCCGCGATGGTCGCCGCCTCACCGCCGCCGATCTCGGTTTTGCGCTGGGGCCGCGCCTCAACGCGGTGGGGCGCCTCGATGACATGTCCCTCGGGGTCGCCTGCCTGCTCTGCGATGATCTCAATCTGGCGCGCCAGCTTGCGGCCGAGATGGATAGCCTCAATCAGGAGCGCAAGGAGATTGAGCAGGGGATGCAGCAGGAGGCCCTCGCCACTCTGGAGCAGATCCGGTTTCGCGATGGCGAGGTGCCGTCGGGCATAGTGCTGCACCGCAACGAGTGGCATCAGGGGGTGGTGGGGCTGGTGGCCTCCAAGGTGAAGGAGAAATACTACCGCCCGGTCATCGCGTTTGCCGAGAGCAGCGAGACCGAGCTCAAGGGCTCCGGCCGCTCCATCCCCGGGGTGCATCTGCGCGATGCGCTGGAGCTGCTCGATACCCGTCATCCAGGCCTGATGGGCAAGTTTGGCGGCCACGCCATGGCCGCGGGGTTGACCCTGCCCAAGGCCAATATCGAGGCGTTCGGTCGGGCCTTTGAGGCGGTCATCAGCGAGCTGGTGACACCGGAGCTTTTGACCGGGGTGTTGCTCACCGATGGCGAGTTGTTGCCAGACGAGCTCAACCTCGAGCTGGCGGAGCTGATTCGCGCCTCCGGCCCCTGGGGTCAGGCCTTCCCCGAGCCGCTGTTCGACGGCGAGTTCGTGCTGGTGCAGCAGCGGCTGGTGGGTGAGAAGCACCTCAAGATGATGCTGACAACCGATTCTGGTCACGCGGTGGATGCCATCGCCTTTGGCGTCGATCTCAAGCGCTGGCCCGATGCCTCGGTCAAGCGGGTGCGGCTTGTCTACCGGCTTGATGTCAACGAGTGGCGCGGCAACCGCAGCGTACAGCTGCTGGTGGAACATCTGGAGGCAGCTGGTCTCTGAGCCGGGAGCATCGCTGCTCTGATCGCTGACAACGGCCACCCTCGGGTGGCCGTTTTTGTTGGCGGATCTCTGGAAAAGGGCGTTGACCTGTCTATAGCTTCACAGTTTAAGCTCATCTCTATCGGGTCATCTGAGGGCCCGCACCGTGAGTGATTGCCATGAAAATATCCGAACTGGCCCGCCGCTGCGGTCTCGCCCGCTCCACCCTGCTCTATTACGAGAAACTGGGGGTGATTGCCGGTACCCGGGCCGCCAACGGCTATCGCCACTATGACGAGGGGGATCTGCAGCGACTGCAGATGGTGCAGGCCCTGCAGGCAGGTGGTCTCAGCCTCAAGCAGTGCCTCGCCTGTCTGGCTGGCGAGATAGATCAAGCGGCATTGCAGGCCCGGGTCAGGGAGCTCGATGAGGAGCTGGCGCGGATGCAGCGCGCCCGGGATCTGTTGGCGGATCTGGCAGGGTTGCGTCCGCGCTCCGGTGAGGAATTCAAGGCCTGGCAGCTGCAACTGCAGCGCGAGGCACCGGAGGCCTACTTCGCGTGGGTGATGAAACAGGGTTTTAGCGAGAAAGATCGCTACCACTTGCAATGGTTGAGCAAAGACATGAATGAACATGAGCGTTACATCAAGGACTTTATCAAGCTGCTGGATGGCATGAGTTACTGGGGGCCGGGGGATCGCGCCTTCACCCAGCAGCAGTTTGCCGCCTTGCCCATCCGGCCGCGCCGGATCCTCGACATGGGCTGCGGGCGCGGTGCCTCGACCATGGCACTGGCTCAGGTGACCGATGCTGACATTGTGGCCATCGATCTGGAAGAGGAGGCACTGGCCGCCGTGGCGCACTCCGCCCGTGCTGCGGGCTTTGAGCATGTCTCCACCCTCTGCGCCAACATGGCGGCACTGCCGGACGATCTGGCCCCGGCCGACCTCATCTGGGCAGAGGGGAGCGCTTACGTGATGGGAGTTGCCAATGCGCTGAAGGCGTGGCGTCCGCTGCTCGCGAGCCCGCAGGCTTGCATCGTGCTGAGTGATGCGGTCTGGCTTACCGATAACCCGCCCGAGGAGGCGTTGGCATTCTGGCAGCAGGATTATCCCGCCATGCAGACGCTGGCGGGCCTGCTTGAAACGATACAAGCGGCAGGCTACCGCTGCCTGTCACATACTCCCTTGCCGATGAGCGCCTGGAACAACTATCTGGACCCTATCGAGGTCAATCTGGTGCGCTATCGAGACGAGCTGGGGGAGAGTGCTGCCTGGCAGGACTTGAGCCGGGAAGTAGCCATCCACCGCCAATATCTGGGCAGTTACGGCTATGTGATCTGCTGCCTGCAAAAAGATGCGTGATAAGTTGTCGTAAAAAATGAGGCGCCTGCGGGCGCCTCGTTGTTTATCAGGGATTGCGGATGGCCATTACAGCTCGCGGGCCCAGGGGTGAGCCTTGGGGCGCAGCGCCAGCGCCAGACCCAGCAGCAGCACGGTCAGGCCGTAGAGGGGCCAGCTGCCAAAGCGCAGGTAGGGGGTCTCGCCGTGGGCGGGACGTACCTCGCTGCGCAGCACGCCCGCTTCAAACTGCGGGATTTGGCCGATGATGCTGCCATCGATCTCGGTCACGATGGTGATGCCGGTGTTGGTGTCGCGCAGCAGCGGACGAGCCAGCTCCAGCGCGCGCATCCGGGCGATCTCCATATGTTGCCACGGGCCGATGCTGGTGCCGAACCAGGCATCGTTGGAGACGGTCAGCAGGAAGTCGGTATCGGTATTGACGTTGCGGCGCACCTCCTCCGGGAAGATGATCTCGTAGCAGATGGCGGCGGCAAACTTGAGCCCCTTGGCGATCAGGTTGGGCTGCACCTCGTCACCCCGGCTGAAGGAGGACATCGGCAGGTTGAAGAAGGGGGCGATGGGGCGCAACAGATCTTCAAACGGCACGAACTCGCCGATGGGCAGCAGGTGGTACTTGTTGTAGCGGTTGGAGTGGTTGTAGAAGTAGGACTCCTTGCCATCCGCATCCTGCACCCCCATGCCGAGCACGGTATTGTAGAAGCGCTGTTGCTGCTCGTCGTAGTGAATGATCCCCGCCAGCAGGCCGGTATCGTTCACCTTCATCGCCTTGTCCAGATTCTCCAGATAGGGGCCCATCGCCTTCTCGATGGCCGGGATCGCCGATTCTGGCCAGATGATGATGTCGGCATCCTGATTCTCGCGGCTCAAGTCCTGATAGGTGCGCACCGTGGGGGCCAGCGCCTCTGGATCCCACTTGAGGGACTGGGCGATATTGCCCTGCACCAGTGCCACCTTGACCGGCTCGCCACGGGTCACCCAGTTGAGCTGCATCAGACCGTGAGCACCTGCCACCAGCAGGGCAGGCACCGCCAGCCAGAGCGGGGAGCGGGATTTCCACACCAGCCAGATAGCGGAGGTGGACAGCAACAGGGCGAGGGTGATGCCCTGCACCCCGAGAATGGGGGCAAAGCCCTTGAGGGGGCCGTCGATCTGGCTGTAACCAAACCAGAGCCAGGGGAAACCGGTCATCGCCCAGCCACGTAGCCAGTCAGCCACCAACCACAGGGCCGGGAAGGCGAGCAGCCAGCGGCTCCAGTGACGGCCGCCAAAGAAGCGGGCAAAGACCCAGCAGGCGAGCGTCGGGTAGAGTGCCAGATAGGCGGAGAGCCCGGCCAGCAGCACAAAGGCGACCGGCAGCGGGATGCCGCCAAACTCGGTCATGCTGACATGGATCCACCACAACCCCGGCAAAAAGAGTCCCATGGCGTAGCCAAAACCGCGCCAGGCAGCCTGTTTTGGCGTGGCTTTGTCCAGCAGGGCGTAGAGGCCAAGCAGGGAGGGGATCACCAGCGGCCAGTAGCCGAAGGGGGAGAAGGCCAGCACGGCGATGGCACCAGAGGCCAATGCACTAAGGCTTAACAGAATTTTGGAAGTAACAGGGGATAATCTCACGGGCGATGGTGCTCGTCTTGGTGTGCAACTGGGGTCGAATGGCCGGTATCTTAACCTGTAAGCGGGGCAACGGCGAGCCTCGATGCCGGTGGCAGAGAGCACAACGCCCCGAGGTCGGGGCGTTGTTTCACACATCGAGCGGATCTGCCTATTGCGGCTCGGATTGCGCCGCCGCGTGGTGCTCGGGGATCTTCACCTGCAACTGCTGCAGACGACGCCGGTCGGCATGCATCACCTTGAACAGGTAGCCGTCCAGCTCGATCTCCTCGCCCTTCTTGGGCAGGTGGCTGAATGCGTGCATCACCAGACCGCCTACCGTATCCACCTCTTCATCGCTGAATTTGGTGCCGAAGAAGTCGTTGAAATCCTCGATCTCGGTCAGGGCACTGATGGAGAAGACCCGCTTGCTGAGGCGGCGGATTTCGTCCGGCTCATCCTCGATGTCGTCAAACTCGTCGTCGATCTCGCCCACGATCAGTTCCAGTATGTCTTCGATGGTCACCAGACCGGAGACGCCACCAAATTCGTCGACCACAATGGCCATGTGGTAGCGCTCTTCACGGAACTCCTTGAGCAGACGGTCAACCCGTTTGCTTTCCGGCACGATCACCGTGGGGCGCAAGATTTTCTCGAGCTGCAGCGGCTCGCTGGCGTGATGGCCGCCAAACCCGAAGGGGAGCAGATCCTTGGCGAGCAGAATGCCCTCCACATGATCCTTGTCCTCGTTGATCACCGGGAAGCGGGAGTGGCCGGACTCGATGATCACCGGCAGGATTGCATCCACCGGCTGGGACTTCTCGATGGTCACCATCTGGGAGCGGGGGATCATGATATCGCGCACGCGAAGATCGGCGATCTCCAGCACCCCCTCGATCATGTCCTTGGTGTCCTGATCGATGAGGTCGCGCTCTTCGGCATCGGCTATCACGTCTACCAAATCATTGCGGTCTTTTGGCTCGCCCTGGAAGAGTTGGCTGAGTTTGTCGAGCCAGGTTTTCTTCGGCGAGCCGGTACTAGGGTGATCGTCGGTCATTTTTTCTCTTGGTTACTCGTATGAACACACTTGAAATAGTTCGGGTTATATAAGGATGGCCATCTGCTGTTTCAAGACGATGACCATCCGGTTCTTTACTCTTCGTCGTTCAGATAAGGATCGGCAAAACCGAGCTCCTGCATGATGTCGCGCTCAAGCGCTTCCATCTCTTCGGCTTCCTCATCCTCGATATGGTCATAACCTAGCAGATGCAGACTGCCGTGCACAACCATGTGGGCCCAGTGGGCTATGAGGGGCTTGCCCTGCTCCTGTGCTTCCCGTTCCACCACCTGACGGCAGATCACCAGATCGCCGAGCAGCGGCAGCTCCAGACCGGGTGGCGCCTCGAACGGGAAGGAGAGCACATTGGTGGGCTTGTCCTTGCCGCGATAGGTGAGGTTGAGCTCGTTGCTCTCCGCCTCGTCGACGATGCGCACCGTCACTTCTGCCTCTTGCTGGAAGCCGAGAATGGTGCCGTCGAGCCAGCCTTGCAGTTGGGCTTCGGTGGGCAGGCTATCAGTGCTGGCACTGGCCAGCTGCAGATCCAGGGTTACGCTCATTGCTCGCTCTCTTTGCTGGAGTTTGTTTGGCCGGCCACCTTCTCGGCTGCCTGTTTGGCGTCGAACGCCTCATAGGCCTGCACGATGCGGGCCACCACCGGGTGGCGAACCACGTCTTTGGACTCGAAGAAGTTGAACGACAGACCATCGACCCCTGGCAGCACTTCCAGCGCGTGGCGCAGGCCGGATTTGGCGTTGCGCGGCAGGTCTACCTGGGTGATGTCACCGGTGACCACAGCCTTGGAGTTGAAACCGATGCGGGTCAGGAACATCTTCATCTGTTCGGTGGTGGTGTTCTGGGCCTCATCGAGAATGATAAAGGCATCATTGAGGGTACGACCACGCATGTAGGCGAGCGGCGCCACCTCGATGATGTTGCGCTCCATCAGCTTCTCGACCCGCTCAAAGCCCAGCATCTCGAACAGGGCGTCGTAGAGCGGGCGCAGGTAAGGATCCACCTTCTGGGAGAGATCCCCGGGCAGGAAGCCCAGCTTCTCGCCCGCTTCCACCGCCGGACGGGTCAGCAGAATGCGGCGAATTTCCTGACGCTCCAGCGCATCCACTGCTGCTGCGACCGCCAGGTAGGTCTTGCCGGTACCGGCCGGGCCTATGCCAAAGCAGATATCGTGGCGCACGATATTGGCGATGTACTGGGCCTGATTGGGGCTGCGTGGCTTGATGAGACCGCGCTTGGTCTTGACCGTCACCTCCTTGCCATAGGGGATGCTCGGCGCAGGTTCGTCATCCTGCTCCAGCACCCGCGACTCCTGAATGGCCAGATGGACCATGTCGGGGGTGATGTCGGTCACCTTGCCACCCTTGAGGGGCTGGGTTTCCACATAGAGGTGTTTGAGGATGACGGCGGCGGCATCCAGCTGGGCCGGTTTGCCCACCAACTGGAAGTGGCTGTCACGGTAGCTGATCTCGACGCCGAGGCGGCGCTCCAGCTGCTTGATGTTGTCATCGAAGGGGCCGCACAGGCTGGCAAGGCGCTGGTTGTCGGCGGGCTCCAGATGCAGATTCAGGGTCGAGATGTGTCGGCTCAAAATATCCTCGTCTCAAGGCGCTCCCCATCCGCCGGGCGAATGGGGAGGAGGGGATTAATGGGGAGTGAAGGCGGCAACGCCCAGCTCGTCCGGCACGTTATCCGGGCGACGGGCCAGGATCTCGCTCGGGGCGGTGGCGATCCGCAGGTTCATCTCGCTCTCGCCGCGGATGAACTTGCCGCGCAGGGAGTTGGGACGTACCTCGGTGATCTCCACGTCGGCAAAACCGCCGATCAGGGTGTGCTGGCCTTCGAAGTTGACCACCCGGTTGTTCTCGGTGCGACCACACAGCTGCATCGGGTCGAGCTTGGAGGGCCCTTCCACCAGGATGCGCTGGGTGGTGCCCAGCATGGCGCGGCCAATCTGCATCGCCTGGTTGTTGATGACGTGCTGCAGGCGGGCCAGACGGGCTTTCTTCACTTCCATGTCGACATCGTCGGGCATGTCGGCGGCCGGGGTGCCCGGGCGCGGACTGAAGATGAAGCTGAAGCTCATGTCGAAACCCACATCCTCGATCAACTTCATGGTCGCTTCAAAGTCTTCGTCCGTCTCGTTCGGGAAGCCAACGATGAAGTCGGAGCTGATGGTGATGTCGGGACGGGCGGCACGCAGGCGACGGATCTTGGATTTGTACTCCAGGATGGTGTGCGGGCGCTTCATCATGGTCAGGATGCGATCAGAGCCGCTCTGCACCGGCAGGTGCAGGAAGCTGACCACTTCCGGGGTGTCTTTGTAGACTTCGATGATGTCGTCGGTGAACTCGATCGGGTGGCTGGTGGTGTAGCGAATGCGATCGATACCGTCGATGGCGGCCACCAGACGCAGCAGCTCGGCGAAGGTGCAGATGCCGTCATCAAAGGTCGGGCCGCGGTAAGCGTTGACGTTCTGACCGAGCAGGTTCACTTCGCGCACGCCCTGCTGGGCGAGCTGGGCGATTTCGTAGAGCACGTCGTCCAGCGGTCGGCTCACCTCTTCACCGCGGGTGTAGGGCACCACGCAGTAAGTACAGTATTTGGAGCAGCCTTCCATGATGGAGACGAACGCGGTAGCCCCTTCGGCGCGCGGTTCGGGCAGGCTGTCGAATTTTTCGATCTCGGGGAAGGCGATATCAACCTGGGCACCACGGCCCTCTTGCACTTCCTTGATCATGGCGGGCAGGCGATGCAGGGTCTGCGGGCCGAACACGATATCCACATAGGGAGCGCGCTGGCGGATGGCATCGCCCTCCTGAGAGGCAACGCAGCCACCCACGCCGATCACCAGACCGGGCTTGTTGGCCTTGAGCTTTTTCCAGCGTCCCAGCTGGTGGAACACCTTCTCCTGCGCCTTTTCGCGGATGGAGCAGGTATTGAGCAGCAAGACATCTGCCTCTTCGGGCTCTTCGGTAAGGGTGTAGCCATTGCTGGCATCCAACAGGTCGGCCATTTTGGACGAGTCATACTCGTTCATCTGGCAACCCCAGGTTTTAATGTGAAGTTTCTTGCTCATTGCTTCTCTTGACTTGTTTTGAAATCGGCATGGTCAAAGGACCGCGCATTTTACTCCGCAATCTGGATACTGCCTAGCTAATATCCAGCTGGCAATGGTGCTCACCCGATACCTGTTGCCAGCAAGCTCAATAAGCTTTCTCCTTGATTTGACGCAGCAATTCCCCGTTTGTCTCACTGTTTATCAGCCGCCCTTGCGCTATCATGCTGCCATCCGGTTCACGTCCGGGCGCTGTCGCCGGACGCACCCTTTCAGGAATAAATGTATGGAACAGTGTGATATCGCCATCGTCGGCGCCGGCATGGTGGGCGCCGCCACTGCCTGTCTGCTGGCGGCTCAGGGTCTCTCGGTGCGGGTCATCGAGACCCAACTGCCGGAGCATTACGCGCCGGAGCAGCCGCTGGATCTGCGGGTCTCCGCCATCAGTCAGGCCTCGGTGGCGCTGCTGGAGCAGGCCGGTGCCTGGCACCATCTGCAGCAGATGCGGCTCTGCCCCTACCGCCGGCTGGAGACCTGGGAGCTGGACGGCTTTGCCACCCGCTTCAATGCCGCCGATCTCGGTCTGCCCCAGCTCGGCTACATCATCGAAAACCGGCTGGTGCAGCTCGCCCTGCTCAAACGGATGGAGGATTTTCCCACCATCCAGACCCACACCCCGGCGGCGGTGACCAGCCTGCGCCAGAGTGCAGATGACGCTGTGCTGACTCTGGACGACGGCACTGAGCTGGCGGCCCGCTGGGTGCTGGCTTGCGATGGTGCCGAATCCCACACCCGCAAGCTGGCGGGTATCGACGTATCGCGCTTCGAGTACCGCCAGCACTGCATGCTGATCAATATCGACACCGACTTTGCGCAGGAAGATATCACCTGGCAGCAGTTCACCCCGAGCGGCCCGCGCGCCTTCCTGCCGCTGCCCGGTCAGCACGGCTCTCTGGTGTGGTATGACAGCCCGGCCCGGATCCGGGCGCTGGCAGCCATGAGCAACGAAGGGCTTGCCGCCGAAGTGCGCCGCCACTTCCCGAGTCGGCTCGGTGGATTTACCGTCACCGGCAAGGGGAGCTTCCCGCTGGTGCGCCGCCACGCCAACGACTATCACGCCGGTCGGGTGGTGCTGCTTGGCGATGCTGCCCACACCATCAACCCGCTGGCGGGGCAGGGGGTCAACCTCGGCTTCAAGGATGTGGCCTGCTGGGTCGACTTGCTGCAAGGAGCTGGCGCCGACTGGCATCAACTGGCGTTGGCCGAGCGTTACGAGCGGCGCCGTTGCCCCGACAACCTGCTGATGCAGTCGGGGATGGATCTCTTCTACGGGGTGTTCAGCAACGAGATTGGCCCCCTCAAGCTGGCCCGCAATCTGGCCCTCAATCTGGCGGATAAAGCTGGCCCCTTAAAGGAGATGGCACTGCGCTATGCACTGGGGCTGGTTTGACAGGTAGGAACCAGATAACACGGGCTGAATGCGCGAAGGAGCAAAGGTGATGAACAAGGCACTGCTGGTGATCGATTTTATCAACGACATCGCCCACCCCGATGGGCGCATCGCCGCCTCCGCAGCCCATGTGCTGGAGCAGGATGCCATTGCGCATGCCAATCAGGCGCTGGCCCATGCCCGCGCCAACGGCTGGCTGGTAGTGCTGATCAAGGTCGGCTTTGACGGCGGCTATCAGCTGCAACCCAAGGGGTCTCCCATGTTTGGTCGCGCTCACCAGTTGGGGGCGCTCTCTTTGGCTGACAGCGGCACCGACTTTCATCCTGATCTGGATGTGCAACCCGGTGATCTGGTGCCGACCAAGCCCAGAGTGAGCCCCTTCTATGGCACGGCGCTGGAGCCTGCGCTGCGGGCCAATCACATCGACCACCTCTATCTGTGCGGGGTGAGCACCAGCTGGGCCATTCAGGCTGCGACGCGGGATGGTCACGATCGCGACTACGCCATCACCATTCTGGAGGATGCCTGCGCCGCCGCAGATGCCACAGAGCATCACACCTCGCTGCGGATGCTGGGTCGCATCGCCGAGATCATCAAGGTGTCCCGGCTGGCTTGATCCTTAACGCAGGCAGCATCCGAGCACCGTGTTGAGATTGACTCTGCGGCCCCCTGTCGGGCCGTAGCGCTTTTGGGCAACATGATTGTCGGGCAAGATAGTCTTCACATGGATAACAACAAGGATGGACAGATGCGTTATCAGGGACGGATCGCGAGCTGGAACGAGGCGCGCGGCTTTGGATTTATTACGCCGGAGCAAAATGGCGCCGAGCAGGCAATGAATGGAGCACGCAGTGCAGGGCTGTTTGTGCATGTTACGGCGCTGCAATCAGATGGCCGCGTGCCAGAGCCGGGGGAGCGTGTCACCTATCTGATCGGCAGTGGCCAGGATGGCAAACCGAGGGCGTTACAGGTCTTTTTCCCCGATCGCCCGCTCACGTTGGCGGATGCCGTGCCGTCGGCCGCATCATCAGCGGCACCATCGTTTCGGGCAGCAAGTCAGCCGCCACGCCCCACCTCGACCAGAGAGAGAAGTAACCCCTATCGACGTCGCAAGAGCAGCTGGAGTGGCAAATTGATCCCCCTGCTGGTGCTCGTCGGCCTCTTTTCCATCTATTCCCGTTTCTCGGCCGAGTCGATGGCGCCATTGCCGGTCTCCTCTTTCAATCAGGAGGAGGTCAGCACCTCGGTCAGCACGCCACAGACAACGACCTTTATTCGTCAGTGTGATGGTCGGCAGCATTGCTTCCAGATGACCTCCTGCGAGGAGGCAACCTGGTTTTTACAAAACTGCCCTGGTACCAAGATGGATGGGGAAGGAGATGGCATCCCCTGTGAAAATCAGTGGTGTGGTCATTAAATGTGACTTATCAGATACATATGATCATGATGTGCTCTTGTTATCCGGAACAGGGAAACTGGCCTGAAACCTTGCCGGATGATGTTCGATGGTGAAATTTGGTCTCAGTTGGCTAAGTGGGAATGGGGTGCTTTACTCTATCTGCTGACTTAATTGTTAATAGGTGGCGGTATGCCACTTTTGCCACAGGATGGCCACCATGGCGGATGAGATACAGACGCGGCAGAGTCACTTCGCCGAGCGAGCCCATCATCTGGCTGCGCTGCTGGATTCGCTGGAAGACCAGATATCGGTGATAGATCGGGATGGCGTGATCCATTACACCAATCTCGCCTGGGATCTGTTTGCCGAGCAAAACGGCATGCCCAAGGGATATAACTGGATTGGGGTCAATTACATGGGGGCTTGTGACGCTGAATCCGAGCCCTCTGGATTGGCTGCCGTGGAGGGGATCCTTCGGGTCATCCGTCATCAGCAGGAGAAGTTCTATCTGGAATACCCCTGCCACAGCCCCGACACCCAGCGCTGGTTTATGATGCGAGTAGCGCCGGTACCCGGGCTTGATGCCGAGTTTTTTTCCATCGCCCATATCAATATCACCGAGCGCAAGCTGCTGGAGCTGGAAGTTGCCAGCCTCTCCCAACATGATCCCTTGACCGGACTGGCCAATCGGCGGCTATTCAACAGCTTTTTGCATAACGAGTGGCGGCGCAGCATGCGTGAACATACTCCGCTCTCCCTCATCATGCTGGATCTGGATAACTTCAAGGCGTGCAATGACCATCTTGGTCATCAGATGGGGGATGGCTCCCTCCAGCTGGTGGGCCATCTTCTGCAATCCTTCTGCCAGCGTCCGGCGGATCTGCCCTGCCGTTTTGGTGGTGACGAGTTTGCTCTGATCCTCGGCAATACCGATCGAGATGCGGCCCAGCGGATTGGAGAGGAGATCCGCCAGGCCATCAACGATCTAGACATCGTGGTGGCAAATAATATTCAGCTTAGCGCCAGCATTGGCATTGCCACCTACACGGCTGAGCAACTGCTGGAGGGGGAAGGTGCGTTGCTGGCCGCGGCCGATGCGGCGCTTTATTGCGCCAAGGGGGCGGGTAAAAACCGTAGCCACTGCGCCAGCTGTTGAGCCGCATTGCCGCTTTTGTCCTGCATGCGCCCCCTTGATGGGGGCGCACTGTTTTGACGTGGCACGATGTTAGCTACCAGCAAGGGTTGGTTTCAGCGCTCGGGCGTGGCTGACACCGGCAGGGGATGGCTGGCGATCACCTGCCTGACGAAGTGATCCCGGATGGGGTCGGCAAAGTCCGGATTCCATACCATGCTGACCTCCCACTCGGAGCTGGGACCAGAGAGCGGATAGAGGGTGACATCGGGCCCTGCGATAAAGCTGACGCTGCGCGGCAGGATGGCGTTGCCTATGCCCGCCGCGACCAATGCCACCAGCGTCTGGATATCCTCGGCCTCCTGGACCATGCCGGTCAGCCGATTGGCGCCGAGAAAACCGGCGATCTGCTGGCTGAGCCCAGGGCAGCGGTGGCCCACCATCTGCAACAGGGGTTGACTGATCAGTGCCTGCTGGACGTCGAATGCGGCCGGGTCTGGCTCGGTCATCCGTGTCGGCACCGCCAGCACCAGCCGGTCGATCAGCAGTCTGTGCTCCTGCAACTGGGGCATCTGAGGTCTGCGCATAAAGCCAAGCTGCAACTGGCCGGAGAGCAACTGCTCCTGCTGGATGGCGGAGGGCATATCCTGCAGATGGACCATCACGTCCGTGACCTGCTGTTTGAAGCGGGCCACCAGCGCAGGGGCCAGTGCGAAACTCGACAGACCGAAGCCAATTTTGAGTCGACCGGCCACGCCGCTCGCCACCGCCAGCGCATGGCTTTCGAACTCCCGACCGTGCTCGACCAGCGCACTCGCCTGAGTGAGCAGTTGGGCACCGAGTGCTGTCAGCTCGGCACCGTGGCGGCCCCGTTTGAACAGGGTGCAGCCCAGCGTCTGCTCCAGCCCCTGGATCTGCTTGGTGAGGGCCGGCTGGGTGATAAAGAGGCGGCTGGCCGCTTCCCGGTAGTTAGCGGTGTCGGCCAGCGTCACAAACGCCTGCAGTTGCCTCAAGTCGAATCTCATTCCAATTGGTTATCCAAAGTGGCGATTTATTGATTATAAATTATCTAATCGCCTTGTTCTAATGGCTCTGCAAGGGGGGAATAGCCCTCCTCTGAACCGGAACAAGGAGCCATATCATGTCCACTCAACGTTATCTTTTTTTGATCAAGGGCACGCTGGTGCTGGCCCAGCCATTGGCGGCCCCGGAGACGGGGGAGCTGCTCGCCAGCCTGCTGCAACAGGGTTTTGTGGTCGGCCCCTTGCAGGTGTGGGCTGGCAGTGCCGAGCACGCGCTGGCCTGTTATGAGCGTGCAGCCCAGCAGCAGGCCTTTGCCGATGCGCTCTCTGGCTCTCTGCCCGAGCTGGCCGGGGTGCCTGTATGAGTGTCAGTATGAGTGGTGGCATGAACACGATCACCCTGTCGGTATCCGCCCTGCTGCTCGATATGGATGGCACCTTGGTCTGCTCTACCGGCGATGTGGAGAAGGTGTGGCGGCTCTGGTGCCAGTATCATCAGCTTGCCCCAGAGCCGGTGTTGGCTATGTGCCACGGTATGCGCTCACGTGAGGTAATCCGGGCGTTGGCCCCGCAGCTGGATGTGGAGCGGGAGGCGGCGCGGCTCGACGAGCTGGAGATGCTGCATACCGGTGGCGACGGCATCTTTGGGGCTGGCGAGTTGCTGCGCCGCTTGCCGCCAGAGCATTGGGCCATTGTGACCTCCGCCAGTGAGCGGGTTGCCCGCCATCGCCTGAGTTGTGCCAGTTTGCCGCTGCCCCACGTACTGGTGGGGGCCGAAGCAGTGATCAATGGCAAACCCGATCCCGAACCCTATCTGCTGGGGGCTGAACGGCTTGGCGTGTCGCCCGATTGTTGTCTGGTGTTCGAGGATGCCCCGGCCGGTATCGAGAGCGCCCTGCGCGCAGGTTGCACCGTGGTGCAGGTAGGGGGCGATGCGCCGCTCAATCCGGCGGTGGTGGCGGTGATCCGCGACTGGCGCGAGGTGAAGGTGGCGTTGGGGAAAGTCGAGTCCCTGCTGGTGACGCTGCTCACCTGAGCGGTGGAACGAGCGTATTACGACCGCAGATTGTGGTATGAACCATCGCCATCAACACTGTATGCCGCAATAAAAACGCCCCCGAGATGCGGGGGCGTTTTGCTTTCTCAACAGTTATTTGAAAACGCGGAAACGGGTGGCATCGTCGATAAAGGTCTTGTCACCGGCCGGTTGCTTGATGCTGCCAAAGGGCATCTGGGCGCGCAGCAGCCAGCTGGCGGGCAGGTTCCACTCCTTGCGTACCGCCTCGTCGATCAGCGGGTTGTAGTGCTGCAGGGAGGCACCGACTTTCTCCTGCGCCAGCGTCGTCCAGACCGCAAACTGGGCGATGCCGGTGGCATGTTCCGACCAGATGGGGAAGTTGTCTGCGTAGAGGGCGAATTTTTGCTGCAGATCCTTGATGACGTCGGTGTCTTCGAAGAACAGCACGGTACCAAAGCCTGCGCGAAAGCTGCCATCTACCTTGGCCTCACTCTGGGCGTAGGCCTCCGGCGGCACAATCTTTTTCAGCTCGGCTTTGACGATATCCCACAGCTTGTGGTGCTGGGCGCCAAACAGGATGACGGCACGGGAGCTCTGGGAGTTGAAGGAGGAGGGGCTGTGCCTGATGGCATCCTGGATCAGGGCCGTCAGCTGCTCCGGTGTATGGGACACCTGGTCGCCCAGGGCATAGATGGTACGACGTGCTTTGATCTGTTCGATAAACGGACTGCTCATAACATCTCCTTGTTCTGCTTGGCGTTGCAGCCGGTGATGGACGGTTTGTCCAGCGCCTGCCGAATCAGGTATAGACTATAACACCCGCGATGCAGAGCGGGGTTAACCCGGGGTAACTAGCGTTTTTCCTGTCAGTTGATATTCGTTTGCGAACCTTGACGTTTCGTTAGTGTTGGAAGTGTCATTTAAGGGGCGCGAAAGTGATATTAATCAATGATTCACTCTCCTTTCTCTCCCACAATCCCCGTATGTTTTCTTGGTTCGGATGTGATGTGAGCCGTTCGTATCTCAATAAACGCTACTATGTGCTGGTCCCCCTCTCTGCATTAATTGGTTTGATGATCCTGATAGTGACGATCATCATGGCTATTGCCAGCTATCTGAGGGATATCGACATGACGGTATCCGGTTTCGGCCACATGGCATCCTCCGTTGAAGCGTCCCTGATCCACGAGATGGTGAAGGTCAATGAGCGGCAACTGGCGGTGCTGGAGGCCTCGCTCGACAAGGAGAAGATCGCTCGCGGCGGGCTGGCCGACTCCCCCATCTGGGCCATTGCGCACAAGATCAAACCAGGCAACCACTACATCTACTTTTACAACCTGAACGCGGATCGTATCGACAGCTACCCGGACTGGCTACCGCCCCCCGGTTATCAGGCGGCGCTGCGACCCTGGTATCAGGTGACCACCATGCCGGGCGACGAGCTCGTCTGGTTTGGCCCCTACCCTGAATACAATACCAATGAACTGATACTCAGCCTGATTAAACGGGTGCGGGACGATCAGGGGCAACTGCTGGGGCTGCTGATGGTCGACATGTCGTTCGACTCGCTGCAGCAGGCGCTACAGCGGACGGTTGGTGGCAATCAGGCCGCACTCTATCTTACCTTGCGCGACAGCGGCCAGCTGGTGGTGGGCAGCAATATGGATCTGCTGGCAGATCATCCCATCGAGCAACATCAGGGCCAGCAGTGGCTCGGTCTGGATGTGTTGTGTCATGGCACTTTCCTTAAGCGCGAGCTGGCGGATATTGGCTGGGATCTCAATATCTATCTGCCGCCCGTGCTGTTTCGTAACAGCCTCTATGAGGCGCTGCAGATGGTGGTTTTGCCATTGATCTCCCTGTTTGCCATCTGGTGTTGCACGCTGAGTCTGCTGGTGCGGATCTTCCGCCAGGAGCAGGCGCTGGTGTCGGGGTCACTGACCGGTATCGTGCGCAATCTGGAGAGTTCTCCCCCTATCACCAAGGCCAATACCTGGTTTGTGCGACGCAGCCTGAACGAGATCGATCAGGTCAGGGCCAGCTTCCTCAAGGGGCAGGATGCGCTGTTGCGGGACCCTCTGACCGGTATCATGAACCGGCGAGCCTTCGAGCAGCACAAGAGCGCGCTGGAGCTGAGGGGGGAGCGCTTCTGGCTGCTGCTGTTTGATATTGATCACTTCAAAGGACTCAATGACAGTCGGGGTCATGCCTTCGGCGATCAGGTGCTGTGTCGGGTGGCCAACTGTCTTGCTGATGTGCTGGGGGTGAGCACGGTTTACCGGATTGGTGGCGATGAGTTTGCCGCTCTGCTGCAACAGCCACAGGATGAGTTGGCGGAGAAGCTCAATTGTCTGCTTGACGTGGTGCGACATCAACAGTGGCGTGAGCACAAGGGGCAGGTCACCTTGAGTATCGGCGGCGCCTGCCATTCACCCCTTGCCGACCCCATCTTCGAGCGTGCTGATGCAGCCCTTTATCGTAGCAAGGAGGCTGGCCGGGACTGCTGGCATTTGGCGGATGAGGCTGCTGACTGACAGCTTTTGTCCCAGCGCGGCGGGCCTGTGCCGGGACACGACAACCCGATTGTGGGTCACCCTGCCGTAATATTATGGCTTTTTGGTGATTTTAATCTTTAAATTCAATTGCTTGATTTTACTCTTCCATTCTGGGCGGTGGCCGTGCGGCCATTGACTGTCGCATCCCTCATTTCTGCCGGCTGGCGAACCCCGTGGCACTTTGTATAGTGCCGCTGAATATTAATCAGGTTTGACAGGAGTACCCATGGAGATGAATTCGCGTGCTCTTCGCGCACTGGCACTGCTGGGCGCCTTGCTGGCTGGCAGCACGACCGTGCACGCCTCCGAGACCCTCAATACCATTTTGGGTGGCGGCGCAGGTGGTGTGGCGGGCACCATGATCGGCAAGGAGCTGGGTGGCGATACCGGTGCGCTGGTGGGGGCTGCGTTGGGCGGTGCTGCTGGTGGGGCTGCGACGGCCAACAAGGGCAACAAGAATGAAGCGGCCCTTGGCGGCGCGGTGGGGGCGCTGGGCGGTGCCGCCATCGGCAAGAGTGTCGGTGGTGATACCGGTCAGCTGATCGGCGCCGGGGTCGGCGGGGCGAGCGGTTCGGCCATCGGTGCCAAGACGGGCGATGGCCACAAGAGCCAGGATCGCTATTACGATGATGACGACGATCATCACCATCACAAGCACCACAAGAAGTACAAAAAGCATAAGAAGCACAGATGGCATGACGACGATTGATGTGCGCGCAGTGAGTGCGAAAGATGCAAAACGGGGCCAACAGGCCCCGTTTTGCATGGTGTGGTCACTCGATTTTGCGGTTACTCGCTTGTGCGGTTACACCAGCCGGTGCTGGCGGCGACCGGCGGCAAAGGCGTTGATGTTGTCGATCAGCTGATCGGCGAGACGCTGCATCGACTCTTCGCTGGCCCAGGCCACATGGGGGGTCAGAATGAAGTGGGGGTATTGCAGCGCTTTCATCAAGGGATGGTCGGGGGGCGGGGGTTCGACGCTCGCCACATCGAAACCGGCGCCACCGAGGCGGCCGTTGGCCAGCGCTTGCAGCAGCGCCTCCTCATCCACCAGCCCGCCACGGCCGACGTTGATCAGCAGGGCGCCCGGTTTCATCAGATCCAGCTCCCGCTCGCCAATCAGGTTGCGGGTGTAGGGGGTGAGCGGGCAGTGCAGGCTGATGACGTCCGAGCTTTGCAGCAACTCGTCGAGGGGCAAGCGATCCTCGTCGTGACTGGTGCCGACCTGGCTCTGGGCGTAACGCACTGTCATCCCCATCCCTTTGGCCCGCTCGCCGAGCGCCTGACCGAGCGTCCCTTTGCCGATGATGCCAAGCTGCTTGCCGTGCAGATCCATGATGTTATGGTCGAAAAAGCAGAACTGGCCGCTCTGTTGCCAGCGTCCCTCCAGCAGCGACTGGCGCCAGCAGAAGAGGTTGCGCGACAGGGCCAGCATCAGCGCCATGGCGTGCTCCGGCACCGAGGGGCCCGAGTAATTGCGGATATTGCACACCCCGACGTTGGCGGCGCGGCACGCTTCCAGATCCACGTTGTCGCTGCCGGTTGCGGCCAGGGCGATGAGTTTGAGCTCAGGCAGCTGGGCCAGTTCGGCGGCGCCGATCCGTACTTTGTTGATGATAGCGATGCTGGCATCTTTGAGCCGTTCCACCACCTGTTCCGGGGTAGTACTTGGATAGCTCTGCCAGTGGTGGGGGAAGTCGGGGTGATGCAGGGTGATGCCCGCATCCAGGGTATCGCTGTCGAGAAACACAATCTGCTGCATGGGCCTTCCTGCCATTGTTCAGGTTCGAGAGGCCATGATGCCAAAGAGGATGCAGTCAGAGCCAGTCTATCGTCGTGGCAGGGTTGGGCTTTATCCGGCAGATGTGAGCTGGCGCGCGCTTTATTGCGCCACGGTGACGGCTGGTTTAGAGCCAGCCCAGATGGTTGAGCCAGCCCTGAATGCGGGTGGGGGTCTCCTCCAGCTCCATCAGGGCGTAGGGGCGATAGTTGAGCTTGTTGCTGCGCCGGCTCTCGCTTCTGCGGGCCTCGGCGGCCAGCAGGGGCCAGCGACCGCCATCCTCCTGATAGAGGTCCAGGGTGGGGATGGCCGCCTGAGCCACCTGTTTGGCCAGGGTCTGGTTGCTCTGCTGGTTGGGGAAAAAACCATCGAGCAGCACCAGTGCATCGGGGGCGGGCAACTGTTCGCTGGCGATGAGGTTGGCAGTCCAGGCGGCGCCGGTACCTTGCGCCAGGATCAGCTTGAAGCCCCCCTCCTGCAGCTTGGCATCGGCCAGCTTGCTGATCCGCTCGGCAAACTGCTTGCGAAACTCATCGCTGTTTTTCGCTTTTTTCTCAGCGGCTGGGTCCAGTTCGGTCTGCTGGGGGGAGGGGAGCAGCAGCAGGGTATCAAAGCCCAGCCGACCGAGAGCGCGAGTCAGTTGCCAGAGCTGGCCGCTGCGCTGCCAGTCGGGCAGTAAAATGGCGAGCCCCAGATAGTTTTCACTGTCGTGTTTGGCAAACAGCACCGTCTGCTTGTCGATCTGGGTGGCATCGGGTAGCCCTTTCCAGTCGCTCGCTTGCCAGTGGTCGAGGGGCATAGGTTCGGCAACGGGGGGCGCAACCTCGCTCGCCTCTGCCCCATGGCCAGCCAGCAAGGTCAATAACAGCAGTGATAAGGATAATCTGGCCATAGTGTGTTCCCCCGGTTAACAGGGTTAGCGGCGGCGGCGGGATTTTCTGAAGGCGGGTGGTGCGATGACAACTCGGAGGCAATAAAAAAGCGAGCCGGTGGCTCGCTTTTTTGCAATCAATTCAAAGCGGTCAATTAGTTGACGCGACGCTTGAATTCACCGGTGCGGGTATCGATTTCGATCTTGTCACCGATCTCTACGAAAGCGGCAACAGCCAGCTCGTAGGTAGTGCCTTTCAGACGGGCAGGCTTGGTCACTTTACCGGAGGTGTCGCCACGGGCAGCCGGCTCGGTGTACTCAACTTCGCGCACGATGGTGGTCGGCAGTTCTACGGAGATGGCTTTCTCGTTGTAGAAAGTCACTTCGCAGATGTCTTCCATGCCGTCTACCAGGTAGTTCAGCACGTCACCCAGGTTGTCTTTCTCTACGTCGTACTGGTTGTACTCGGTGTCCATAAAGACATACAGGGGGTCGGAGAAGTAGGAGTAGGTGCACTCTTTACGTTCCAGCTGAACAACGTCCAGCTTGTCGTCGGCCTTGAAGACGGTCTCGGTAGCGCTGCCGTTCAGCAGGCCCTTCAGCTTCATTTTGACCACGGCGGAGTTACGGCCGGATTTGTTGAATTCAGCCTTCTGAACCACCATCGGCTCGGTGCCGATCATGACTACGTTACCAGCGCGGATTTCCTGTGCGGTTTTCATGTAAAAAATTCCTGTTCGTGAAACGGACGGATAAAAACTGCCAGATTATATACGGCTTTCTAAAAATTTCACCAACCGTGTGACGAGATCCCCGTCCCGGAGCAACTTCTGTGACCAGCTTCGCCCATGTTGCTGCCAAATGGCGCTATATCGGGGCCATTGGGCCCAAAGTTCGCTGCAATCTTCGCCACAGTTGAGAGCCAGATTAAAGCGGCGCAGCCATTGGCCGCACTCGGCGGGTAGATCGTATAAGTAGTGGTCAAGGAACTGCTCCAGCTTGACCAGATGGGCCTCTTCTTCCTGCTGGTAGATGTGCCAGAGGAAAGGACGAGCCGCCCACTGTGCCCGTACGAAGGAGTCCTCCCCACGCACCAGATTGAGATCGCAGCTCCACAGCAGTCGATCGTAACCGGCCTGATCGGTCATCGGCAGCAGCTTGATGGTGAGGTTGCCCGAGTGGAGCAGATCCCCCGCTTTGGCTGCAGGGATGGCATCAGTCAGACCGGCACCGGTGAGCACATCGTTGAGAGAGCGCCCCAGCGGCAGCAGCAGGGTGACGGGCGTGGCGCTCTGGCACCAGCTCTCGATCAGGCTTTGCAGCGCATCGCTCTCGTAGGTAAAGAGGCTGACCCGCAGCTCGTGCTCTTGTCTGGGCGGCAAACCGAGACTGGCCCAGTAGGCGGTAAGTCCCGCATCATCTTGCTGCCACAGCTCCCGTTCGGTGATGAGGTCGTGCTCGCACAAAAGGCCGCCGGTTTTAGCGGTAAAGCCCGGGAAGAAGAAGTATTTGTTGAGGCTTTTATTGCCAACACGCTGGGGCGAGGCGAGGCCGTGGCAATCCTCGACCCAGCTCTCTGCCGAGAGGTACTCCAGATTGATCCAGCAGGGGGGCTTGGGTTGGCTCGCCATCTGCTCGGCTATTCGTTCAATGAAGGGGGTGGGCAGCTCGCAGGCAAAGGCCTCGATCACCACCCTGGCCGGTGTCATGTCGCTCGGCAGGGTCTCATGCCAGTGCTGGATATAGATGCCCTCGACCCACTGGCCATCCTGCGCCGGGTCGAGCCCGGGGCAGATGCGGGCGAAACTTGCCAGATCGTCCACCCAGAGCCGCACCTGAACCTCATCGCCATGTGCCGCTATATTCCCCTCCCGTTTTAGTTGGCGGGCGAGTCGCCAGGTGACGCCGATGTCGCCGAAGTTGTCGACGACGCAGCAGAAGATGTCCCAGTCAAACGGGGGCAGGGGAGTTGTCATGGCTCAGGATCCCGGATGCAAAAAAACCGGTGCGCAGGGTAGCACACCGGTTGACTGGCTTCTAACCGTCAGCGCGTGACGGCGGTCTGTGGCAGGTTACTCCTTGCCGTAGACGTTGTTCTCTTGCTCGCGAACTCGGATGAAGGTAGTCCGTTTTGTCAGCTCTTTCAGCTGGCTGGCACCGACGTAGGTACAGGTGGAGCGCACGCCGCCCAGAATGTCGCGCACGGCGTTCTCGACCGTGCCGCGGTAGGGCAGCAGCACGGTTTTACCCTCGGAGGCGCGGTATTCGGCGACGCCGCCAGCGTGCTTGTCCATGGCGCTGGAGGAGCTCATGCCGTAGAACTTCATGAAGGGCTCACCGTCTACATCGACGATCTCGCCACCGCACTCTTCGTGGGCTGCCAGCATGCCGCCCAGCATGACAAAGTCGGCACCGCCGCCGAATGCTTTGGCGACGTCGCCCGGGCAGGTGCAGCCGCCGTCACCGACGATCTGGCCGCCGAGGCCGTGGGCCGCATCGGCACACTCGATGATGGCGGAGAGCTGCGGATAACCGACACCGGTCTTGACGCGAGTGGTGCAGACCGAGCCCGGGCCAATACCGACCTTGACGATGTCGGCGCCGGAGAGGATCAGCTCTTCGACCATCTCACCGGTCACCACGTTGCCCGCCAGAATGACGTGGTTGGGGCAGGCTTCACGAATTTTGCGCACGAACTCGACGAAGTGTTCGGAGTAGCCGTTGGCCACATCGACACAGATGAAGCGCAGCGCTTCGGACATGGCGAGGATCTGGCGGGTCTTGGCGAAATCTTCAGCCGAGGTGCCGGTGGAGACCATCACATGGCCCAGCAGCGCCGGGTCGGTCTCGTTGACGAAAGCTTGCCACTGCTCAAGGCTGTAGTGCTTGTGTACCGCGGTCATCATCTCGAAACCGGCCAGCGTGCGCGCCATTGCAAAGCTGCCGACGGTATCCATGTTGGCGGCGATAACGGGTACGCCTTGCCATTGGGTCTGGGTGTGTTTGAAGGTGAACTGACGGGTCAGGCTTACTTGGGAACGGCTCTTGAGAGTAGAGCGCTTGGGGCGGAACAGGACATCCTTGAAACCGAGCTTCAAGTCTTCTTCGATACGCATTACAAATTCCTTATTGAGCCTTGTTGAAAGTCACTTTTGCAGTGGCAAATTTTCGGCAGGCGCAAAAAAACCGGTGGTTTTCAGGCCCTCCGGTTTACAACAGTGTAGGCAAAAATCCATTCAGAACAAGACTGATAATTTGTAAATCCTTGTGGTAGCCTTTGGCGTCACAACCTGAGGTTAACCACCAGTTTCATCCAGCACCGTTCGGTGCCTTTCTCTCCTACGATATTCCCGCCCGCTTGGGCCGTCGTTCGGCCACTCTTTGTCGTCTCTCTCCTGACCCGCCAGATATTATCCAAGTAGCTGAAATAAATCGGATTGACCCACAATGGGACTGTGGTAGATCTGGGCGCAGGATTGACAAGGCAGGGCAGTAAAATGGGCAAGATGATGGTGGGGATCACCCTGATGCTGGCACTGTGTGGCAGTGCGCTGGCAGAGACCCCGACCAGCTATGGCTGGATCGAGAAGGGACTTATTTTGCCCACCGGCGTGGCGGTGAAGATGAAACTCGACACCGGGGCGCTCACCTCTTCCCTCGATGCACGCTCCATCACCAGATTCAAACGGGATGGCAAGCCCTGGGTGCGTTTCAGGCTGGTGGTGACCGATGCCGACAGCGGCAAGCTGGTCAAACAGCAGTTCGAGCGGCGGGTCGAGCGCAGCGTGACGGTGCGCGGGGCGGGCGGTATGGAGCAGCGGCCAACGGTGACCATGTCCATCTGTCTGGGGGACAAGGTGTATGAGGAGTGGTTCACCCTGAGGGATCGCAGCAAGATGATCTATCCGGTGCTGCTGGGCCGACGTCTGCTGGCGGAGCTGGGCCCGGTGGATGCCAGTCGAACCTTTACCGTGCAGCCAGATTGTCATTGAAAGTAAAGAGCCCGCATCGCGGGCTCTTTACTTATCGCTTATCTTGCCGGCGGCAGCGGGAGTAACACGCTCACCTCCAGCCCCCCTTCCGGCCGGTTGTGGACATCGAGGTCGGCGCCGTGCAGTTGGGCGATGCGCGAGACGATGGCCATGCCGAGCCCCACGCCATCCCCCTGCTGGGGATTGACCCGAAAGAAGCGTTCATACAGCCGGGGCAAGGCACTGGCGGGAATGCCGGGGCCATTGTCGCTCACATCCACCCTCACCCGGTTGCCCTCTCGCTGAACCCGCACCCTGATCTCGCCCTCTGGCTGGGTGTAGCGCAGCGCATTGTCGATGAGATTGCTGAACAGCAGCTCGAGCAGGGTGGCCTGCCCCATCACCAGCTGCGGCAATTCACATTCCAGCGACAGCTGCTGATCCTTCTTGAGCGCGATGGGTGCCAGGGTCGCGAGGGTGCCTTGCAGCAGGTGGCCTATCTCCAGCTCGGTCAGTACCAGTCCCTGCTGGTTGTCGATACGGGCCTGGGTCAGCAGTTGGCGGATCAGCCGATCGCTGCGGTCTAGGGCTTGCAGCATCTTGTGCAGGGATTGCTGGCGGCTCACTTCATCTTCGGCAGCTAGGGCATTTTCACTGTGGATCCGCAGCACTGCCAGCGGGGTGCGCAGCTCATGGGCCGCCTCGTTGGTGAACTGTTTCTCCCGCTCTATGGTCTCCGCCAGCGCCTGCATCAGCCGGTTGATCTCGTTGGTGAGGGGGGTCAGCTCCTGCGCGCTTATCTTGAGGCTGAGCGGGCTCAGGTTGGCGGGGTGACGCTCGCTGATGGCCTGGGCCAGCTGGCGCAGGGGGGCCAGCCCGCGGGTGATGAGCCACCAGAGCAGGGCCAGCAGGAAAGGCAGGGTGATCAGCAGCGGCAGCATGGTGAGGGTGGCCATCTTGCTGGCCAGTTCGCTGCGCTCGTCGTCCCGTTCTGCCACCACCAGCCAGGTCTGTTCCTGCTGGTTGTAGAGGGTGAAGGTGCGCCACTGGTGATTATCTTTTTCGACCGTGTCGAAGCCGATAGCCAGGGTGACCAGCGGCTGCTCCGGGGCGCTGGGGGCGCGCAGCAGCAAGCCGCCCTTTTCATCGAGCAGCTGGAAGTAGAGATTGCGTTCGAACTCGTGGCCGTAGGGGGTGATCTCCCGATCTTCGCCGGTCAGGTTGAGGCTGGGATCTTTTTGCCACTCATCGGGGTTCTGCGCCTCCCACTCCTGATAGACGGTGCCATTGGCGGGCAACTGCCCCTGCTGGGCCATATAGCGGGCCAGCAGCTGGTTGGTGATGCGGGCCGACTGGGCGAGGCGGGCATCAAACAGCTCCTCCATTTCGTGGCTCGCCTCCATGTAGCCGATAAAGGCGCTGATGGTGAGACTCAGGCTCACCAGCGTCAGGATACCGGTGAGCAGAAAGCGGCGAATGGAGCGCGGACGTTTCATCGTGCGGGTGTCCGGCTTGGCTGTTCGAGCTGGGGAATGATGTAGCCGACCCCGCGAATATTGCGGATGAGGTCGCTGTAGAACTTCTTGCGCAGATGGTGGATATGCACCTCTACCGCGTTGCTCTCGGCCCCTTCATCCCAGCCGTAGAGGCTCTGTTGCAGCTGATCCTTGCTCAGCACCCGGCCGCTCTGGCTGATCAGCTCCTGCAGAAGCTTGTATTCGTGGGGGGTGAGTTTGACCGCCTCCCCCTGATAGGTGACCTGCTGGGATTCTGGATAGATGAGGATGTCGCCATACTCCAGCACCGCTTGCGCCTGCCCCTTGCTGCGGCGAACGAGGGCGCGCAGGCGGGCGTTGAGCTCCTGCAGGGCGAAGGGCTTGACCATGTAGTCGTCGGAGCCGGCATCGAGGCCGACCACCCGATCGTCCAGCGCATCGCGGGCGGTGAGGATCAGCACAGGCAGTTGGTGTCCTTCACGCCGCAACTTGCGCAGCAGGCTGAGGCCATCGATGTCGGGCAGGTTGAGATCGAGGATCAGGGCGGCGAACTCGTCGCTCTTGAGGGCTGCCAGAGCGGGCAACCCCTGTTGCAGCCAGTCCACCGTGTAGCCGCTATGGCGCAGTGCATCCTGCATACCATCCCCCAGCATCACATCATCTTCCACCAGCAGGATCCGCATTCTTTTCTCCCTGTTTGTTGGGTGTCGCGATCTGGCTCAGCGCCAGGGTGTGCCGTGGCATAAACAACCCTGCCCACCAGTATGCAAGCTGGTGGGCAGAGTTTAAATAGTTCTTTGATCCATCAGGATTTTATAGCTTGGCCAGCCGTTCGCGGATCTCCATTCTGCGCCCTTCATCGGCCACTTCGCGGCCCGGGCGGGCCGGGGCGGCCAGCGCCTTGTCGAGGTAGGTTTTGGCCTCGGCCTTGCGACCCTGATCCAGCAGGAAGTCACCGTAGAAGAAGTTGGGGTCGATGCCATCCGGATTGATGGCCAGCGCCTGCTTGAGCAGCTGCTCTGCCTTTTCGTCATCGCCAAAGCCGACCGGCCACCCGGGCACCTGATAGTAGAGGGAGCCCAGACTGGTGTAGGCAGAGCCGTCCAGCGCCTTGGGGTCCTGCTTGAGCGCCAGCTCCAGCTTGGCTTTGGCCTCTTTCACCAGCCCCAGCGCTCCCAGCCCGCCCTTGGCGCCAGCCCAGGTGCTCTTGACGATGGCCGACCAGATCAGCAGATCGGCGCGAAAGGGCTCCTTGGCACTGGCCGCTTCGGCCTGGGTGCTCAGGGTTTCGAGGCAGCTCTCTTTCGCCTTGCCGGTCTGTTGATACTGGCAGACGGCCCACTGTTGCTGGATGGGGACGAGGGCATCACCCGCGGCCATGACCGAGGAGGACCCCAGCAGGATGGCGATGGAACAAGAGGTCACTGATTGACGGAAAAAGTTCATATTAATGCTCCTTCTTGGTCGGGATCGGGCGGGACAAGTCTGGTTGTGGCGCACTGTTTGCGCCGGCATCAGCCGTCCCTGGCTGAAGATGACGGGCATAACGTTTGATGATCGGCAGCTGTCTGGCCAACACCTTGTCGACGATGCCGGGCAGCAGGGCGTTGAGCCGCACGAACAGTTTTTCCGGCCAGCCGAGCCAGCTGCGGCGGGTTTCGTTGCACAGGGCGATGACTGCCTCTTCGGCGACTTGCTGCGGGCTGTCGGTCTGGGTGCCGAGCGCCGCATTCATCTCGTAAGCGGCCTCAGAATTGAGCTTGGTGCGGGTGGCGCGGGGGGCAAAGTGCAGCACCTTGATGCCGCTCCCCTCCAGCTCCCGTCCCAGCGCTTCGCTAAAGCCGCGCAGGGCAAATTTGCTGGCGCAGTAGACGCTGTAACCGGGGTAGCCGATGCTGCCCAGGCTCGACCCCATGTTCATGATGATCCCCGGCTTGCGCATGGTTGGCAGCAGGGCACGGGTGAGCTGGATGGGCGCCTCGATATTGAGCAGCAGCTGGCGCTCCACCTGCTCGAAGCTCTGATCTTCCAGCCAGGCAAACTGGTTGCAGCCAGCGTTGTTGATCAGGATGTCGAGTCCGTCCTCCAGCGCCGGGTGTTGCAACAGCTTGGCCCGCTCCTGCGCAGAGCCGAGGTCGGCGAGCACCACCTGATGGCGCTCGGGATGAGGCAGTGACTTGCACAGCCGCTCCAGTGCGGGGCCGCGACGTCCGTGCAGTAGCAGGTGTGCCCCCTGGGCGGCCAGCTCCTGCGCCAGCTCTTCACCTATGCCACCGCTGGCGCCGGTGAGCAGCACGAGTTTCCCTTCAAGGTTCATGGTATGGATTCCCTTTTTGCTGTCTGCTGATCTGCTGCCGACTTACGGTGTGGCGGTGAGGTTGTAGAGCATCTCGCCATAGAGGCGGTAGACCACCTTGGCCCCGTGAATGATGGCGGCCTGATCCGCCGGACTCTCGACCCGATCCATCAGGGACTCAAAGAATTTGAGGTGCTCCTGATCCAGGGCGCCGTGGGAGCTAAGGTAGCTCATCGCCTGGGGGGGCAGGCCGAGACCCTTTTTCAGCTGGTCGGCGACAGTGAGGGCGATGGCCACGCTGGTGCCTTCCAGCACCTGCACCATGCCGAAGAAGCCCATGGGGTTGCCGCGCTGGATCTGGTCGTAGAGGAAGGCGACCATCAGCTCGATGGGCAGCCCGGGCTGGCCGTGGCGCACCGCCTCGGCATCACCGCCACAGGCGCGGATATCGTTGAGGATCCACTCCTGATGGCCATACTCCTCGTCGATGTACTCGGCAATGGCGCCGCGCACCCACTCGTACTCCTGACCCAGCTTGCCGCCGGTTGCCATCAGGAGCGGAACTGTGTGGCGCACGTGGTAGTAGGCCTGCGCCAGAAAGGCGAGATAGGTGTCACGGCTGATGTCGCCACGGCGACAGGCTTCGATAATGGGGGCGTTGAACAGATGCTCACGCTCCTGGGCTGTGGCTTGTTGCAGAGTCTGATAGAAGCTCATGACGATTCTCCTGTAAGGCATTGGCTGATTTGCCGGGAAAAGTGTTGGTAAATCTCGTTGCGACGGGGGCGCCCGTTGGCGGTCAGCAGGCCGGGATGCTGGTCGAGTGCCACCGGCAACCAGTGGTGCAGCCGGGCATAATCGGGCAGCCGCTGGTTCAGACCTGCGATCTGGCGTGGCAGATCCGCCTCTTTGCCCGGCAGGGGCTGGATCAGCGCCACGTTGGCGGGTTGACCATCGCCAAACACCACGATGCGGGCGATGGCGGGGCAGAGCTGTGCTTCGGCCTCCACCCACTCGGGGGAGAAGTTGCGGCCAAAGGCGGTGATCTGGACATTCTTCTTGCGCCCGGTGATATGGAGGTAGCCCTCATCATCGAGATGACCCAGATCGCCTGTGGCGATCTGCATGGCAGAAGGTTCGCTGCTGCCGAGATAGCCCAGCATGGCGCTGCCGCTCACCATAATTTCGCCGTCGCTGGCGATGGTGACCTGACAGTGGGGCAGGGGGCGGCCGACGCTGCCGGGCTTGTCAGCATCCAGGCTGTTGAGCGCCACCACGGAGCCACACTCCGAGAGGCCATAACCTTCGTATACCGGCAGTCCGAGCTGGCGGGCATGTTTGATCAGGTCGGGTGCTACTTTGCCGCCACCGACGGCAATAAAGCGCAGGCTCTTGAGCTGCTGGGCCAGCGTCGGTGTGCTGGTGCAGAGCGCCAGCAGCAGGCGCAGCAGTTCGGGCACCAGCACCAGACTGTGGGTCGACCAGCGCAGCAGGGCTTCCCCCAGCATGGCTGGATTGAGCGAACTGGATCCGGTGAAACCGAGCTCCCCGAGGGACGGAATGCGGCTGCAGGCGCCAGTCAGCAGCGGCACATAGAGGCCGGTGATGTTCTCAAGCAGGGTGGCCAGCGGCAGCAGGGTCAGGTGTTTTTCCACCTTGGCTGGCGCGACTCGCTCGGCCAGCGCATGGCTCACCGCCATCATCTGGGTCAGTGACAGGCAGACGCCCTTGGGCTGACCCGTGGTGCCGGAGGTGTAGGTGATCTTGGCTGTGCCCTTGGACAGCGCCGGTCGATTGGCCGGGGTATGGCGCCAGAGCGGTAGCTCGCCGGTGATCAGCGAGATCGGTTCGGCGGCATGCCACCCCTGATGATATGGGCCGACCAGCGCATCGGCGCCGCTGCTCTCCAGCAACCAGGCCTGCTGGGCCTGACTGAAGAAGTGGGGCACAGGGATCACCAAGATACCGGCGCGGGTGCAGGCGAGATCCAGCAGCGCCCAGGGCAGGCCGTTGTCCAGTTGCAGCGCCAGACGGCTGATGTCGAGCTGTTGCAGCTGGCTGGCCAGACGCTGGATCTGTTGCCACAGGGTCTGGTAATCGAGACGCTGCTGGCTGCTCAGCAGCGCAGGGGATTGCGGATCCTCGTGGGCATGTTTGGCGATGGCGTCGAACAGGCTCATTGGGCGCACCTTTTTTGATGGGGTTGGTTATCACTGCTCTTGCCGGCATCGTCAAACAGGGTAGGCATGGGGGCCAGCAGATTGAGCAGCAGGCTGCTCTGGGCCAGCACCTCGCGCCCCTGATTGATGTCGCCCACCATCACCTTGGGTTGGCAACGGTAGTACTCACCCCAGGCATCGGCGTCGGCTCCCACCTGATAGGCCTGTGCGGGGGCCAGCTCCACCGGATTGAGTTGCAGGCGGGCAAAGCTGTTGCGCAGCTTGGCAGTGCCGGTAAAGACCACGTAGTCGAGGGCGTTTTCACACAGCAGACGACACAGGGCCGCGAACATCAGGCGGGCATTGCCCGGTTCGCTGCAGGCCAGATTGCCCACTTCGATAATGCGATTGCGTGCCGGATAGACCCCGAGGCGGGTATTGATGGCGGCCTCGATGGGTTGCTCCAGATACTGTTCCAGATAGAGAGGCCCTTCACTGGCATGATTGAGACCACAGGCACCGACCAGCGTCCCGTCCGCCCGATATAGCCCCAGCAGACAGGGGAGAAAATGGGGGATGCGGGCGTTGAACTCGAGGGTGTAGGCGGCCTGGATATAGGTTTGCAGCGCCATGACCTGCTGCGGGGACTTGGCTAGCAGCAATCGGTAGGGGGCCTGGATCTCGATGGTCATGGGTGACTCCTTCTCTTGCGATGGTTTGAGAGTAAAAGGGCAAACTTAAGAAACCCTTAAGGAGCAAAAAAAGTTGTCAGCGACGCGGCGGGCAGGCAATCTGCGCCGCTGTTATCCAACAGGAATCCCCCAAGAGGAACCGCCATGCCATCCACCGTCTGCTGCCCCCTGTGTGCCAGCCATCGCAGTTATCCCCTGCCGGTGGCGGGCAAACGCTATCATCGCTGCCTCGCGTGCGAGCTGGTCTGGCTGGATCAGGCGGATCATCTGGATGAGGCGGCGGAGAAGGCGGTCTATGACGGTCATGACAACCAGGTTGATGATCCCCGTTATCGCACCTTTCTGATGCGGGCATTTGGCGAGGTACTGAGTCGGGTGCCAACCCCAGCCAGTGGCCTCGATTTTGGCTGTGGCCCGGGCCCAGCGCTGGTGGCGATGGGGCGTGAGGCGGGTTACCAGATGGCGGGGTATGACAAGTTCTACGCCGATTTTCCCGAGTTGCTGACGCGTCAGTATGACTTCATCACCAGTACCGAGGTGATCGAGCATATCGCCGAGCCGCGCACGGTGCTGGCGCAGTTGTGGGATTGCCTCAAGCCCGGTGGCCTGCTGGTGCTGCAGACCCAGCGGGTGCTCAGTGACGAGCGGTTTAAAAACTGGCGCTATCGCCACGACCCGACCCACATTGTCTTCTTTGCCGAGGCATCGTTTCAGGTGCTGGCCGCCAACTGGCAGGCTGAACTCAGCTTCCCCCACGCCGATGTGGCGGTATTGCAGAAAGGCACGCCCTGAGGCGTGCCTTCGTCTGTTACTCGTCGGGTTCGCCCGGCGCTACTCCTTGTAGCCCTTGTCCTGCCACTGGTAGTACATCAGGGCAGATTTGACGCCGATTGACTTGAACGGCTCTGGCGGCAGCCACATTGGCAGCGTCTGCTCTGCGTGGTTGAACCAGGGATGCTCCTTGCCTTGATAGAGGCTGGCCACGATGTCGCCAAACAGGAAGGAGAGGTTGATGCCGTGGCCGTTGTAGCCGAGGGCGTAGTAGATGTTCTTGTGCTCCCCCATTACCCCCACCGCTTCGGTGCTGTCGCCGGTCATGCCGAGTACCCCGTCCCATACCTGTTCAAACTTGATCCCCTTGAGGGCCGGATAGAGGGTCACCAGCTCGGTCATCATCATCTCGCTGACCCGTTTGAGATCGCCCTTGTAGTTGAGGCCATCGTTGAAGACGTACTCTGCATTGCCACCACCGATGACGATGCGGTTATCCGGGGTCAACACCAGATGGAACAAGATGTTGCGGGTGTCGTAGTAGGGCACCCGACTCTGCCACTGGATGGCGGCCAGCTGTTTTTTGGTAAGCGGCTCGGTGACGGCGCTCTGGGCGTGTACCGGAAAGACCCGCCCGCTGAAGTAGCCAAGTTTTGAGGTATAGCCGTTGGTCGCCAGCACTATGCTGTCGGCGGTCACCTTGTACTTGTCGGCTACATTGAGCTCGATCTGCTTGCCCTCCTTGATCCCCATTACCGGGCTCTGCTCATAGATGGCGACGCCCGCCTGCTCCACCGCCTTGCGCAGGGCATTGACCAGTTTCATTGCGTGTACCTGACCGCCATTGGGGTCGTAGACCGCCCCCACGTAGCGGTCGGTGCCCAGTTTTTCCTCTGTAGTATCGGCGTTCCAGTACTGGAGCGGGATGCCGAGGCGATTGGCGGTTTTTACATAGTCGCGGTACTCGGCGATATCCTCCTCATCGAGGATCGCCTCCACATAGCCATCGAGCTTGAGGTCGGCCTCGACGCCGGTTGAGGCCACCAGCGCCTGCAGCTTGCGCATGCTGGCGACGGTGAGATCGTAGTGACGTTTGCTCGCTTCCCCCTCCTCATAGAGATCCATCACCTCTGAGCCCGGCAATACCATGCCGCCGTTGCGCCCCGAGGCGCCGCTGCCCACCTGCTTGGCTTCGAAGATGGCGATCTTGAGCGACGGGTTGGCCTTGGCCAGATGCCAGGCGCTGGAGAGGCCGCTGTAGCCGCCACCTATGATGGCGATATCCACCTTCATGTCTTGCGCCAGCGGGGCACTCTCCTCTGCCGGTTTCTCCTTGAACCAGTAGCTGGTGTTGGGCTCAAAGTCGCTCATCTTGGGGCCGCAGGCGGCGAGGAAAAAACAGCTGATGCACATGGTCAACGCTCGTTGGCAAAGGGTGGTCGGATTCATCTTCTACTCCGGTTACAGATACAAAATATCAAATCATTTCATCGGGTTGGGCGGTATTGACCCGGCGGCCGATATCTCGCAGCCGGGCCAGCTGATCGGCAAGACCGGGCCCCTCATCCAGGCTGGTGACAAAGTTCCAGAGGTAGGTCATCACAGCATAGACATGGCCTGCCGAGACCTGGGATTGGGCCATCAGCATGGTGATGGCCAGCAGGAACAGCAGGGAGGCGCTGATGCCGACCGCCAGAAAAGCGAGCGCCTCCCGATCCGAAATCCGGATGCGGATCCAGGCCAGCGCGCGGTAGTGGCGGGCGAGGTTGGCTGACTGGGCATGGGTGACCAGCTTGACCTCGTGCTCCAGTCGATCGTTGAGCCGCTCGTGCAGCAGCTGGTTCTTGCGCGAAAAGCCGGGCAGCAGCAGGCCGAACAGCAGCAATACCCCCATGCAGGCGATGCCGACCCAGAACTCGATCACCATCAGCATCACGGCCGCCCCGACGATGGAGATCAGGCTGGTGGCCAGGATCGGGATATGTTTCTCGAAGAAGTCGACAAACTCCCGCGCCAGAGTGACCCGCGCCACTATGGTGGATTGCCCCTCCTGCTGCTGGCGCTGGGTCAGGATCACCGGCACCGCCAGTGCCGCATAGATATGGGTAAAGGTGCGGGTATCGACCGCCCGGCGCAGGGCACCGATGAGCCAGAACAGCAGCACGATCAGGGCGTAGCTTGAAGCCTGCCACCACTGGCCCTTGACGATGGCGTCGATGGCAAAGCCGGCAAACAGGGGATAGACCACCAGCAGGATGTTTTCGAGGGCCACCAGCGAGAAGGTGCCCGCCAGCTTGAGGGGATTGGCCCGTGCAATCGCCCCCAGCGAACGACCGGCCGAGTGTGGCAACGGCGTGGCCTGCTCGTCGCAACTGGCTGCCGAAGTGGTTGGTGTTGTCATGGGTTATCTCCTAAGATGTCGGAAACGCTAATTTTGAGCGAGTGCTCAAAGTTTGTTTGAGCGACTGCTCAAAGTCAAGCAGATCGATTGATATCGCAGGAGGTCAGATGGCACGCCCATCAGCAGAACAGCGCAAAGAGATGATCATCGAGGCCGTACTGGCCCTGTTTCGAGAGAAGGGTATGGCGGCATCGTCAACCCGTGATATTGCCGAGCGCACCGGTCTGGCGCGCAGCCACGTCTACCACTACTTCAAGGATTGGAAGGAGCTCTGTCTCTGCGCCGTGGAGCGTTTCACCTATCAGGAGATCGCCGAGCAGCGAGAGTGGCTATTGCCGCTGCCGGCTCGCGAAGCGTTGCCGCTCTTTGTGCGGGACAACCTGCCGACCAGTCAGGATGCCTCCTGGGCCATCTACCTCGATGCCTGGAACGAGTCACTGCGCGACCCTGTGTTTGCCGAGAGCTACCGCAAAATCATTCTGGCCTGGCGCGAGGTGCTGGAGCAGATCCTGCAAAAGGGGAGCGACAGCGGCGAGTTTGTGGCGGGCGATGCCCGGCGACTGGCGCGTCAGATCACCTCCCTCATCAACGGCTATGCCGATGACCTGATTCTGGAGCCGACCCCCGAGACGGTAGAGGCCACTTATCAAGAGATCATGCTGGTGGTGAATCAGCTGGTCTTGCCCCTGGCCCACTCATAGCGGCACAGGCAAAAAAGGGTGGGGAGGCATGCCAGCGTGGTGTCTCCCCCGGTTTTGTTGGCCATCCGCCGGGCGCGCGATGGTCAGATACCAGGGAGCGGTTGTTGATGTCGATTACCCATTTGTCACTGCAAGATGCCCGTCATCTGCAACTGGCGGCGCAAGGGCTGCTTGCCCCCCGTCGCAGCAAGGCGACCCCGGCCGATCTGCTGGCTACCATCCGCCGCATGGCGCTGCTGCAGATCGATACCATCTCGGTGGTGGCGCGCAGCCCCTATCTGGTGCTCTTTAGCCGGCTTGGCCAGTATGAACCGCGTTGGCTGGAGCTGCTGTTGGCCGACGGCGAGATCTTCGAATATTGGGCCCACGAGGCCTGCTTTGTGCCCCGCGAAGATTACCGGCTGTTGCGCCATCGGATGCTCGACCCCGTCGCCATGGGCTGGAAGTTTTCGGCCAACTGGCTCGCCACCCATCAGCAGGAGATTGGCCAGCTGATCGAGCGCATTCGCCAGCATGGCCCGGTGCGGGCGGCTGACTTTGAACGCACAACCGGCAAGGGGAATGGCTGGTGGGACTGGAAACCGGAGAAGCGCCATCTGGAGGTATTGTTTACCACCGGTCAGCTGATGGTGCGGGAGCGGCGCAACTTTCAGCGTGTCTATGACCTGGCCGAGCGGGTCATCCCCGAATGGGATGACCAGCGGGATCTGCCGAGCGTCGAGCAGGCGCAGCGGGATATGGTGCGCGCCAGCTGCCGGGCGCTGGGGCTTGTCAAAACCGGTTGGGTTGCGGACTACTACCGGCTGCGGCGCGGCAAATACGATGACCTGCTCCATCAGCTGGCGGACGAAGGGGAGCTGTTGCCGGTACGGGTGGAGGGGGGGCAGCACGGCGCTTTTGTGCACGCCTCGCTGGCCGATGAGCTGGCAAGGGCACAGGCGGGCACCCTCAAGGCAACCCATACCACCGCCTTGTCGCCGTTCGACCCGCTGGTGTGGGATCGCAAACGGGCCAGTGAACTGTTCAACTTCGACTATCGCATCGAGTGCTATACCCCGGCCCCCAAGCGCCAATACGGCTACTTCGTGTTGCCCTTGCTCCATCGCGGCAAGCTGGTGGGCAGAATGGATGCCAAGGCCCATCGCCAGCAGGGGATCTTCGAGATCAAGAGCCTCTATCTGGAAGCCGGTGTGAGAGTGACCCGTACGCTTGCACAGGATCTGGCGAAAGCCCTGCAAAAGCTGGCTGACTGGCACCAGACGCCGCAGCTCCGTTATGGTGCCATTCCGGCCAATTTGCTGGCGTTGTGGCATGAAAGCGCCCCTGCAAAGTGAGCTCTATCCCTTCTGGGCTAAGCTGCAAGAGTGATAAACAGTCCGGGAGCGGGAGATGACACGAGCGGGAACATGGTGGGCGGGATTGGCGATGGCTATCTTGTCCCCCGCGCTATGGGGGCAAGAGCCGCCAGTGAAGATCTGTCTGGGGGAGGGCAACGAGTGGGCCCCCTTTACCTACTGGGAGCGCAAGGACGGTGTGCCCGATACCAGCCGCCTGACCGGTTCGGCGACGACGCTGGTGCTCGATGCATTGCAACAGAGCGGGCTCTCGCACCAGATCCGCTATCTGCCCTGGGCGCGGGTGCAGCAGGAGCTGGCGGATTATCGCCAGAATGGTCTGTGCGAGCTGACCTGGGATGCCAGCTACAAGCCGGAGCGGGCCGAGTTTGCCTTCTACAGCGTTCCCCTCTACTACACCCACCTCGGTTTCTTCTATCTCAAGCGCCGCTACCCCGAACCGCCGGATCTGCAGACGGTCAATCGCTCCCGGGTGTGCGGGGTGATTGGCTACAACTACACACCCTACGGGCTTGCGCAGGAGCCACGCCGGGTCAAGCAGTTGCAGCAGGCGCTCGATATGCTGGAGCGGGATCGCTGCGACTTTCTGCCAAGTGAAATCGAACCTCTGGTGGCAGGCATCAGCCTTGGCATCTACCGCAGCGAGAGCGGGTTGCTCAATCTCGCCCTGCCCAGCCGCAAGGGATTCTATCTGCTGGTGAGCAAGGGCTCCCCCCGCGGTCACCAGCTGGTGAACATCCTCAATCAGTCGCTGGTGGCATTTCAGGAAGGGGGGCATACGGATGAGGTGATGCGCCGCTTCTTGCCGCCGATGGAGTAATAGCGAAGGGGTGCTGTCATTCTGGGGAGCAGATAAACAGAGGGCCAGCCGGTGCAAACCGGCTGGCCCTTTTTTACGTGAGAGCTTGTCAGGCCGCCAGACGGGTCAGTACCTTCACCAGCAGCTCGATGCGCGGGGCAATGCTGGCCAGATCCAGATACTCCTCGTCACTGTGGAAACCGGCACCGATGGGGCCCAGACCATCCAGAGTGGGGATGCCGAGGGCGGCGGTCAGGTTGGCATCGGAGCCGCCCCCCACCTCCTGCCAGCTGATCGGCAGCCCCAGTTCGGCGCCACACTCCTCCACCAGCTGCATCAGTGCCTGAGTACCCTCAGACGGCACCATGGCCGGTTTGTGGGCCTCGCGGGTCAGCTGGATGGTGACGCCGTTCAGATGCGGCCGCTCGGCCAGGGTCAGCAGATGATCGTTGATCTGGTGGTACTCCTGATTGTCCCAGAAGCGGACATCCACCACGGCGCTGGCATGGGCCGGCACTATGTTGGCGCCGTTGCCCCCCTCGACAATGCCGATGTTGAGGGTGGTGCCGCTCTCGAAGTTGGTCAGGGCGTTGATAGCCAGGATCCAGTGGCCCAGCTCGGTGATGGCGCTGCGCCCCTTCTGTGGTTCGTTGCCCGCGTGAGCAGCCTTGCCGGTGAAGTCGATGCGATAACGGGCCATCCCCTTGCGCGCCTTGACCAGCGAGCCATCGGCGCGGGCCGCTTCGGCCACCAGCACCTGTTTTGCCTGTTTGGCCACCGTTGCCAGCCAGTCGCTGGAGTGGAGGGAGCCGATCTCCTCATCCGGGTTCATGCAGACGCAGATGCTCAGGCGATCGCGCACCTCGCGGGGCAGTTCACGCAGGGCATAGACGATGTTGAGCAGGCCGGATTTCATGTCGGAGACACCGGGGCCGTAAGCGCGCTCACCATCTACGCTCATCGGGCGGGCGGCGGCGGTGCCGAGGGGGAAGACGGTATCCATATGGCCGATCAGCATTACATCGATCTGTGCCGCATCAGGCTGGTTGCGGATCTCCAGTCCCACACCGGCGGCGCCGCAGTCGACCCGCTTGATCTGCCAGCCGCCCATCGCCTCATATTTGGCCGCCATCAGGTCGGCCACTGCCGCAATGCCCGGCTGGTGCAGGGATCCGCAATCCAGATTGATCAGCGGGGCCAGTTCGGTCAGGTATTGATCCAGAGAAAAAGTCATTGCTTGCTCCACTATCAGGTTCGGGTCAGAGAAGGATGTTCATCACCAGCATGGCGCCGAAGGCGTTGAGTACCGAGATGGCGACCATGATGGGGATGTAACGCCCTTCGGTGCCGATGCAGCCGAGGATGCGGCCCATGTACTGCACCTGTGAGCCCATCAGGTAGATGGCTGGCGCCAGAATGGCGATGTGGGTGCCGTTGAGGATCCCCTGATCGAACAGGGTGATGACCACACCGACTGCGCCCCCCATCGACATCCAGGCGCCGATCAACACGGCTGCCGCCTCACCGGGCAGGCCGAAGATGGCCATGACGGGGGAGAAGATGGCGCCCATGGCATCCAGCGCGCCGGTGATCTGCAGCGCCTTGATGATGACGAAGGCCATCAGTACGTTGGGTACGGTGGAGGTGGTGGCGATGACCCAGCCCTTCTTGGCCCCTTCGACGAAGATATCGGTGACGATGGGTTTCTTGATGTTGGCCTGGCTCATTTGGCTTGCTCCTGAGTGTTGAGGGTCTGCTGGGTGTTGTTATCGGTCTGCTTGCCTTCGCTCATATTGAGGTAGACCCGGAACAGGTTGGCCCCGACAAATTTGAAGGCGAACATCACTATGACTGCCAGACCGATGGAGGAGCTGACCGCAGGGCTGCCATCCGCCAGCGTCAGGGTGAACAGCACGGCGCCGGAGGAGAAGAAGTTGACGATGGTGGCACCAGCGGAGAACTGGAACATGGTGAACACATCGGTTTCACGCTTGGTGATGAGCCCTTCATCCTTGAGCTGACGGGTCATGGCGGCACCAGCATCTGTGCTCTGCAGGGAGGCGATCAGCGCCAGACCGGTATTACCGGGGATCCCCATAAGTGGACGCAGCAGCGGGGTCAGCAACTTGCGGGCCGCTTCCAGCGCGCCGTAGTGCTCCAGCACATTGATCATACCGAGGGCAAACATCACGGTGGGGATCAGGGTCAGGGCAAACAAAAAGCCATCGCGAGCGCCGTTGCCCCCTTTGCCGCGCATGTCGGTCATGGCGGTCTTGATGCCGTCACCATTCTCGCTGACGCTCTGGACCATGGTACCGAACGAACCGTTCAGCGTGGTGAAATCGAATACCCCGTACCACTCGCCGGATTGCAACAGTCCGGAGAAGAAGACCACGGCGAAGGCCAGTGCCAGGTAACTGCCTATGCTCACCGAGCGTGTTTTGTCTGTCATTAGCTAGCTCCATATGAATAATTATTTAATCTGAATAATTATAATTGATATGGATGTCACTAAATTGATGGTGGTCAAAATGGTTTGCTACAAATGACGAATGTATTGGGGTTATGTGACTGTGATCGCCATATGCTTGGACGATAATCTGGTTTTTATCGAATTGTTTGAGTGAATAAAAAGCAGGGGCGGGATAGCGGGGCAAAAAAAAACCGGGCACTTGGCCCGGTTTGGTCAATCAGTCAGATGTGATTACTGGAGTACCAGCACCATCAGCAGGCCGACGGTAATGGCAGATACCAGGAAGGCAAAGCCATAGAACACATAGTGGTGCAGCTTGGTGGTGTGGATCCCCAGATCGTGCAGACCGTGGTAGATACGGTGCATACCGTGCCAGACTGGCAGGGCGATGATCACCAGCAGGATGCAGGCACCCCACCAGGAGCTGGCGAACGCGTGCACGCGGTCATAGCTCATGGTTTCCACGTCCATGATGCCCATGGGCACCAGCAGACCGGTGATGAGGACAATGACCGGCAGCAGCATGGCAACGACCATGCCACCCGCACCAAACAGACCCCAGTAAATTGGTTCGTCAGAACGTCTCATTGTTTTCTCCTCAGGCCACGATGATCAGGACAAGCAGGGACACCACCGCCAGCGCCACATACTGGGCGAGAACGATCGGCTTCTCCGGTACCAGGTCTTCACCACGGAAGATACGCATGGCTTTCGGCGCCAGGGCGAACCAGGTTTTGGCATGGAACAGGCAAGCCGCCAGAGCGACGACATGGAACAGGATGGCGATCGGGCTTTGCAGGGATTCCAGCCAGCCGTTGAACGCTTCCTGACCCTGAACCAGGCGCATCAGGCCCCACATCAGCACAACGGCGTAGATGGAGACGAAGATACTGGTGCCTTCACGGATCATGTAACCGGTGTAGAAGGCGTTCTTCAGCCACCAGTCTTTCTTCATTTCGCGGACGTAAGGTTTACGTTTGCTATCAGTGTTGTTCATGGTCTCAATCCTGCTCTCAATCTGGCTTGAACATGGCGATCATGTAGTCCTTGGCGCTTTCGACCTTGCCAAGCTGGATGGCCGCCGCCGGATCGACGCCCTTCGGGCACACTTCGGAGCAGTAGCCCACGAAGGTACAGCCCCAGACGCCTTCGTCCTGGCTGATGATGCGCATACGCTCTTTGGCGCCAGCATCACGGTTGTCGACGTTGTAGCGATAGGCCAGAGCCAGTGCCGCCGGGCCGGTGAACTTCTTGTTGATGCCGTACTGCGGGCAGGCCGCGTAGCAGAGACCACAGTTGATGCACTGGGAGAACTGCTTGTACTGCGCCATCTGGGCCGGAGTTTGGATGTACTCGCCATCACACAGGCTGCGCGGCTCGCTCGGGATGATGTACGGCTTGATGCTCTCCAGCTTCTCGATGAAGTCGGACATGTCGACCACCAGATCGCGCTCGATCGGGAAGTTGTTGAGCGGCTCGACGGTCATCTTGCCCGGCAGATAGTCGCGCAGGAACGCCTTGCAACCCAGCTTGGGCACACCGTTGACCATCATGCCGCAAGAGCCGCAGATCGCCATTCGGCAGGACCAGCGGAAGCTCAGGGTAGAGTCCAGGTGATCCTTGATGTACTGCAGGGCGTCCAGCAGAGACATCTCTCTCTGGTATGGCACCTGGAAGGTTTGCATCCAGGGCTCGTTATCCTGTTCCGGACGGTAGCGCAGGATCTCAATTTCAATCATCTCAGCCATTCTTCTTAGCCTCGTCTTGTTTCTCACCCTCGGAGCCGTACACGCGTTTTGCCGGCTGGGACTTAGTGATCTTCACATCGGAGTAATCGATGGAGGGCGTTTCGCCATTTTGGTAGAACGAGAGCGTGTGCTTGAGGAAGTTCACGTCATCGCGCTCTTCGTAACCATCCAGACGCTGGTGGGAACCGCGGGACTCTTTACGATTGATGGCGGAGTGCGCCATGGCTTCAGCCACGTCCAGCATGTAACCCAGTTCGATGGCGTACAGCAGATCGGTGTTGAAGACAGAGGACTTGTCGTTGATCTTGACCTTCTTGTAACGGGCTTTCAGCTCGTTGATCTTGTCGATGGTGCCCTGCATCAGCTCTTCGGTACGGTAGATACCGACACCGGCTTCCATGGACATGCCCAGTTCGTTGCGGATGTCTGCCGGGTTTTCAGTACCGTCTACGTCCATCAGGGAGAGGTGCTGCTTGATGAGCGCCTCGGCCTTGGCGGCCAGCGCTTCGGTGTTGCCATGCTTCTGAGTCTTGGCAAATTCACCTGCCTGCTCACCGGCCAGCTTGCCGAATACCACGATCTCGGACAGGGAGTTGGAACCCAGACGGTTGGCACCGTGCAGACCGACGGAGGCACATTCGCCCGCGGCGTAGAGGCCGGGCAGACGGGTGGCACACTTGTTGTCAGTCTCGATACCACCCATGGTGTAGTGGGCAGTCGGACGTACCGGGATAGGCTCTTTGGCCGGATCCACGTTGACGTAGGCTTTGGCCAGTTCGCAGATGAACGGCAGACGCTCTTTCAGGTACTTCTCGCCAAGGTGACGCAGGTCGAGGTGAACCACATCGCCCATCGGGCCCTGAATGACGCGGCCTTTCTGCTGCTCTTGCCAGAATGCCTGGGAAACGCGGTCGCGCGGACCCAGCTCCATGTATTTGCTCTTCGGCTGGCCGATCGGGGTTTCCGGGCCCAAGCCGTAGTCTTGCAGGTAGCGGTAGCCATCCTTGTTCAGCAGGACGCCACCCTCACCACGACAACCTTCGGTCATCAGGATGCCGGTGCCCGGCAGACCGGTCGGGTGATACTGGACGAACTCCATATCACGCAGCGGTACGCCGTGACGGTAGGCCAGTGCCATGCCGTCGCCGGTGACGATGCCACCGTTGGTGTTGTAGCGATAGACACGGCCAGCACCGCCGGTTGCCACGATCACGGATTTGGCCTGGATGAAGCGGGTGATACCGTTCTGGATGTCGAAGGTCAGTACGCCCTGGACACGGCCGTCGTCCACGATCAGATCAAGGCAGAAATGCTCGTCGAAGCGCTTGATGCTCGGGTATTTGACGGAGGTCTGGAACAGGGTGTGCAGAATATGGAAACCGGACTTGTCTGCGGCGAACCAGGTACGCGGAACCTTCATGCCACCAAACGGACGCACGTTGGCTTTACCATCCGGCTTGCGGCTCCAGGGGCAACCCCAGTGCTCCAGCTGGATCATCTCTTTGGTCGCGTTGTTGACGAAGTATTCCACTACGTCCTGCTCGCACAGCCAGTCACCACCGGAGACGGTGTCGTTGAAGTGGTTTTCGAGGGAGTCGTCATCACGGACGACACCGGCGGCGCCGCCTTCGGCAGCAACCGTGTGGCTGCGCATCGGGTAAACCTTGGAAATCAGGGCGATGTCCAGGTCTGGCTGTGATTCGGCTATAGCGATAGCGGCGCGTAAGCCGGTACCGCCAGCACCGATGATGGCCACATCGGTCTTGATAATATCCACATCTGCCTCCTTAGGGATAGATTTGCTGGGCACGATTTTGCTCTATGAAAAAAATTCAGGCTTGATGCAAGTCAAACTGCTAGGTTTTATTCCCTTTTTATTGGTTATTTTTCTATAAAACACCCAAATCCCTGGATGAAAATGTCGTTATTATCGTCATTTTTTGGTGTTACTGAGCAGTTGAACACCTAGCTACGAGTACTTTAACTTCTGGATTGTACGTAGTTTTCTTTCAATAAAATGCGAATCACCTCTCTTTTTAGGTACTCGCGAAAAAAATTTTAAGTTTTTTATTGTAATTTTTTAATGAGAATTATTGGCATTTATCTATTCGGATAGAAATAGGTAATCCGAAATGCTGCGGTGACCACAGCGGTGATCTGATAATTCCAGACGAATCACAAGGATTTCAAGGCGGGGTATTTGGCGGGTAATGTGAGATTACTCACTGAAAATTAAGCGCTATTTAGAAAAATAAAAGGGGCCTGTACGGCCCCTTTTGCTCATCCTCAAATGCGGAACATACCGACCTGATTGCTCAGTTCACCCGAAATATTTTTAAGTTGTTCAGAGAGATGGCGTGAGCTGTCTGCATCCACTGCCAGTTCGTCCGAGACATCTTTCACCGCCTGAATGTTGCGGCTTACCTCATCGGTGACGGCCCGCTGCTCTTCAGCCGCGCTGGAGATCTGGGTCGCCATGTCGGAGATCTGGTTGATCGAGGTGGTGATCTGCTCCAGCGCATGGGTGGCGTTGTTGGCGTCATCCACGCTGTTCTGGGCCAGCAGCTGCCCTTCGTGCATGGTGCTGACCGCCCCCTGGGTATTGCGTTGCAGGGTTTCGATCATATTGCGGATCTCGACGGTGGAGCTGTGGGTACGCTGTGACAGGACGCGCACCTCGTCGGCAACCACCGCAAAGCCGCGACCCTGTTCACCGGCACGTGCCGCTTCGATGGCGGCGTTGAGTGCCAGCAGGTTGGTCTGCTCGGCGATGCCCTGAATGGTGGAGAGGATGGTGTTGATCTCCTGAGCGTTTTTCTCCAGTTCCTGAATGATGTTGGAGGCCTGTTCCACCTGGGTAGCCAGATCGGTGATGGAGCGCTGGTTGCGGGCGATCACCTGCTTGCCATGCTCGCAGCTGCTGGAGGAGCTGCGGGCCGCTTCGGCGGTCTGCTCCGCGTTGCTGGCGACCTCGACTGCGGTGGCCGACATCTCGTGTACCGCAGTGGCGATCTGGGAGATCTCGTTTTGCTGGCGTGCCAGCCCCTGATTGGCCTTCTCCGCCATGCTGTGGGAGGACTTGGCCTGCTGGTTGAGCTGGCCGGAGGAGTTGGAGATATCCTGCACCATCACATGGATCCGCTCGATGAAGGTGTTGACGTGTTTGGCAACCGCGCCTACTTCGTCCTCACGTTCAATCTTGATGCGGCGAGTCAGATCGCCGTTGCCACGGGAGAGATCGGCAATCGCTTCGCCCAGGGTTTTCAGAGGGGCCAGCGAGCCGTTGATGGCGACATAGGAGAAGCCTGCCACGATCAGTATGGTGATAAGCCCCTGAATGAAAGAGGAGGTAACCATGCGGCGTACCGACTGGTAGGCGATCTCTTCATCCACCATCATGCCGTAATACCAGTTGGTATTGGGAATGGCATTAAAGTCGTAGACCTCTTTCTTGCCGCTGATCACCAGCTCGTTGATCATGCCGTCATGGGCGACCTGATTGATGTAGGCCGCAGTCAGTTCCGGTGCCAGAGCGGTGGCGGATTTCAGGCTCAGGGAGGCATCGGGGTGCGCGATGATGGTGCCATTGCTGTCCACCAGCATGGCGTAGGTTCCCTCGGTGGTGACCGCCAGAATATCCGAGATCAGTGAGCTGATGGAGACGTCACCGGCGATGACCCCCTGGGTATTGCCACGCTGGAACGGCTCGGCAATGGTGACAATCAGCTGGCCGGTGGAGATGTCGGCATAGGGGGCTGTAATGACCAGCTTGCCTGCGGCGGCCGCGTCCTTGTACCAGGGGCGTTGACGTGGGTCATAACCGGCGGGCAAATCGGTTGGTTTGCTCTGGATCATCTTGCCGTCTGCGGTACCGGCATAGACCAGGTCGAAGCCACCGGCATTCATGGACTGGGCCAGATGACTGATGGGCTCGTCTTCTTTGGCGAATGCTTCCTTGGTGGTGCTGACCATGCTGATCCGGGAGTCGACCCAGCGGGAGATCCCCTTGACGTTGGCCATGGAGCTTTCGTCGATGATGTTCCAGACCAGTCGCTGGGTCTCGCTGCGCAGTTGCGAGGTGTTGTACCAGACCTGCAGGCAGGTGATCACCAGAATGATGACCCCGATAGCCAGAACAAGCTTGTTTTTAATGGATAAGTTCATAGTTACATCCTTGTGAGCGTCAGTCTGAAGTGTGTGGAATCTAGTTATTGTTATGAGCCTCTGTTTATCGGCTGAAGTTGAACTCTTTGTATCCCGGTCAGCTATTTAAAGTTAGTGCCTAAATCAGTGGTTATCCATGTGCGTATCGCCCCCTCACTGCGTCAGAAAACGATCTGGTCGATTGGTGAAGATTCCATCGACCCCCATGCTAGAGAGCGTTTCATAATCTTCTGGATAATCAACGGTATAAACCAGAACTTTGAGCCCCCGGCGATGTGCATCATCGACCAGCGCGGCGTCGATGAAATCAACATCGCAATTGATGGACCAGGCCCCCAGCTTGTCGGCAAACTGCGCCAGGTTGAGCGGCAGGTTGGCGGTCAGGGCACCGAGCCGGATATCGGGCCGCAAGGCGGCAAATCGGGCCAGCTCGGGGTGATGGAAGGAGGAGACCACCCACTGGCCGGGGGTAAAGCCCAGCTCGGCCTCTGCCCGTCGGGTCAGGGTTGCCACCGCATCGGCGGTATGAGCCCCCTTGAGCTCGATATGCAACTCGCAGCGTCCGGCGATGATCTCCATCACCTGCCACAGGGTCGGGATCACCTCTCCTTCACCTGCATCGAGCTGCTCCAGATAGGAGCGGGATTGCTCGGTCAGCACCCCCTTGCCATTGGTGCAGCGTTCCAGCCGCCGGTCGTGGAAGACCCACAACTCGCCATCGGCCGCCTGTACGTCGATCTCGATGGCTGACGCTCCCAGCTCCAGCGCTTTGGCCATCGCCTTGAGGGTGTTCTCCGGTGCCAGACCGCTGGCGCCACGATGGGCAATAATCTGCATGTTCTGCTCCTTCTACCTCGCGGATCAGCCGCGGCTCAGGTGAATGTCGATCTGTTGATGGGGCAGGGTAAGTCCCTGCTGCTGCATCTTCTCCAGCACCAGCGAATGAACCTCGTGAGTGATGGGCATTCGGTGATCCATGTTGTTGACGTAGAGGCGGATCTCGTAGATCAGTGCCGAGTCGGTGAATTCGATCAGGAAGACCTCTGGCGTCGGCGTTTCCAATACCAGGGTCGATGCCTGGATGGACTCTTCCAGAATGCGCTGCACCAGTTTCGGATCCCGGGTCAGGCCGATCCGGATCCGCAGTTTGACCCGAGTGATGGCATCTGAGAGCGACCAGTTGATGAACTGCTCGGTGATGAAGGCCTTGTTGGGCACGATGATCTCCTTGCGATCCCAATCCACTATGGTGGTTGCCCGTGTCTTGATCTTGGTGACGGTGCCGGTGAGATCGCGAATGGTGACGGTGTCACCGAGCCGGATCGGCTTCTCAAACAGGATGATGAGGCCGGAGACAAAGTTGGCGAAGATCTCCTGCAGACCGAAACCCAGCCCCACCGAGAGGGCTGCGACCAGCCACTGGGTCTTCGACCAGTCGATGCCCAGCATGGAGAAGCCGGTGAGGGCGCCGATCAGGATCACCAGATACTTGCTGGTGGTCGTGAGGGCAAAGCCGGTACCCGGGGAGAGGCTGAGGTGTTGCAGCAGGGTCAGCTCCATCAGCCCCGGCAGGTTGCGGGCTGTCACCACGGTCAGAATGAAGACGAAGGCGGTCAGCATCAGATCCTGCAAGGTGATGGCCGAGAGCTGCTCGATGCCGCCAATCTTGCTGCTCACCTGCCACACCTCGATATTGCTGAGGAAACTGAAGGCGGAGTTGAGATCCGACCATTGCACCACCACCAGCATGGTGAAGCCCAGCATCAGCAGGGTGCGCACCAGTCCCAGCGACTGGGCGCTGATGGTATCGAGATCCAGCTCAGTCTCTTCCACCACGTCCGGGGTCTCGGAGCTGAGCTCGTCATGCCCCTCTTCCCGGCCGCGCTGGGCCAGGATCTCGGCCCGCTTGCTCTTGGCGCGCTCGAAGGCGAGGCGGCGGCGCTGGATCAGCATCCAGCGTCTGGCCAGATAGTAGACCAGCAGGCAACCCAGCCCCATCAGCAGGCTAAGCTCCAGCTGGCGCAGCAGGGTGCGCGAGGTATAGAAGTAGCCAAACAGGGCGCCAATCACCGCCAGCAGCGGCGCCAGCATCAGGCTATTCCAGATGAAGTGGTGCAGCAGATGGGGCTTGGTCATGTCGGTCTGGCCCCAGGTGAGCGGCAATCGCTCCCGGTTGAGGCGGGCGAAGAAGAGCAGCAGCCAGAGTGCACCGATCATGAAGGCCATCCGGCCGAGGGAGTCGTAGAAGGCGTGCTCCTGATAGCTGTTGGCCATCCCCTGCACAAAGAAACTCGGGATCAGCACCAGCAGCAGGGTGCGAAACTGCCCCCACACCTTTTGCACCTGTTCCCGGGGCCAACGGAAGTGGTGGATCAAAATCCCCCGCTCCAGCGTCAGGTGGCGGGCCATCACCAGTGCCAGCAGCAGAAACCAGATCTCGCCAAGGCCACGCGCCACCGCCACCGCAAACGGGTATTGCCAGGCCCCTTCGAGCAGGCCGCGCACCATCAGCACCATGGCGGGCAAGGGGAGGGCGGCAAGCAGGGAGCGCAGCAGCAAGCGGCTGGTGAGGCTGAATTTGTCCTGGGTCACCTTGCCGATCCGTGGCGCAATATGGTCGCAATAGAGGCTCAGGTGACGGGCCAGTTTGAACCAGCTCCAGGCCAGCACCAGCAGCCCAATACCGGCTAGCGTGAGGCTCAGCGGGCTGTTTTCGGCGATGGCGTAGGGCAGTTGCAACCAGTTGTCCGGGTTGAAGGCCAGGGTCAGCGCGGCGGGAATGCCGAGCATGACCTGCGGGGTAAAGGGGCGCACATCCGGCATCCAGAACAGGTGGCTGGCGCTTATTTCACGGATCTCGTCGATCTTGCTGTTCTGGCGGCTGTAGAGCAGCTTGAGACGGGTCTGCTCCTGAATGAGGGTGTCTGAGGCGTCGTTGAGCCGGGTCAGCAGCTGGCGCCGGGCCTTGAGCAGGTTGTCGAGCACCGCTTGCTGTGGCCGATCCAGCGTCACCTCCTCTTCGGCCATCAGCTTGTCGCGCAGCTGGCGGGTATCCTTGAGCCCATCCTGCTCGCTCTCGTACTGGTACTTGGCCATACGGGCGCTGACGATGGCGGACTCCAGCTTGTCGAGGGGAAACTGGGGAGGCAGATCGGAGAGTTTGCTGCGCAGGTTCTCGCCGTAGGCATTACTGATCTGCAGCCACTCCAGCTGTTCGCGTACCGAGTTGACCAGCTCATTCAGCTCAAACAGATTCTTGTCGACGCTGCGCTGCTCGTCCTGCACCCGCTCAATCTGATCCTCCAGCGTGCCGAGCTGGATGGAGAGCGCCTGATTCTGCTGTTGCTGCTCCAGCAGCAGCGGCATGTCGGTGGTGAGCTGCTTGCGCAGCCGTTCGCTCTCCTCCAGCGCCTGCTCGGTCTTCTCCCTACGCAGCTGGTTCTGCTGGGTCAGCAGGCTGGCTTGCCACTCATCCTCGTCGGCGATGGCCAGATTGAGCTCCTGCAGTTTCAGCTTGCCGAGATCGTTGCGCTGCTGGGCCGAGAGCTGCTCCAGCTCCAGCATCTGGATCCGGTCGGAGAGGCTCTGCTCTTTCATTCTGGTCAGCAGCAGTTGTGCCTCCTGCTGGCGATCCGATTCGCTGCTGAAGCTCAGTCGCTCCAGCTGGCTGCGGGTCAGTTGCAGCTGTTTGCGCAGATCGTCCACCCGCAGGTGATACTCCTGACCGGTGCTCTCCAGCTGGTTGAGGCTGTCCATCACCCCCTGCCGCTCCTTGCGCAGGTTGAGCTGGCGGTTGCTGCTCAAGCCTATGGCCTGGCGCAGCGCCTCCTCCTTGAGGCTCGCCAGCGGCGGGCGAGCGGCGGGCTGATAGTTGTGCAGGCTCTCCTTGAGGCGTGCCGACTCCTTGGGGTAATCGATAAGGATCTGCTGATAGGCTTTGCTCTGCTCCCGATAGCGCTCGGCCTCTCTGGCAAATTGCAGCGCCTGCTGGTAGCTCTCCCGCAGCTTCTGGTTTTCCGGGGTATCGCTCTTGGGCACGCTCTGCAACAGGGATTCGGCCTGGGCAATGGCATCGTCGGCGCGCACGGCTGGCGGCAACAAGATAAGAGAGAGCAGCAAGAGGGTGAGCAGGCGTTGCAACATGAGGCTCGTTTCCGTTCAGAAGAGGTGGCCCTAGCCTAAAACAGGGCAGGGAGGCGGGTAAAGCAGTCTATATTAATGATTCATAACACAAATAACAGGAAGTCGTGCTGCCGTTTCGCTATGATCCCGGCCGCTTTCTCTCCACCGAGTCGAATATGTCAGCTGTTGATCTGGGCACAGCCCCGCTATCTCGCCTTTTCTGGCGTTACGTAACCCCGACCGTGGCGGCCATGCTGATCACCGGCATCTATGTCACCATCGATGGCATCTTCGTTGGCCATGTGCTGGGTCAGGATGGGATGGCCGGTCTGATGCTGGCTTATCCCATCTGCGCCGTGCTCTATGCGGTGGGGGCGCTGATCGGCATGGGGGCCTCGTCGCTGGTCTCCTTCTATCTGGGGCAGGGCAACCCGGCCAAAGCCCGCCATATCGTCGGCAATGCGCTGATGATGGTGTTGCTGGCCTCGGCACTGCTCAGTTTTATCGGGATCCGTTATGGCGAGCCCATGCTGGCCTGGATGGGGGCGGAGGGGGAGATCTTCACCGCCGGGCTCTCCTACCTGCAGGCCTACGCCTGGCTCGGCGTCTTTGCGGTGCTGTCGATGGCGTTCAGCTCGCTGCTGCGCAACGATGGCCGCCCCGGGTTTGTCACTATCATCATGGTGGTCGGGGGGCTGCTCAACGTGCTGCTCGACTATCTGCTGATGGTGGTGTTTCCGTTCGGACTTGCCGGGGTGGCGACGGCCACTATGCTCTCCCAGGCAGTGACGGGCCTCGCTTGCCTGTGGCACTTCTTCACACCGCGTAGCCAGTTGCGGATAAGCTGGGACACCTTGCGCCCCGATCTGCGGCTGATGGGCGAGACGGTGCGCCTCGGGGTCTCCAGTTTTCTGATGTACCTCTATCTCTCGGTAGTGCTGGCGCTGCACAACAAGGCGTTGCTGGCGGTGGGTACTTCGCTGCATGTGGCGGCCTACGGGGTGATCAGTTACACCGAGGCCTTCTTCTATCTGGTGTTCGAGGGGATCGCCATGGGTATCCAGCCCATCGCCAGCTTCAACGCGGGCGCCGGTCACTGGCGGCGGGTGCTGCGGATCCGCAATCTGGCACTCGGAGTGACGTTGGGGATCGCCCTATCCGCGATGATCCCGCTCTATCTGTGGCCGGAGGCGGCGGTCTATCTGTTTGCCGGCGACAACGCCACCCTGCTGCCGGTGGCGAGTCTCGGGATCTGGCTCTACTTCTGGGGGCTGCCGATGGAGGGCTTGCTGCTGGTGGGGGCTACCTACTTCCAGGCCATCAATCGGGCTCGCATCGCCTCCCTGCTCACCGGCGGCAAGCTGGTGCTGATCGGCGGTTTCTTGTGGGGATTCTCGACCCTGTGGGGCGTGCCCGGCGTCTGGCTGGCATTGCCAACGTGCAGCTCGCTGCTGGTGTTGGTGATGTGGCGTGCGATGCGTCGGGAGTCCGGCGCCCACGCGCTGGCCGGATAGGTAATCAGGCTCGACGTGCAGATAGCAGATAGGCAGCCATGGGCTGCCTGTTTTGTTAACGGGCTCTGCCGATTCAGGGCTTGAAGGCACCGATAAAGATGGCGGGATCGACCCGGGTGTCGTTGAGGCTGACGTTCCAGTGCATATGGGGGCCGGTAGCGCGGCCGGTCGAACCGACTCGCCCGACGATGCCGCCACGCGGCAGGCTCTGACCGAGCTTCACATCGATCTTCGACATGTGGCAGAACATGCTGATGAGCCCCTGACCGTGGTCGACAAAGACGGTATTGCCATTGAAGAAGTAGTTGCCGATCAGGATCACCTTGCCGGCGGCGGGGGACTTGATCGGGGTGCCGGCGCCCACGGCGAAGTCGAGGCCGGAGTGGGGGTTGCGCTCCTCGCCATTAAAGAAGCGACGCAGGCCAAACGGGCTGGAGAGGGGGCCGTTGACCGGCTTGTCGAACATCAGGTTGCTCGGCTGGTTGGGGCTGAAGGTCTGGTAAGCTCGGGTTTGCTCCGCCAGCTCGCGGTTGATACGGGTCATATCTTCGGCGAGCGGATTGACCTGACGGCTGTTCTTGAGCTTGATGTGCTGCTCGCGGTAGTGCTTGGGGGTCACGGTGAAGTCGAGAGTACGGCCATCACCTGTGGTCAGTTGCTGGGCGCCGGGCGTGCTTTTCAGAGAAATGCCGACGATGGCGATCCACTGGTTGTCTTCGCGCACTACCAGCACGGGTTTGTCGTGATAGCGGGCCGTGGGGGCAGTGGGTGACGCGCCAAGAGGGATCACCGCAACGCCACCCGGCACCGGATGGTTGAGCAGGCGACTGATAAAACCCTCGGCCAGGGCTGACTGGCTGGCCAGTAACAACAACAGACAACACACAACTCTCATGACGATACCACTCGATGTTAAAACGCCCGGGATGGCGGGATGACAACCCCCTGTCCGGCATTCGCCGATCACTAAAGGGTGATCACGACATGCTGGCCACGACAGGCGCGGCTGGAGGAGGGGACAGATTGTGCCTCGTTATGGTCGGGGCAGCCAGTGGCGGGGCGTGGCTGACGCCCCTTTTGTGCATAGCTGCGTCAGGTTTTATGTCGTGGTCGGGCCGCTTCGCCATTGAGTCGCCCCCGCCCTGGCTCTAGAATCGGCTTCCGGCACTGATGCCACCGATACTCCGAGGAGACGATATGAACGGATTACCCCCTTTGCGCACCACACCGGCTCGGTACACGACAGGTCGTGGCTGGCTCTGGGTTCGCAGCGGGTTCGATATCTTCAACAAGGGGATGGGGATCAGCGTAGCCATGGTGCTGGTCTGGTTTATGGTGGGCATGCTGCTGGAGCAACTGCCGGCGGGTGGCCTTATCTCCCAGCTGCTCTACATGGTGTGGGGCGCGGGTTGGGTGGCGGTCGCCGCTCGGGGTTATCGGGGGGAGCCGCTGCAGTTTGCCGATCTCTTCGCCGGTTTTCGCCACAAGTTGACCCCGCTGATGCTCGGTGGTCTGCTGGTGTTGCTGCTGTTCAGCCTGGTGGGCCTCGTCTGTCTCGGTCTGCTCTCCATGTGGGGGCTGCTCCCGCTGCTGACACAGGATCCCGAGAGCATGGTGGTCTCAGCCAGCCAGTTGCAACAACTGCTGCTGGTATTGCTGGTGGGGATGCTGCTCATCATTCCCGTGCTGATGGGGGTCACCTTTGCTCCGGCGCTGATCTACCACCACGATATCGGCATCATCCAGGCGGTACGGCTGAGCTTCTTCGGCTGCTGGCGCAATATGTGGCCCTTCTTCTGGTGGGGGCTGCTTTCAGCTATTTTGCTGCTGTTTGGCGCGGCGCTGCTGCTGGTGGGTCTGCTGGTGGTGATCCCTGCACTAAACTACTCCATCTATGTGGCTTATCGGGATATTTTCCTGGACGAGAGTGCGCAGCCGGAAGCGCCGCACTCAGAACCATTCGGATTTGAAGCCTGATCAAGGGATCAGAGTGAAGAAGGGGCCCGCAGCGGCCCCTTCTTCATGATCGGGTTTGAGGTGTGTTCACTCCTGCCAGATGGGATCCGCCGCCATGCGGGCCAGCAGAAAATCGAGGAAGCTGCGCAGTAGCGGCGACATCTGTTTGCGGGTGGCATACACCCCGTAGACCCCGAGCCGCTTGGGTTGCCAGTCGGTCAGCAGGGGCACCAGTTCCCCGCGCTCCAGATAGGGTTGTGCCGAGTAGCGTGGCTGCAGGCTGATCCCTGCGCCTTCCAACGTTGCTTCCAGCAGCAGGTTGGAGATATTGGCGCTCAGGTTACCGCTGACCGGCACTGACTCGGGACCCTCCGGTCCATTGAACTCCCACAGGCTCTTGCCGAAGTAGGTGTAGGTGAGGCAGTTGTGCAGCGCCAAATCCTGCACCTTGTGTGGCATCGGATGACGGGCCAGATAGGCCGGGCTGGCACAGACTACCGAGTGGCAGGTGCCGAGACGGCGCGCCACCAGATTGGGGTCGAGGTCGTTGGTGATGCGCACCGCCAGATCGATCCGCTCCTCTACCAGATTGACGGTTCTGTCGAGCAGCAGAATGTCGATGGCCGTCCCCGGGTATTGCGCCAGATAGTCGTTGGCGGCCCCGACCAGCAAGGCTTCTGACAGGGAGTAGCTGCTGGTGACCCGCAGTTGTCCCTTGGGGGCGTCATCCCCCTTCACGGCGATCTGCTCCATCTCTTCGCCGAGTGCCAGCATGGCGCGGGCCCGGTTCAGCGCCTCCTCTCCTGGCCCTGTCAGGCTCAAACGACGGGTGGTGCGGTGCAGCAGGCGGGCGCCCATCCAGCTCTCCAGCTCGGCCAGATAGCGCGACACCATGGCGCGCGACATATCCAGTTTCTCTCCGGCGCCGCTCAGGCTCCCTTGTTCGACTACGCTGACAAAGACCCGTAATGCGGTCAGTCGATCCATGTATGGCTCTCTATATGTTCGATATGTGCAACAGTGATGCGCTTTTTATGCTGTATTTGCACCTTAAGTGATCCAATACACTGTGTCCATCAGATGAACCCCCGAATACTTAATGAGGAATAGATGATGAACAATACCCTGATCCGCAACCTGACTCTGGCGACCACCCTGTTGAGTGGCGCCGTACTGGCCGCCCCCCTGAGCGTGACCGTCTACAACCCTGGCGAGAAGGCGATCTTCCCGGTCTCCTCCTCACTGGTGACCGGTGACAAAGAGGCCATCCTGATCGATGCCCAATTCGACGTGCAGAATGGTCAGGCACTGGTCGACATGATCAAGAAGAGTGGCAAGAAGCTGACCACTGTCTATATCAGTGCCGGTGACCCCGACTTCTACTTCGGTCTGGAGCCGGTCATGGCGGCGTTCCCGGATGTCAAAGTGCTGGCCGATCAACACGTGGTTGACCACATCAACCAGACCAAGAATGCCAAGCTGAGCTATTGGAGCCCGATCCTCGGCAAGGGCGCACCGAAGAGCCTGACCGTGCCGCAAGTGATGACCGCCAGCCACCTGACGCTGGATGGCGAGAAGATTGAGATCAAAGAGATGAACACCCCGAATGCCTACCTCTGGGCCCCTTCCATCAAGACTGCTTTTGGTGGTGTACCGGTCTACCACGGGGTGCATGTCTGGATGGCGGACAGCCAGACCAAGGCGGCCCGCAGTAACTGGGTCAAGGCGCTGGACAACCTGCTGGCCCTGAAACCCGAGCGCGTGGTACCGGGCCACTTCCTGGGGACTGCTCCCAAAGGCACTGCTGCTGTGACCTTTACCCGTGACTATGTAGAGCGTTTCGAACAGGAGCTGGCCAAGGCGAAAAACTCCGGTGAGCTGATTGAGGCTCTGAAGAAGGCCTATCCGGCACTGCCGGTTGACGATGGTCTGGCCATCGGTGCCAAGGTCAATACCGGCGAGATGAAGTGGTAAGCCACTGAGCCTGCTTTCCCTGTGTTTTTTTACCGGGCCTAAGGGCCCGGTTTTTTATCCGAGATTGAAGTGAGAATGAAGATGAGCGAACAACAAACCACCCTCCATTATGTCTATGACCCGCTCTGTGGCTGGTGCTACGGTGCCGCCCCCCTGTTGCAGGCGGCAGCCACCATTGCCGGACTCAAGATCGAGCTGCATGCGGGCGGCCTCTGGATGGGTAGCCGCCGTCAGCCGATGGGCGAGGCATTGCGTGATTATGTGCGCCCCCATGATCAGCGGATCGAAGCGCTGACCGGCCAGCATTTTGGCGAACGCTACTTTAACGAACTGCTGCTGCGGGAAGGCCGTCTGCTGGACTCCGAGCCGCCGATCCGTGCGGTTTTGGCCGTCACGGCGTTGGGGGGCGATGGGCTGGTCATGTTGCACCGGATCCAGCAATCCCACTATCGGGACGGGATCTGGATTGGTGAGCCGGCATTTCTCGCCACGCTGGCGGCAGAGCAGGGGATTTCAGCCGAGGAATTCCAACAAGTTTATCTGCAGGCCCCCTTGCTGCAACATCTGGCAGATAGCCAGGGCTGGATGAAACGGCTGGGCGGTCAGGGTTATCCTACTTTGGGTATAGAACGAGGGGGAAAACTCGAAAGGATAGAGGTCAACCAGTATCTGGGGGAGCCGGAGTTGCTGATCCCACGACTGTTGCGTGCAATAGAGTAAACCGTTAATAGTCAGCGGTAGTTAAAGTGGTCATCTCTGCGTGTCGATAGCGATATATGGTGCTTATGCAAACTACAAAAGCACAGCTCTACGGCTATGCTCAATTACAAAAACATGAACACATAGCTCCTATCAAAACCGACATTAAACGATGACACGCAGTTAAGGATGAATCTATGCTCCAGAATATGTCCATAGGCCAGAAGTTGAGTACTGGCTTTGCGGTGCTGGCACTTTGCGTATGCCTGCTTGCCGGGTATGGCGTCTCACGACTGTCGTATCTCAATCAACAAAACACTGTATTGGCAGAGAACCTTATCCCTTCTGTTCGCTATGCAAGTCAGATGCATATCGCACTGCTTGATGCTCGGCGTTTCCAATTATCTATGGTGATCGCGATGGGCTACAACGACAGTGCGGATATTGAACGAACCCAACAAGGTGTGATGGATTCAAAGGCACGTTTTGAGCAGGCTGCGGCTAATTACGGCGGATTGGCTTTTAATGCTGCTGATGAAGAGCAAACCTTTAACGCGTTGAAGACTGCCGGAAATGCCTTTTTTACAGCGCATGACCCGCTATATCAGGCGGTGAAACAGAGTAGTGACAAGACAAGAGAGATTTTGCAAGGGAATCTCAGAACCACGCTGGAGCAGGCAACAAAATTAACGATGGATTTGCGTGAGATAAATGAGCGTATTGGCAAGGAGATGGATGCCCAAGGTGAAGAGGCATACACCAGCTCCAAATTCCTCAGTATCTTGACTGGCGCAGCGACTCTCATTTTCGTGGTGTTGATTGCATGGTATTTGAGTCAGCAAATCAAACGACCCGTTAATCGCTTGCTGGAACTTGTTGGTAGCGTCGCGGCTGGTGATTTGACTCATCGTGTGGAGTTGAATGCGTTTAATCAGGATGAATTAGGACAACTGGCGAAAGGCTTTGCGCAGATGCAAGAAAACTTGCGCAAACTGGTTGGGGAGGTATCCGGTTCTGTTGTACAGATGAGCTCTGCGGTAGAAGAGATCAGTGCCGTAGCAAGGCAGTCAGCCAACAATATGAATGCTCAGCAACATGAGCTGAACCAGCTGGCGACGGCGATGAACGAGATGCAAGCCACGGTGCAGGAGGTCTCTCGCAATACCAGTGATGCGGCCAGTGCCGCCACCTCGGCCAGTGAGACGGCCGAACTTGGTGCGCAAACGGTGAATGACTCCATTCAACGTATTGAACGGGTCGCCGGTGCCATCGAGAGTACCGCGGTGGTGATCCGCCAACTGGGCGATGACAGCCGCAATATCGGCATGGTGCTGGAGGTGATCCGCGGCATTGCCGAACAGACCAACCTGCTGGCATTGAACGCCGCCATTGAAGCGGCCCGTGCCGGTGAGCAGGGGCGGGGGTTTGCGGTGGTGGCCGATGAGGTGCGTACTCTGGCCAAGCGCACTCAGGACTCCACCTCCCAGATCAACACCATCATTGCCGAGTTGCAGCAGCGTGCCGAACAGGCGGGCAGTACCATGCAACAGAGTCAGGAGCTGATGAACACCACGGTTGCTACCGCGCGGGAAGCGGGCGAGTCTATCTCCCAGATCAGTGGCTCGGTCAGCAGCATCTCCCACATGAACATCCAGATTGCGACAGCCACCGAAGAGCAGGGGGCGGTGAGCGAGGAGCTCAACCGCAACGTGGTCAATATCAGCCATGCTTCCGAAGAGGTGGCCGCCGGTGCCACCCAGATGGCTCAGGCGTGCAACGAGCTGAACCATCTGGCAACCCAGTTGCAGGATATGGTGCGCCGTTTCAGGGTGTAATCCCTCGGCGAGTCAAACAGCCCGATTACCGCAAGGTGATCGGGCTTTTCTGTTTTGGAGAGGTAGCCAGATAGGTTCACCGCGAGCGGATGACTTGTCCAGCCGGACGATATTGTGCATGCTGATGGCCCATTTTCCAGGCAGGACTCTTGCTGTATGAATCTTCGCGATCTCGAATATCTGGTGGCGCTGGATGAGGAAAAACATTTTCGCAAAGCTGCTGAACGCTGCTTTGTCAGTCAACCCACCCTGAGCGGCCAGCTGCGCAAGCTGGAAGATGAACTCGGGGTCATTCTGATCGAACGTACCTCGCGCAAGGTGCTGTTTACTCCGGCTGGCGATGCCATGGCCCATCAGGCGCGTCGGGTGCTCAAGGAGGTGCGCGAGCTCAAGAGCATCGGTCAGCACTTCTCCGAGCCGATGTCCGGGGAGATCCATATCGGTTTTATTCCGACCGTGGGCCCCTACCTGTTGCCCCGCATTATCCAGACCCTGCGTGAGCGTTTTCCCCAGCTGGAGTTTTACCTCTATGAGGAGCAGACCCAAACCCTGCTCAAACGGCTGGAAGAGGGGGAGCTGGATTGCGTCATTCTGGCCGAGATGCCTGGGATGGAGGGGTTTGGTTCAATCCAGCTCTATCATGAGCCGATGTGGTTGGCGGTGCCTTGCCATCACCCCGAAGCACAGGCCAAACAGGTGCCGCTTGGTAATCTCAAGGGCAAGAAATTGCTGATGCTGGCCGATGGCCACTGTTTGCGGGATCAGGCGATGGGATTCTGTTTCGCCGGCGGGATAGGTGAGGATCAACGCTTCAAGGGCACCAGTCTGGAGACGCTGCGCAACATGGTGGCCGCCGGTAGTGGCATGACCCTGGTGCCAAAGCTGGCCGTACCTGCCGATCATGATGAGGGCGGGGTGAGCTATCGACCTGTGGTTGACCCTGTGCCAGGGCGTACCATCTCGCTGCTCTATCGCCACTACTCGGTGCGTCGCCCCTGTTTCAACGAGCTGGCCGCCTCGATCGCCACGCTGATGAGCAAGCAGTTGGCCCAATAAAAAAACCGGCAGCCAAGGCTGCCGGTTTTGCTTCTGCCGCGAGAGCAGCTTAGAAGATATCGTCGGTTGAGACAGGCCCTTCTACATCGGGGTTGTCACCGCCGTAGACCTGATTGCCATCCGAGCTCGGTGCTGCGTAGCGGGTCGGCTCGGTCCCTTCCTTGAAGTATTCGTCGGTGCCGCCACTGGTTGCCAGCAGGCCGGTTTCGCTATCAATCTTCACTGTCATGATCCCCTCGGGAACCGGCATTTTGTGCTCCGGCAGCTTTTTGAGGGCGACTTTCATGAAGTCGATCCAGATAGGCTGCGCGGCGCCACCGCCAAACTCGGCACGGCCAAGGCCACGCTGGTGGTTGTCAAAACCGATCCATGAGGTGGCAACGATGTCCGGGGTGTAGCCGGAGAACCAGGCATCCCGCGATTCGTTGGTGGTACCGGTTTTACCGGAGATGTCGTGACGTTTCAGGTCGCGGGCTGCACGCCAGCCGGTACCACGCCAGCCGTTGCCACCCCAGATAGCTGTGCTCAGGGTGTCGGTGATCAGGAACGCACTCTGGGCACTGATGGTATGCGGGGCAATGGTTGGCGCGAGAGGGGTCTGCGTGCCATCTTGTGCGGCTCCATCAACAGTTGGCTCCGGCAGTGTGCTCTGCTCGGGTGCGGCCTGCTGTTCGCAGGTGGTGCAAGCAATAGCAGGATTGGCCTGATAGAGGGTGTTCTCCAGGCTGTCGGTCACTTTGTCGATGAAGTATGGGGTTACCAGGAAGCCACCGTTGGCCAGTACCGAGTAACCACGCACCACTTCGAGAGGGGTGAATTCGGCAGCGCCCAGCGCCAGCGACTCATGGGGAGAGATGAAGTCGCGGGGGAAGCCAAAGCGGGTCAGACCGTCGATATAGGTATCCAGACCGATGGCGCGCATCAGTCGAACCGACATCACGTTCTTGGACTTGGCCAGACCCAGACGCAGCGGGGTGGGGCCATCATAAACGGCCGGGGAGTTCTTGGGCTGCCACATGGGCCCTTTTGATAGATCCCACTGGTTGATCGGCGCATCGTTGATGAGCGACGCCAGGGTATAGCCATGCTCCAGCGCGGTCGCATAGAGGAAAGGCTTGATATTGGAACCGATCTGGCGACGCGCCTGATCGACCCGGTTGAATTTGGAGAGTTCGAAGCTGAAACCACCGACCAGTGCTTCCAGCGCCCCATTTTTCGGGTTCATGGCAACCAGCGCGGCATTCACATCCGGAATTTGGGCCAGCAGCAACTCTTCGCCCTCTTCCCGCACCCAGATCTGGGCGCCGACTTTCAGCACATCGCGCGTCGATTTCGGGGCATAGCTCTGACGGTCGTCGGTAATAAAGGAGCGGGCCCATTTAATGCCGTTCCAGCCGAGCTCTGCTTCCTTGCCATTCTTCAGTACCAGCGTGGCGCTGCGATCACCGAGCTTGGTCACGACCGCCGCCATCAGCGGATCATAAGTGGGTTGTTTGCCAAGGTGAGCGACGATCTGCTCGTAATCCCAGGCTGTCTCGCCAGCCTTCCACAACTGAGCCGTCGGGCCACGATAGCCGTGGCGCATATCATAGGCAAAGACGCCATCCAGCAGCGCCTGTCTTGCCGCCCGCTGACGTTCGGCAGAGACGGTAGTGTAGACGTGCAGGCCCATGGTGTAGGCATCTTCACCGAACTGCTCGACCATCTTCTGGCGCACCATTTCCCCCAGATAGGGGGCGTGCAGGGTCACTTCGGCGCCGTGAAAACGGGCCTTGATCGGCATCTTGGACGCTTCGTCAAACTGGGCTTGGGTGATCTTGCCGGTTTCCAGCATCCGGCCCAGCACAACGTTGCGGCGCGCAAAGGCGCGCTCGGGGGAGCGGATGGGGTTGAGCATGGAGGGGGCTTTCGGCAGACCTGCAATGATGGCGATCTCGTCCAGCCCCAGATCCTTGACCTCTTTACCAAAGTAAACCTGTGCCGCAGCACCGATCCCGAAGGAGCGATAACCGAGGGGGATCTTGTTGAGGTACAGTTCGAGGATCTCGTCTTTTGAGAGATTCTGCTCGATCCGCCAGGCCAGGAAGACCTCCTTGATCTTGCGGATGATGGTCTTCTCATTGCTCAGGAAGAAGTTGCGGGCAACCTGCTGGGTGATGGTACTGGCCCCCTGACGGGCATGACCGGAGACAGCCCAGACGGATGCAGCTCGAATGATGCCAATCGGGTCAATGCCCGGGTGCTCATAGAAACGTGCATCTTCGGTCGCCAGTACGGCATCGATCATGGGTTGCGGAATTTCGTCCAGACGCAGCGGAATGCGACGAATTTCGCCATATTGGGCGATCAACTCCCCATCCCGGCTGTAAACCCGCATCGGGGTTGCCAGCTTGACGTCACGCAGTGCGGTGACATCGGGCAGTTGGGGTTTGATATAGAAGTAGATACCGATGAGGCTGGCGACACCCAGCACTGCACCCAGCATCATGACAATAAACAGGCGAACGAGCCATTTCAGCATGGAAGAACTACCAATCGTCTTAAAATTAGCCAACGGGCGCAGAGTATAGCCCTTTTGCCATCGGGAATTCGAGGTTTTCCTGTGGCGAGCCACCCACCTCAAAAGGATGCGAGAGGTTAGCACTACGGGGAGCAATAACCAAGGAGGGCCACTTGCCATGAAGAAAGCGAGATGGGTCACTTTTCGACATAAACTTTATGACATTGATAGTTAGAGCATTTAGGATGAGTGAAGCACTCCTCTGATCGGGTGTCCTACACTCTGTTCAGGAATAAAACCAAATAACGCATGGATGTGTATATGTTTGGGCTTTTTAACAAGGGATCCCTCCTCCCTCTGGTGGGCATTGATTTCGGCAGCCAGACCATCAAGGCCGTTACCCTCAGTGGCCGACCTGGCAAGCTTCATCTCGAATCGGTCGCCGATATTGCCACCCCGAAAGGGACGCTGGTTGACTATCAATTGCAGGATATCGAGCGTGTCAGCCAATCTCTCAAGAGCCTCAAGCGCCTGATCCCTGCTCACAGCGACTATGCCGCCACTGCGGTGACCGGCTCCAACGTGATAACCAAGGTGATCCAGATTGATGCCCGCCTCAGCGACAAGGAGCTGGAGAGTCAGGTGCAGCTGGAGGCCGAGCAGATCATTCCCTTCCCCCTCGATGAAGTGAGTCTCGATTTTGAGGTGCTGAGCACCAACAATAGCGAAGATCGTCAAGATGTGCTGCTGAGCGCAGCCCGCACCGAGAGTGTCAACGGCCGGGTCAGCGCCCTTGCCGAAGCCGGTATTGCCGTCAAGGTGGTGGATGTGGGCGCCCATGCGCTGGGCCGTGCCGTGGTGGCCTGTCTGCCCGAATTGCTGGAGAGTGAACGGCCAATCGGGGTGATCGACATCGGTGCCAGTGCCATGACCTTTGCGGCGCTGGTCAAGGGAGAGGTGATCTACTCCCGCTTGCAGAACTTCGGTGGCGATCAGTACAGCCAGGCGCTCTCCTCCTTTTATGGCATGACGCTGGATGAGGCTGAGCAGGCTAAAACCAAAGGTACCTTGCCTGTTGACCATGAGCTGGATGTGCTGATGCCCCACATCAACTCGCTGTTGCAGCAAGTGCGGCGCAATATCCAGCTGTTTTGCAGTTCATCCGGTTATCGCGACATCGCAAAACTGGTGCTGACGGGGGGAGGCAGTCTGCTGCCCGGTTTGTTGGTGCAGGTAAAAGAAGAGGTCAATTGCGAGGTATTGCACCCGGATCTGTTCGCTCTGTTTGGCAAACCGAAAGGAGAGGCCGAGCTGGTACATGGTGCTAAATATATGACGGCATTCGGGTTGGCTCTGAGGAGTTTCACACCATGTCAAATATAAACCTTCTCCCCTGGCGTGAAGCCCGGGCCCAGCGCCAAAAGAAACAGTTTGGGGCCTTGCTGGGGATTTTTGTGCTGGCCACGGTCGCGCTGGGATTTTTTGCCAACTGGCTGGTTGATCGTCAGATCGTCGCCCAGCAGCAGCGCAACCAGCGGCTGGTTCAGGAGATGACTATTCTCGATGCCCAGTTGGGGGAGATCCGTCTGCTCAAAGAGCGTCGCAAGGAGCTGATCGATCGGATGCAGCTCATCGAGCAGCTGCAGATGCGACGCAATGTGCCCGTCCGCCTCTTCAATCAGCTGCCTTCACTGGTGCCCAACGGGGTTTACCTCAACACCCTTTCGATGCAGAACAATATTATTGATGTAAATGGCAAGACCGAAGCCTATGGTCGGGTGGCCAGCATGATGCGGCGGATTGATGGTTCCGGTTGGTTGGGTCAGGCAAAGATAAGCACTATTTTTGCGGCTGATGTTGCGCCAGTGTCATTGAGCCATTTTTCCATGATGTTCCTGATCGCCAACAATGCTGCGGCTGCAGGGAATGTGGCCAAGGAGCAATAATGAACCTTCAGCAACTCAACGAGTTAGATATCAATGACATAGCAAGCTGGCCAAAATGGGCAAAAGGGGTCTTCATCTTTTTCTGCTGCGTGTTGACCGGCGGCGCCATCTACTACTACGTGATTGCCAACTCACTGACCAGTTTGACTCAGGAAGCGGGGAAGGAGACCGAACTGAAAGCACAGTTTGAAAGCAAGGCGATGCTGGCTGCCAACCTGGGGGCATACAAGGCGCAAATGGTTCAGCTTGAGCAACTGGTTGATACCCAGCTCAAGCAGTTGCCCAATACCCATGAGGTCGCCGGGCTGCTGGACGATATCAGCTTTATTGCTACCGACAACGGCTTGAAATTGAACCGGATCAACTGGGAACCCGAGGTAAAGCACGAGTTTTCGACAGAGCTACCGATGCGTATCGAAGTAGTGGGCACTTACCATCAAATTGGTAAGTTCACCGCTGACATGGCCGCTTTGCCCCGTATCGTCATCCTTGACTCCTTCACTCTGGGTCAGAGCAAGGATGAAGGGGAGCTGATTTCGATGTCGATGCTGGCCAAGACCTACAAGTACAACGGTAAAACAGTGGAGCCGAAACAATGAGACGCATCTGCTGGTTATTGCCTGCTCTCTTGCTGGCGGCCTGTGGTGGCCAGGAGGACATGGATAGCTATGTCGCCCAGACCAAAGCAAGGCCGCCCATACCTATCGAGCCCTTGCCCGAGCTGAAGCCTTTTGCCCCCATGCACTACCAGCAACGCGAGTTGCGCAGCCCCTTCATGGTTCCCCAGCCTGAGGCGACGGTCGGAAGTACAAGCACTGCCAAGGCCCAGCCGGATTGTGCACAGACCCTGATGGATCGTGAGAAAGAGGTGCTGGAAAATTATTCGCTGGCCAGTCTGTCGATGCATGGTTCTTTGGGTAAGGCGGGTCAGTTGTGGGCCTTGATCAGCACCCCGGATGGCAAATCGATGCGGGTCGGGCTCAACCAGTATATGGGGCTTGATCAGGGCCGAGTCATCAAGATCACTGACACTGCAGTGGATTTGCTGGAAACCATTCCGGACGGGAAGGGGTGCTGGGTAACAAGAGAAACCCAGTTGGCGATGGCCAATGTGCAAGAAAAACAATAATCAGGGACGAACAGCAATGAGAACAACAATAGAGAGTGTATCCAAAGTGGCTTTGCTGTTTTGCGCCAGCGCCCTCAGTCAGGCGTGGGCAGTGGCAACCCTGCAGGAGATCAAGGTCAATCCGCTGCTTGCCGATCAATTGCTGGTGGAGCTCAGTTTCAGTGAGCCGGTCACGGGCTTTACCGATCGTCTCTCTTACCAACCCAATCAGCTGTTGTTGCATGTTCCCGGTGCGGTAGGGGCACTTAAAGTGAACCCGCTGCCGATCCAGCGCCTGGGGGTAGATAATATCAAGGTTGAGGGTAAGGGCGCAGGTCTGGATATCAAGATCGCACTCGATCAGCTTGCTCCCTATCAGGTGCAGCAACAGGGGAACAAATTACTGGTGTCATTGGGCGAGGGGGCCTCTTCCGGGCTCATCAATGGTGAGAGCGCCCTGATTGCACCCGCAACCTCGGCTACTCCTGTGCCAGCGCCCTCTGCAATGGTGGCCACACCCTCTCCTTCGGCGCTGCTCAATCCTCAGGTCGTCGCCCGGTCGATGCCTGTTGCGCCCGTGACTACGCCGGTAGCCACACAGCCTGCCAGCAAGCCGGTGCTCAACAACTATCAAAGCAATGGGAGCGGCGCCTATTTCAACTCGGTTACCGGTGTGGATTTTCGTCGTGGTAAAGATGGCCAGGGGGAGTTTCTGGTCACGCTGGATAACAGCTCGGCCGCCGTCGATGTGAGCAGCCGCGGCCAGACCGTACTGGCCAAGTTTCATGGCACTCGGGTACCGGATGGTTTGCTTAATCTGATCAATGTGCAGGATTTTGCAACGCCGGTCTCTCAGGTTGAAGTCTCCCGGCAGGGGAGCGATACCCTGTTTGAACTGTCGATCAATGGTCAGTTTGATTACCGTTACGATCAGGCAGACAAGCTCTTCATTATCGAGGTGAAAAAGCGGACGACGGCCACGGCATCCAAGCAGTATCAGGGCAAGCCCATCTCATTGAACTTCCAGGATATTCCAGTCCGTACCGTATTGCAGCTGATCGCCGATTTCAACAACCTTAACTTGGTAACCACAGATTCGGTAGCAGGCAATATTACCCTGCGTCTGGATGGGGTGCCGTGGGAGCAGGCGCTCGACATTATTTTGAAAGTGCGGGGTCTGGATAAACGACTGGACAACAACATTCTGCTGGTGGCACCGGCGGAAGAGATCGCAACACGCGAGAAGCAGCAACTTGAGAGCCGCAATCAGGTTGCAGATTTGGCGCAGCTCTATACCGAATATCTGCAGATAAACTATGCCAAGGCCTCGGAAGTGGCGGCCCTGCTCTCTTCCGAAAGTACCAAGTTGCTGTCACCCCGTGGTGCGGTGAGCGTGGACGAGCGAACCAACGTGCTGGTGGTCAAAGATACCGCCGATGTCATCAGCAGCATCAAACGGATGCTCGATATTCTCGATATTCCGGTCAAGCAGGTGGTTATCGAGGCGCGGATGGTGACCATTGATGACGGCTTTGATGAAGCGCTCGGGGTGCGGTGGGGAGTGACCAAAAACGATGGTCATGGCAACAGTACGTCCGGTTCCATAGCGGGGAATGATGGCTCTGGTAACAACAATGGTGGCTCGACAATTACCAGACCGACAGCAGACGATCGGTTGAACGTCAATCTGCCGGTGACCAATGCGGCCGGTACTTTGGCCTTCCAGGTTGCCCGTTTGGCGGATGGCACCTTGCTGGATCTCGAGTTGTCGGCGCTGGAAAAAGAGAGCAAAGCCGAGATTATCGCCAGTCCGCGCGTGACCACGGCGAACCAGAAACCGGCGCTGATCGAGCAGGGTACCGAGATCCCCTATGTGGAGTCCTCTTCCAGTGGCGCTACCTCGGTTACCTTCAAGAAGGCGGTATTGAGCCTGAAGGTTACTCCGCAGATCACCCCTGACAATCGGGTGATTCTCGACCTGACCGTGACCCAGGATACCAAGGGTGAAACGGTACCGACTGGTACCGGTGATGCGGTTTCCATCAACGCCCAGTCTATCACCACTCAGGTGTTGGTGAACAATGGCGAGACGCTGGTACTGGGCGGCATCTATCAGCAGACCATCAAGAGCGATGTGACCAAGGTGCCGCTGCTGGGTGACATTCCTGGATTGGGGGCCTTGTTCCGCAAGACCACCAGCGAGAACAAAAAGCGGGAGTTGCTGATTTTCGTGACGCCCAAGATAGTCACCGACGCCTTCTGAATGCTTTACATGTGAAGGTAAAACACATATAACCTTACGCCCCAATGAGGCTGGGGCGTAAGGGCTGCGGTTGCCAGTCCCGATATCTATTGAGATAATCCCCCTCCTGATCCATCGCAAGATAAGGTTCATAGGTACCCCGATCCAGTATTCATCGGGGTCGTACAGTTTGTAATTACTAACGAAAAGACATGGCTGAGAAACGCAATATTTTCCTGATAGGTCCCATGGGTGCGGGCAAGAGCACCATAGGTAGACATCTGGCAGAACAACTGCATATGGAGTTTTTCGACTCAGATCATGAGATTGAGCGCCGCAGTGGTGCTGATATCGGCTGGGTGTTCGATGTTGAAGGCGAAGAAGGTTTCCGGATTCGCGAAGAGAAGGTGATCGGCGAATTGTCAGAGCAGCAGGGTATCGTGCTGGCGACGGGTGGCGGTGCCATCAAGAGTCGCGAAACCCGCAACAAATTGTCTGCTCGTGGCATCGTGGTCTACCTCGAAACCACTATCGAAAAGCAGCTGGCGCGCACACAGCGAGACAAACGCCGCCCTCTGCTACAGACCGAAGAACCGGCACGCGAAGTGCTGGAACGTCTGGCACAAGAGCGCAATGCCCTGTATGAAGAGGTTGCCGACTTTGTTGTGCACACCGATGACCAGAGCGCAAAAATCGTTGCCAATCAAATTGTAAAGCTGATCGGTATGTAATCTAGAGGACGTCCATGGAACGGTTGAAGGTCGAACTGGGTGAACGCAGCTATCCCATCGAGATAGCTGCCGGGTTGTTGCAGCGCCCCGAGGCGCTGGTATCGACCATCAAGGGCAAGCGGGTGATGATAGTGACCAACACGGTCGTTGCTCCGCTTTATCTTGAACAGGTAACCGCTCTGCTGTCGGGTTTTCAGGTTGAACACCTGATCCTGCCTGACGGTGAGGCATACAAGAACTTGGCGACCTTTGAGCAGATCATGTCTGCTCTGCTTGAAACCAACCATGGGCGCGATACGACACTGATCGCTCTGGGGGGCGGCGTGATCGGGGATGTGGTGGGCTTTGCGGCAGCAAGCTATCAACGTGGCATTCCTTTTATCCAGATCCCGACCACTCTGCTCTCCCAGGTTGACTCCTCTGTCGGCGGTAAAACCGCTGTCAACCACCCCCTCGGCAAGAACATGATTGGGGCTTTTTATCAGCCCAAACAAGTTGTTATCGATACCGAATGTCTGAGTACCTTGCCCGCCCGCGAATTTGCCGCAGGGATGGCCGAGGTGATCAAGTACGGCATCATTTGGGATGCTGATTTCTTCAGCTGGCTGGAGCAGAACATGGTGCGTCTGCAACAGCTGGAACCTGCCGCGCTGGCCTACGCCATCAAACGATGCTGCGAGATCAAAGCCGATGTGGTCGGTCAGGATGAGACCGAGCACGGCGTCCGTGCGCTGCTCAATCTGGGCCACACCTTTGGTCATGCCATCGAGGCCGAGCAGGGTTATGGCAACTGGCTGCACGGTGAGGCAGTGTCCGCCGGCACCATGCTGGCTGCCTGGACTGCGCAGGCCCGTGGCGATATGAGCGAAGCGGACGTTGCGCGAGTGCGCGCCCTGCTGCTGGCCGCCAATTTGCCCATTCATGCGCCTGCCGAGATGGATTTCGCCGCCTTTATTCGCCATATGCGCCGTGACAAGAAGGTGCTGGAAGGCAAGCTGCGTCTGGTGTTGCCGGTTGGTATCGGCCATGCGCAGGTGGTGGGGGATGTGTCCGATGCCGAGTTGCTGGCGGTGATCGAGTCTGGTCGTGACGAATAAACTGCTAAAACTTCCTTCCCAGCGGCAGCTGGTTGACCGGCTGCTGCATCTGATTGAATTCAATCACCCTTTCATTTTTCTCTCCGGTAAACCCGGTTGTGGTCGCGGTACCCTGTGCGAATCCCTGCTCGGCGTGTTGCCGGAAAAAGTGCGGGTGGTGAGCCTGATTGGTACACCTGCCATGAAGATGGTGGATGTGCGTCAGCTGTTATTGCCACAGGTAGTGGCGCGCCCGCTGTTCAATCCACAGGATGCGCTGGCGGAGAGCTTCTTTCGCATGCTGGAGGGGAGCAAGCCTGCCACCCTGTTGCTACTGATAGAGCGGGCCGACCAGTTACCGACCGAACTGCTGGGAGAGTTGTGGGCGATCATCCGTCATAACGATACTCTGGCGGCGCCCCATCAGCTGGCCATTATCGTCTCGGGCAGTGACGTCTGGTGTCGTACCCAACGACCGCAGCTCAAAGGGCGTGCCATGCCAGCCCTTGAGCTGGAAGTGCCGCCACTGAGCCCGCCCGAGCAGCGCATCTTCTTGTATGAGAAAGCCAAAGAGCTCAAGATCCCGGCGACCCTCTTGCCCAAGCCGCAAGTGGAGGAGATCCTGAAAACGGCGAACGGACATCCGTCCACCATCATGCAGTTACTGGAGGATATCATGACCGACAGAAGGCCCAAGAAGCGTCAGGCGGAGTTGCCTGTCAAGAAGATTGCCACCGCTATCGCGCTGGTCGCTGGCGGCCTGCTGGCGCTGAGCTACCTGCTGCCTGCGCTGTTTGACAATGAAAGCAAACCGGCGCTGCAGGATCCGGCGCAGAACACGGCATTGCCGATCCCGGTAGCGGGAGGCGATCCCCTCACCGCAGGCGGTTCGAATACCGATGCCGCTGCACAAGGCGCGCAAAACAGCGCTACAGCCAGCAATCCCAACGGGGTTGTGAAGGATTGGCAGCCGGAGGCGAAAGTGCTGCCCAAGTCGGTAGAGAGCGAAACCGTGACCACCGAATCAACCAATTACGAAGGGCGTCGGGTGGTGATCTCTGACGAGGTCGTGCAAAAGCTGATGACCGAACCCAAGGTGAGCGGCGCTCTGCCTACTGACGTGGTGGACGAGCTGACCGGCAAGAACCCGAGTGGCACAGCCCCCAGTGGTGCAATCGCAACCACGGCGCCAGCCAGTAACGCCAAAGCACTGAATCCGGCGACAACCGCAACGCCTGCTGCTACCACCAAAACCGCCAGCAACGAGCCGGTTGCCGCGCCAGCACCCAAGGTGGCCCTGACACCGGTCGCCACCTTGAACAAGAAGCCGCGCAATCACTACAGCGTTCAGCTGATGGGGGCGAGCAACACCAAGGCGGTGGATCAGTTTGTCGCCGAGCATGGTCTGGCGGGCAAGGTCTGGGTCTATCAGACCAAATTCCGTGGCAGCCCCTGGTACGTTGTGCTGCAAGGGGATTATGCCGGTCTGACCCAGGCCAAGAGTGCCATTCGCAAGCTTCCGCCAGCCTTGCTGAAAGGTCAGCCCTGGCCCAAGTCGTTTGCACAGGTACAAAAAGAGCTGAAGCAATAGCCTTAATACCGGATAAGGGGGTAGAATCGTCCCCCTTTTTGGGTCTTGCCTTCTTACACACCGGATTTCCATGAAAAAAACACGCGCTTTTTTAAAATGGGCCGGGGGAAAATACTCCCTGGTTGAAGAGATTGCCGAGCGCCTGCCGGCCGGGCGTGTGTTGCTGGAGCCCTTCGTCGGGGCCGGGTCTGTGTTTCTCAACACCGACTACGACGCGTATGTGCTCAACGACATCAATCCGGATCTGATCTGCCTGTACAACCACCTCAAGCTGACGCCGGACAGTTTCATTGCCGATGCGCGCAAGCTGTTTGTGGCAGAGCACAACCACAAGGCGGCCTATTATCGGCTGCGTACCCAGTTCAATCAGACCGAGACCACCTTCGAGCGGGCACTCTTGTTCCTGTTTCTCAACCGTCACGGTTTCAACGGACTGTGCCGCTACAACAAGAAGGGCGGCTTCAACGTGCCGTTCGGTTCCTACAAGAAACCCTATTTCCCGGAAAAAGAGCTGTGGGCCTTTGCCGAAAAGGCGCAGAAGGCGACCTTTATCTGCGAGAGCTACGCCGACGCCATCAAGCGTGCCGAAGAGGATTGGGTTATCTACTGTGATCCACCCTATGCGCCGCTCTCCACTACGGCGAGCTTCACCACCTATGCCTCCGGTGGGTTTACCCTGGATGATCAGGCGATCCTGGCTCGACTGGCCCGCCACACAGCGGCTCACAAAGGGGTGCCGGTGCTGATCAGCAACCACGATATTGAGCTGACTCGTGAGCTTTATCGCGGTGCCCGCCTCGACGAAATCCTGGTCAAGCGCACCATCAGTCGCAACGGCGGCACCCGCAACAAGGTGGCCGAGTTGTTGGCGCTCTATCCGCCCGGAATCGAACCGGAGCAGGGCTACTATCCCAGCGACAGTGAACTGCTGCCACTGACGTAACAGACCATGCGGCGCCCAGGGGCGCCGTTTTTTATGGGCGAGTCCGCGCCCGTGCCGATGTCCTATAACCCGGGTTGCTGGGGGAGGGGAGGCGATTGCCCCATTTACCCCGCATTCGAGTCGTTTTCGCCCGCCTTTTACGTTAAAATTGCGCCGTTTTTTCTCCCTGGCTGCCAATGGATGATGCTGATGAAAGACTTTCTGATTGCCCCCTCGATCCTCTCTGCCGATTTTGCCCGTCTGGGTGACGATGTAGCCAAGGTACTGGCTGCCGGTGCCGACGTGGTTCACTTCGACGTGATGGACAACCACTATGTCCCCAACCTGACCATTGGCCCCATGGTCTGTCAGGCGCTGCGTGACTACGGTATCGAGGCCCCCATCGACGTGCACCTGATGGTCAAGCCGGTGGATCGCATCATTCCCGATTTTGCCAAGGCCGGTGCTTCCCTCATCACCTTCCATCCGGAAGCGTCCGATCACGTTGATCGCTCTTTGGGCCTCATCAAGGAGATGGGCTGCCAGGCGGGTCTGGTGCTGAACCCGGCTACCTCGCTCTCCTGCCTCGAGTATGTGATGGACAAGCTGGATGTGATCCTGCTGATGTCGGTCAACCCGGGCTTCGGTGGCCAGAGCTTTATCCCGGGCACCCTCGACAAGCTGCGTCAGGTGCGTCGTCTGATCGACGAGAGCGGCCGCGATATCCGTCTCGAGATCGATGGCGGGGTGAAGGTCGACAACATTCGCGAGATCGCCGAAGCGGGCGCCGACATGTTTGTCGCCGGCTCTGCCATTTTCAGCCAGCCTGACTACAAGGCGGTGATCGACAAGATGCGTGCGGAGCTGGCTCATGTCACACGCTGAGCGCGCATTTGATTTGGTGCTGTTCGATCTGGACGGCACCCTGATTGACAGTGCCGCCCAGCTGGCGCTGGCGGTCAATCTGACTCTGGCTGATCTGGGTCTGGAACAAGCTGATGAAGCGGTGATCCGTACCTGGGTCGGCAATGGTGCCGACAAGCTGATCCAGCGGGCGCTCGCCTATCGCGAGGCCGATCCCGAGCTGTTTGCCAAGGCCAGACCGATTTTTTTCCAGCACTACAACGCCTGCCTGCTGCAAGGGCTGGCGATGTATGACGGGGTGGCACAGAGTCTGCGTCGCTTGCAAAGTCTGGGCTACAAGCAAGCGATCGTTACCAACAAGCCGAGCGATTTCGTGGCGCCCATCCTCGATGCCCTTGGCATCAGCGATTGTTTCGAACTCTGGCTTGGTGGCAACTGCGTGTCGGTCAAGAAGCCGAGCCCGGAGCCCTTGCTGCACGCGTGCCAGGAGTTGGGGGTGAGCCCAGCTCGCACCCTGATGGTGGGCGACTCAGAAAATGACGTGCTGGCGGCCAAGGCGGCTGGCATGAAGGTGGTGGGTCTTACATACGGCTACAACTATGGCCGCCCCATCGCCGACTCCCATCCAGACTGGGTATTCGAGCAGTTTGCCCAGCTCGATGCACTTTTGGTCTAATAGCGCAGCTGGGCTGGCTGAATAACAAGGATTAACACTCTCATGACTAAACCAATCGTATTGAGCGGAGCGCAACCCTCCGGTCAACTGACCATCGGCAACTACATGGGGGCCCTGCGTCAGTGGGTCAACATGCAGGATGAGTTCGACTGCCTCTACTGCATCGTCGACCTGCACGCCATCACCACTCGTCAGGACCCGGCTGCCCTGCGCAAGGCTTGTCTGGACGCGGCCGCCCTCTATCTGGCGGTCGGTATCGATCCCAAGAAGAGCACCGTCTTCATCCAGTCTCACGTGCCGCAGCACGCCGAGCTGGGCTGGATCCTCAACTGCTACACCCAGATGGGTGAGCTGTCGCGCATGACCCAGTTCAAGGACAAGTCCGCCCGTTTCGAGAACAACGTCAACGTCGGCCTGTTCGGTTATCCGGTGCTGATGGCTGCTGATATTCTGCTCTATCAGGCCAATCAGGTGCCGGTCGGCAACGACCAGAAGCAGCATCTGGAGCTGACCCGCGACATCTGCACCCGTTTCAACAACCTCTATGGTGAGGTATTCACCATGCCGGAGCCTTTCATTCCGACCGAAGGGGCGCGGGTGATGAGTCTGCAGGATCCGACCAAGAAGATGTCCAAGTCGGATGACAACGAGGCCAACTTCATCGGCCTGCTTGAAGATCCCAAGCAGATCGTCAAGAAGATCAAGCGTGCGGTGACCGACTCCGACGAGCCGGCGGTGGTGCGTTTCGATCCGGAAAACAAACCGGGTGTCTCCAACCTGCTGACCCTGATGTCCGGCGTGACCGGCCGCTCCATCCCCGAGCTGGAGCAGCACTTCGAAGGCAAGATGTACGGTCACCTCAAGACCGAAACCGCCGAAGCCGTGGTTGCGCTGCTGGAACCGATCCAGGCCCGTTTCCACGAGTTGCGTCAGGATGAGGCCCATCTGATCGCGATTCTGGCAGAAGGCGCACAAAAGGCGCGCGAAAGAGCTGAAAAAACCCTGACCAGCGTATATGATGTAGTCGGCTTCGTTCCTCGAGCCTGACATACTGGGAAGGTGTAGTAGAAGAGAGCTGGGTATTTGCCTGGCTTTCTTTATTTTCTGCCCGGCTATTTTGTTTAATTTCTTTATTTCAACCTGGGTAATATCCCCAAGAGAAAGCATGCCTGTTCAACCAACTATTTCTGCTGAAGAGCTGAGTGACAAAGGTCACTGGCTACGTAAATTTCGCAAGGCGAAAAACCTCAATACCCTGCAGTTGATGGTCTCCAATGCCATCGACAAGCACCATAAAACCCCTGCCGTTGCTGCCGCCATCTATCTGGCCGAGTGTCAGCGTGAACGGGAAATGGAACAGGGTCGTTATCTCGATCGTTAATTCTCCGCTGTTGGTTATCTCATGCTGTTGTTGATCGATAACTACGACTCTTTTACCTGGAACCTGGTGCAATATTTCGGCGCCCTGGGACAAGAGGTTGTGGTCAAGCGCAATGATGAACTGACGCTTGATACCATAGCGCAGCTCTCCCCCCGTTTTCTGGTGATCTCTCCCGGTCCCTGTACGCCCAATGAGGCGGGGATCTCTCTCGACGCTATCAGCCACTTTGCTGGCAAGCTGCCCATTCTCGGCGTCTGTCTCGGTCATCAGTCGCTGGCGCAGGCCTTCGGCGCCCGCGTAGTGCGTGCCCGTCAGGTAATGCACGGCAAAACCTCGCTCATCCGCCATCGCAATGAGGGGGTGTTCAAGGGGCTCAACAACCCGCTGAGGGTGACTCGTTACCACTCCTTGGTGGTGGAGCGCGACACGCTGCCCGACTGCTTCGAGATCACCGCCTGGAGCGAGCATGCCGATGGCTCGTTTGACGAGATCATGGGGCTGCGCCACAAGACGCTCCCTGTCGAGGGTGTTCAGTTCCATCCGGAGAGTATTTTGAGCGAGCAGGGCCATCAGTTGCTGGCCAACTTTCTGGCGCGTTCATAAAAAGTTGTGATCGCCTTCTCAAGTTCGAGAGAAGGCAAAAAAAATTTCCCTGACACTTTATTCACCCCCTCTCCTGCCCAAATTATCTCTTGCCAAGCCCCCCTGAGTCGTTATGCAATGCGGTTGCCTAAAATCTCAAGAGCAATCGAACATTGTTCCTTATAGGCCGTCTTGTTACAGACTTTTTACTTTATTTCTGTGATAATCCCGTCACGTTTACACGGATTTAACTTTTGGGCGGTGGATTATTCTGTCGCCGAATCGAAGGAGAGCTATATGTCAGAGTTGTTGGCAGTGACACGTGAAGTGTTTGATGAAGTGATGGTTCCCAACTATGCGCCCGCCAAGATCATCCCGGTGCGTGGTGAAGGGTCACGTGTCTGGGATCAGGAAGGGCGCGAGTATGTCGACTTCGCCGGTGGCATCGCCGTCAACGGTTTGGGTCACTGTCATCCCAAGCTGGTCGAGGCCCTGAAAACCCAGGGCGAGAAGCTGTGGCACCTCTCCAACGTCATGACCAACGAGCCGGCCCTGCGTCTGGCCAAGAAGCTGGTCGCCGCCACCTTCGCCGACAAGGTCTACTTCTGCAACTCCGGCGCCGAAGCGAACGAAGCCGCTCTCAAGTTGGCACGCCGCTATGCCATCGAGAAGTTTGGCGAGCAGAAGACCCAGATCATCGCCTTCAATCAGGGCTTCCACGGTCGTACCTTCTTTACCGTCAGCGTCGGTGGCCAGGCTGCCTACTCAGATGGTTTCGGGCCCAAGCCCGGTGACATAACCCACGTTCCCTACAACGATCTGGCCGCGCTGGCCGAGGTGATCTCCGACAACACCTGCGCCGTGGTGATGGAGCCGCTGCAAGGGGAGGGGGGCATCATTCGTCCTACCGACGAGTTTGCCAAAGGGGTGCGCGAGCTGTGCGACAAACACAATGCCCTGCTGGTGTATGACGAAGTGCAGTCCGGCGTCGGCCGGACCGGTGATCTCTATGCCTATATGGGTCTGGGTGTCACGCCGGACATCCTCACCAGCGCCAAGGCGCTGGGGGGCGGTTTCCCCATCGGCGCCATGCTGACAACCAACGAAATCGCCTCTTACCTGAAAGTGGGCACTCACGGCTCTACTTACGGCGGCAACCCGCTGGCCTGTGCGGTCGCCGAGGCGGTGATCGACGTGATCAATACTCCGGAGGTGCTGGCTGGCATCAAGCAACGCGAGCAGCTGTTCCGCGATGGCCTTGAAGCCATCAATGCCAAATACCACTGCTTTAGCGAGATCCGCGGCAAGGGTCTGCTGCTGGGCGCGGCCCTGAGCGATGCCTACAAGGGGCGCTCCCGCGACTTCCTGCTGGCCTCCATCGATCAGGGGCTGATGGCACTGGTGGCTGGTACCAACGTGGTTCGTTTTGCCCCTTCACTGGTGATCCCGGAAGCGGACATCAAGGAAGGGTTGGCCCGCTTCGAGAAGGCGGTTGCCCAGGTGGTTAACGCCTGATTCCAAATTGAGGTGGGGAGCTCTCCCGGCAGGAGCCGGGACCCCACCTGTCGTCAATGAAAGGGAGTTGTCATTTATGTTGGTTATCCGTCCCATCGAGCAAAAAGATTTTGCCGGGCTCAAGACCTGCGCCATCGAGTCCGGCACCGGCATGACCTCGTTGCCCGTCAACGATGAGCTGCTGCAGCGCAAGATTGATGCCTCTACCCAGACTTTTTCCGACAAGCCCGCCGGCAAGGGGGACTGCCTCTACTTCTTCGTGGCTGAGGATCTGGAGACCGGCGAGATGGTCGGCACCTGTGCCATCGATGCCGCGGTTGGCCTCTCCCAGCCGTTTTACAACTACCACATCGGCAAGGTGGTGCACTCTTCTCCCAAGCTCGGCATCTACAACGTCGTTGAAACCCTGACCCTCTCCAACGACTACACCGGCAACTCCGAGCTCTGCACCCTGTTTTTGCGCGAATGTGCCCGCGAGGGGCTCAACGGCCGCCTGCTCTCCAAGCACCGCTTTCTGTTTATGGCCGAGCACCCTGAGCTGTTTGACGAGACCGTCTTCGCCGAGATGCGCGGCGTCTCCGATGCCAACGGCCACAGTCCCTTCTACGAGTGGCTGCAAACCCATTTCTTCTCGATGGATTTTCCAACCGTCGACTATCTGACCGGCATCGGCAAGAAGCGTTTTATCGCCGAGTTGATGCCAAAGTACCCCATCTATGTCAATTTGCTGAGCAAAGAGGCGCGCGCCGTTATCGGCCAGACCCACGAGAAGACCCGCCCGGCCATCAAGATGCTGCAGGACGAGGGCTTCGTGAACCGTGGTTACGTCGATATTTTCGATGCGGGCCCCACCGTCGAGTGTGACGTGAAGAATATCCGCAGCGTGCGCCGCAGCAAGAAGCTGCGGGTGCTGGTGGGCGAGCCCATCGGTGGCAAGACCCACCTTATCTGCAACAGCCGTTTCGAACATTACCGCGCCTGCTACGGCAATATCCGGGTCGATCTCGACAAGCACGAAGCCATCATTCCACCCAAGATGGCGGCGGCACTCAAGGTGCAGGATGGCGACATGGTGCGGGTGGTCGACCTCGACTGAGACAAACAGGACAAGCAAACCGATTATCAGACAGGCAGCCGAGGCTGCCTGCCCGCGACAGGGAGTGAATGGATGAGCCAGTTAGTGCAATTTATCGACGGTCAGTGGCTTGCCGGTGAAGGCAAGCCGTTCGAGTCAACCGATCCGGCCAAGAACGAGGTGATCTGGCAGGGGGCTGCCGCCAGTGCGGCGCAGGTGGATGCCGCCGTCAAGGCCGCCCGTGCCGCCTTCTACCACTGGGCGGACATGAGCCTTGAGGATCGTCTGGCCATAGTGCGCCGTTATGCCGACCTGCTCGGCGAGCAGAAAGAGGCGCTGGCCCTGACTATCGCCCGCGAAACAGGCAAACCGCTGTGGGAGACCCGCACCGAAGTGGCCGCCATGCAGGGCAAGATTGCCATCTCCATCCGTGCCCATGACGAGCGTACCGGTACCGTTGAAAATGCCATGCCGGGCGCCAAGGCGTTTGTCCGTCATAAGCCCCACGGCGTGGTGGCGGTGTTCGGCCCTTACAACTTCCCGGGCCATCTGCCCAACGGCCATATAGTCCCGGCACTGATTGCGGGTAACACCGTGGTGTTCAAACCCTCCGAGCTGACCCCCATGGTGGCTGAGGCCATGGTCAAGGTGTGGCAGGAGGCGGGGCTGCCCAATGGCGTGCTCAATCTGGTGCAAGGGGAGGTCGAGACTGGCAAGGCGCTGGCTGGCAACCCCGACATCGACGGCCTCTTCTTCACTGGTTCATCCCGCACCGGCCATTTCCTTCATCAGCAGTTTGCCGGTCAGCCGGGCAAAATTCTGGCTCTCGAGATGGGCGGCAACAACCCGCTGATCGTGAAAGATGTGAGCGACATCGACGGCGCCGTCCATGCCATCGTCCAGTCGGCGTTCATCACTTCCGGTCAGCGCTGTACTTGCTCCCGCCGTCTGTTTGTCGAGCGCGGCGAGCGGGGCGATGCGCTGGTCAATCGACTGGTTGAGGTGGTCAGCCAGATCAAGGTCGGCCTTTATGACGCCGCCGAGCAGCCTTTCATGGGTTCGATGATAAGCGAGAAGGCAGCACTGGGCATGGTCGAGGCGCAAGCCAACCTGCAGCGCCTCGGTGGCGAGAGCCTGCTTACCCTCAAGCACCTGGAAGCGGGTACAGGCTTTGTCTCCCCGGGCATTATCGACGTGACCTCAGTGAGTGGGCTGCCTGACGAAGAGTACTTCGGTCCGCTGCTGCAACTCATTCGTTACGATGATTTCGATGGTGCCATCGATCAGGGCAACGCCACCCGCTACGGTCTCTCGGCTGGTCTGCTGGGGGACAAGGAGGCGGACTGGCACCACTTCTTCAAGCGGATCCGCGCCGGTATCGTCAACTGGAACAAACCCATCACCGGCGCCTCCAGTGCTGCGCCGTTTGGTGGCATCGGCGCTTCCGGCAACCACAGGGCGAGCGCCTACTACGCTGCTGACTACTGTGCGTATCCGGTTGCCTCCGTTGAAGACAGCAAAGCCGCCATGCCGGATCAGCTGTCTCCTGGTTTGACGTTTTAAAAGCAAACGGGGATGCCAATGCAGCAGAGATGGCTCAACGCCGCCGACTACTGTGTCATATCCCCGATTGCCTCTGTCGAAGACAGCAAAGCCGCCATGCCGGAGCAGCTGTCGCCCGGCCTGCGCTTCTGATAACGACACGGGGCATCCAGCGGTGCCCCCATCTGTACCCGCAATCAAAGGAAAGAGAGATGCAAAAGGATATCGACACCCTGTTCAGCCATCTGTGGGACAACTACATCAAGGTGACCCCGAGCGCCCTCAAGGTGCACACCCTGCTGGGTGGCGGCGAGCCCATCGTCAACGATCACGTGGCGTTTCGTACCTACAACCTGCCCAAGCTGGGGCTGGAGAAGCTGGCCGCCCACTTCCTGGCGCTCGGTTACGAGCAGAAGGGCGAGTACGTTTTCAAGGCCAAGAAGCTCTATGCCAAGCACTTTGAGCATCAGGATCCGGACGCTCCCAAGGTGTTTATCAGTGAGCTGAAGGTGGAAGAGCTCTCTCCGGCTGCCCAGGCCATCATCCACAAGCTGGCGGATCAGGTGCCCGATCATCTGACCGATACCCCGGCATTTCTCTACACCGGTGCCCCCTGGCAGGTATCCTATGCCGATTATCAGACTCTGCTGGCGGAGAGCGAGTATGCGGCCTGGATGGCAGCCTGGGGTTATCGTGCCAACCACTTCACGGTCAATATCAACAAGTTGAAGGATTTTGACACCATCCATCAGGTCAATGCGGCGCTCAAGGCGGCGGGTTTTGTGCTCAACAGCGTGGGTGGCGAGGTGAAGGGGGACCCGCAGGTGATGCTGGAGCAATCCTCCACCATGGCAGACAAAGCCGAGGTGCCGTTCAGCGATGGGGTGCGTACCATCCCGAGCTGCTTCTACGAGTTTGCCCTGCGCTATCCGCAGGCCGATGGCGTGCTCTATCCGGGCTTCGTCGAGGCCTCGGCGGACAAGATCTTCGAATCGACGAATGCCATGTAACGGGAGCCACCCTGTTTCAGTCGCAACGCCTCCTCTGTGGAGGCGTTTTGTTTGGCGCCGAGTGACGGTATCGGGTGTTGTCTGACGCCGCGTGGGGAGGGGTTTGTACGGATCCCGGTCGGTAAATGTGTGTTGATAAAAATGTGAACGAGATCACTTGAGACGACACAGATTGACGCTGGCGGTGGAGCAAAAAGGAGTAGAATGGCGCTTTATTTTTGCGGGGCCAATCGATGCCTAACTATCACTTTTTCAAGCAGGGTCAGGCGCTTACCTATCTAGATGCCAATGCACCCAGCTATAGCGATGAGCGTCGTCAACTGGTCGAACAGGGATTTGCCGCCATCGCCGCCCCCACCTTTGCAGATACCCCGGCCGAAGCTCTTGAGCTGCTTCGCACTCATCAGGCACTACAGGATGAGGCCAACGCCAATGCCCTTTGTCTGACGGTTGCCGCTATTCCGGCTGCGATCGCAACTCTGTCCGGGCACTGACGCTGCCGCCAAGCTCACGTGAATAAAAAATGGTGCCACTGTGATGGCACCATTTTATCGGTTTGCCTGCTTGCCCTGAGCCGTTTAGCGCGGGTGCAGGTCACCTTCGATAACCAGCACGGTATCCATCCCTGCCGCCTTGCCAGCCTCAAGCCCGATCCGGGTATCTTCAAACACCAGGCAGTTGGCGGGATTGGCGCCGAGTAGTTCGGCCACCTGCAAGAAGGTATCAGGGTGCGGCTTGTGGTTGGTGACATCATCGGCGCTCACCAACACCGAAATATAGGCGTCGAGTCCGGTGCTTTTGAGGATGGAGTCCGCCTGACTGCGCGGTGAGCCGGTGCCAATCCCCATCTTGACCTTGCCGTGATAGTGCCTGACCAGCTCCCACATCTTGGGAAAGACGCTGACCTTGTCGATATGTTCCATATAGAGGGCAATCTTGCGACGGGTAAAAGCCTCGACATCCACCGTCAGCCCCTGCTGCTCGGCCAGCATGGCGATGATCTTGCGGGTGGGAATGCCGCCGTACTGATAGAGCTGATCCCGCTCGAAGGGGATGCCGAATTCGGCGCAGGTGAGCTCCCAGGCATCCAGATGAAGGGGCATGGAATCTACCAAAGTGCCATCCATATCGAAAATCAGGGCATCGTAGTGATCAAACCCGTACTGCTCACGCTCGCTCATGGGGGCTCCTCGAATCAAATAGAGCAGGCTAGCAGAAACGGTCGACGTTTTGTGGGATCGGCCTCATGGTTGGGCAGATTGTGGCCGCCGTTTTTTCTATCTCTTGCTGATTTGTGAGACAATAATCCGTTCATTGCCGGATACTTTGGCATATCAGATCTGCGAGTCCGCTTATGACCTCGAAAATATCCCCCAAAACCATCTTCTCCAGTGTGGCGCTGGTGATCGCGCTCGGTTCACTGGAAAAGAGCATAGTTACCACCCCGCTGCCCATGATTGGCGCCGAGCTGCACGCCGGTGCCGCCCTCACCTGGGTGGTGACCGCCTATCTGCTGGCGGCTACCGCCGTGCTGCCCCTCTATGGCAAGCTGAGCGATCTCTTTGGTCGGGTGCGGATGCTCAATATCGGCATCGGCCTGTTTCTGGCGGGCTCGGTGGCCTGTGCGCTCTCCCAGGATCTGCCGACCCTGCTGGCAGCACGGGTGCTGCAAGGGCTGGGAGGCGGCGGTCTGATTGCCCTCGCGTTTACCGTGATTGCTGACACCATTCCACCGCGGGAGGTGGGCAAGTATCAGGGCTACATCTCGGCGGTCTATGCGGTCTCCAGCATCGCTGGCCCCTTGCTTGGCGGCTATTTCACCGAGCAGCTCAGCTGGCGCTGGATCTTCTGGATCAACCTGCCGCTCGGGGCGCTGGCGGTCTTTCTCATCAACCGCAACCTCAAGCAGCTCAACGTGCGTCGCCACAGTCGCTTCGACTGGAAGGGGGCGGGTCTGCTGATTACCGTCACCACGCTCACCCTGTTGCTGCTCTCGCCGGAAGCGGCGCTGCCTGCAGTCTGGCTCTCGGCGGCGCTGGGCGTCGCGTTGCTGCTGCTGATTCTGATTGAGCGGCGTGCCCACGACCCCATATTGCCCGCCCATCTGGCCCGGCTGCCCGGCTATCTGGTGAGCGTGCTGCTGGTGATGCTCTCCCAGTTGCTGATGTTTGCCGTGCTGGTCTATCTGCCGTTGCAGATGCAGTGGCAGAAGGGGATGAGCGCCAGCGAGAGCGGCGCCATCATGGTTATCTTCATGATCTGCATCACTGCCGGCGCCTTTGTCGGCGGCAAGCTGATTGGCCGTACCGGTCACTACAAGAGCTTTGTTGCGGTGGGCTTTGGCCTCGCGGCGGTGGCGCTCTGGCAGATCCACTTCGATGCCAGGGTCAGACTGGCCCTCGGGTTTGCCGGTATTGGTCTCGGTCTGGTGCTGCCCGCCCTCTCGGTGGTGGTACAGAATGCCCTGCCACGGGAAGATCGCGGCATCGGCATGTCGCTGTTCAACTTCGGGCGGGAGCTTGGCGGTGCCGTCGGCGTGGCCATCTGCTCCATGCTGTTTCATTTCCGCCTGCCAGCCGGCAGCGATGGCGATCTGAGCCGACTTGCCCCCGATCTGCTGGCCCCGGGCTTCAGCGCGACCTATATCGGCATGGCATTGATCGCCACGCTGGCGCTGCTCATCACCCTGCTGGCGTTGAAGCGCCATGAGCTGGCCTCCATCAGCGCCTGATTTGGCCTGCGCCAGCATTGGCTCACCATAGATAGCATCAGGGCTCCCCGCGGGGAGCCCTGATTATTATTTGGCGAATAGAGTGGCTGCTGCCATCAAGTCATGCGCGGGTTACTCCTGCGCCGGACTCTCCTTGCCCGCCAGCTGGCTCAGCCAGGCGAAGCGGCGGTTGGCCTCCTGCTCCGCCTCTTCATAGAGCTGGCTGGCCACCTCAGGCAGCTGGCGCTCCAGCCGCTGGAAGCGGGGCTCATGGCGCAAGGTCTCGGCCAGCGAGGCATTGGAGGCCCGCGAGTCGAGCGCCAGCGGCAGTTTACCCTCGTCAGCGCGGCGCGGATCGAAGCGGTAGAGGGGCCAGAAGCCGGTGGCGGTCAGCTGCTTCATCTGCTCATGGCTCTCGGCCATGTCGTAGCCATGCTCCTCGCAGGGGCTGTAGGCGATGATGAGCGAGGGGCCCGGATAGGCTTCCGCCTCCTGAATCGCCTTCACCGTCTGGTTCATCTGGGCGCCGAGGGAGATCTGCGCCACATAGACGTGGCCATACATCATCACGCTGGCCCCGAGATCTTTGCGTGCCTTGCGTTTGCCCTGCTCGCCAAACTTGGTGATGGCACCGAGTGGCGTCGCCTTCGACTGCTGGCCACCGGTGTTGGAGTAGCACTGGGTATCGAGCACCAGCACATTGATGTTCTCCCCCAGACTCAGCACATGGTCGAGCCCGCCAAAGCCGATATCGTAGGCCCAGCCATCGCCGCCGATGAGCCAGACCGATTTTTCCACCAGATAGTCCGCATCGCGAGCCAGCTCTTGGGCTGCCGGGGCCTTGCTCTGTTGCAGCAGCACCCGTAGCTGCTGGATATGGGCCCGCTGCTCGGAAACCGGCAGGGTGGCATCGCCGAGCGCCTCGCGCAGCGCTGCCGGTATGGTGTCGCCCAGGCTCGCCAGCAGACGGCGCACCCGCTCCCTGTGCTGATCGACGGTAAGACGGAAGCCCAGTCCGAATTCGGCGTTGTCTTCAAACAACGAGTTGGCCCAGGCCGGCCCGCGCCCGTCGGCGTTGGTGGTGTAGGGGGTGGTAGGCAGGTTGCCGCCATAAATGGACGAGCAGCCGGTGGCGTTGGCAATCAGCAGCCGATCGCCATAGAGCTGGGTCAGCAGCTTGATGTAGGGGGTCTCGCCACAGCCGGAGCAGGCGCCGGAGTATTCAAACAGCGGCGAGATGAGTTGGGAGGTGCGAATGTCGATGCGCTCCAGCTGCTCGGCGCTGCGCTCTGGCAGATCGAGGAAGAAGTCGTAGTTGGCCTTCTGCTCGTCGAGGTGATCGAGCCGTGAAGCCATATTGATCGCCTTGCGATCCGGGTTGCTGCGATCCTTGGCCGGGCACACCTCGACGCAGAGGTTGCAGCCGGTGCAATCCTCCGGCGCCACCTGCAGCACGTACTGCTGGCCGCGCATGTCACGGGATTTCACATCCAGCGCATCGAGAGTGGCGGGAGCTGCGGCGAGCGCATCCGGTTCCACCACCTTGGCGCGAATGGCCGAGTGGGGACAGGCGGCGACACAGTAGTTGCACTGGGTGCAGAGCTCCGCCTCCCAGATGGGGATCTCCTTGGCGATATTGCGCTTCTCCCAGCGGGTGGTGCCGACCGGCCAGGTGCCATCCGGCGGGAAGGCGGAGACCGGCAGGCTGTCACCCAGTCCCGCCAGCATGGCGGCGGTGACGGTCTGGACAAAGTCTGGGGCCTTGGCCGAAACCACCGGCGGGCGGGGGCGGCTGGTAGGATCCAGCTCGCCAAGTTGCACCCGGGTCAGTGCGGCGCAGGTTGCCTCCAGTGCCATCCAGTTGCGCTCGACCAGTGTCTGCCCCTTGCTGCCATAGCTGGTGGCGATGGCTTGCTTCAGCAGGCTGGTCGCCTCTGTGGGGGGAATGATGGCGCTGAGCTGGAAGAAGGCCATCTGCATCACGGTATTGATGCGGTTACCGAGCTGGCAGTCGCGGGCAATTTTGGCGGCGTTGATGATGTAGAAGCGCGCCTCTTTCTCGCGCAGGGCGTGCTGTACCTCGCTGGGGAGGCGCTGCCAGATATCCGCTTCGCTGTAGGGGGTGTTGAGCAGGAAGATGCCGCCCGCCTTCAAGCGCTCCGCCATCCGGTACTTGTCGACAAACTGCCACTGATGGCAGCCGATAAAGTCCGCCTCTTCCACCAGATAGGCCGATTGTAGCGGCCGCTCGCCTACCCGGAGGTGAGAGACGGTGAGACCCCCCGCCTTTTTCGAGTCGTAGACGAAATAGCCCTGCGGATAGAGGTCGGTGTGGTTGCCGAGGATCTTGATGCTGTTCTTGGCCGCCGAGACGGTGCCGTCGCTGCCAAGGCCGTAGAAGAGCGCTTCCAGCTTGTGTGGCTGGCTGTGGAGGGGGCTTTGCGAATCCAGCGCTGCCAGCGGCAGCGAGAGACCAGTGATGTCATCGAAGATGCCGACGGTAAAGCGCGGGCGGGGGTTCTCTTGCGCCAGCTCGACAAATACCGCCAGCGCGCAGGCGGGGCCGAACTCTTTGGAGGAGAGGCCGTAGCGACCGCCGATAACCCGCGGCAGGCTTGCCCGCTCGCCCCGGCTGACCGCTTCGGCCAGCGCCGTCATCACATCGAGATAGAGGGGCTCGGCCTGTGCGCCCGGCTCTTTGGTGCGATCCAGCACGGCGATGGTGCGGGCACTCTCGGGAATCGCGGCCAACAGGTGCCCGGCCGAGAAGGGACGGAACAGCCGCACCTTCACCAGACCTACCTTCTCCCCTTGGGCCAGCAGGCGTTCGATCACCTCTTCACAGGTGCCGATGGCCGAGCCCATCAGCACCACTATCCGCTCCGCCTGCGGGTGGCCAACGTATTCAAATGGCCGGTAGTGGCGGCCGGTCTGTTCGCCAAAAGCCTGCATTGCCTCATTCACATGGCCATAGGCGGCGTCATACCAAGGGTTGCTCGCCTCCCTGCACTGGAAGTAGGTGTCCGGGTTGGCGGCGGTGCCGCGAATGACCGGTTTGTCGGGGGTGAGCGCCCGGTCACGATGAGCGCGGATGGCATCTGCGGGCAGCAGGGCGCGCAGGGTGTCGTCAGCGAGCGGCGCTATCTTGGCGATCTCGTGAGAGGTACGAAAGCCGTCGAAGAAGTGGATAAAGGGGAGGCGGCTGTTGAGGCTCGCTATCTGGGAGATCAGGGCAAAGTCCTGCGCCTCCTGCACATTGCTGGCACAGAGCATGGCACAGCCGGTCTGGCGCACCGCCATCACGTCCGAGTGATCGCCAAAGATCGATAGCGCATGGGTCGCCACGGTGCGCGCCGCCACATGCAGCACGAAGGGGATGAGCTGACCCGCCAGCTTGTAGAGGTTGGGGATCATCAGCAGCAACCCCTGCGACGAGGTAAACGAGGTCGCCAGCGCGCCGGTCTGCAGGGCACCGTGGACGGCGGCGATGGCTCCCCCTTCCGACTGCATCTCGACAACCCGGGGGACATCCCCCCACAGGTTCTTGCCCCGCTCGCTCGACCAGGCCGACGACTGCTCAGCCATGGCCGAGCTGGGGGTGATGGGGTAGATGGCGATGACTTCGCTGGTGCGGTACGCCACCGAGGCGACTGCGTTATTCCCGTCTGTGGTGATCATCTGTTTTCCACTTTGCTATGCCAGTTTGAAGGCCGATGGTTGCATCGGCAATGGATAGGTCGCAGGCATAGTAAGAGGGGCAATGAGAGCGTATCAAACGGGATAAATAATCAATTAATAAGTCAGTAATAGTGGTTAATTTAATCCCGCCTAGTGGGGGCGTGATTTTCTGCTGATAACCGGCGGGGGGCGATTGACGGGCCATTGACATGGCCCGTCAGCACGGGGTTAACTCCGCTCCACTTGCAGCCAGATGGCGCACTGATAAGGGGCGAAGAGTGGCAGTGGTTCGCTTGGGTAATTGGCCAGCAGCAACTGCATCTCGTCTGTCACCTTGTCGAAGTGGGGCATCGTCAAGGGATTGGCCGTGAGATTGGCGAGCAGCAGCAGGGTGTGCCGATCTCCGCTTGCCGGATCCTGCCAGTGGCGGCGATAGCTGATGCGCTCGGGGTCGTCCCCATCCAGCAGCTCGAAATTGCCGTGGCGAATGACCGGGTAGGCCTTGCGCAGGGCGATGAGCTGGCGATAGCAGTGAAACGGCGAGTCGGGGCGGGTCAGCTGTTCGTCAGCATTTATCTCGACGTGGTTTGCATTGAGGGCAATCCAGGGTGTGGTGGCGCTGAAACCGGCGTGGGGGCCGGCATTCCACTGCATCGGGGTGCGGGCGTTGTCGCGGCCGATGGCATCGAGCCGCCGACTCAGCTCGGCAGGATCCAGCCCTGACTGGCTGGCGCGGTAGTTGATGGCCTCCACATCGCGCAGCTCGCCCGGCTGCCAGTGGCGGTTGGTCATGGCGAGCTCCTCCCCCTGATAGATGAAGGGGGTGCCCTGCATCATGTGCAGCACCATGGCCCACAGGTTGGCGCTGGTTTCACGCCACTCTGGCCTGTCATCGCCAAAGCGTGATACGGCGCGGGGCAGGTCGTGGTTGCCGAGAAACAGGCTGTTCCAGCCCTGACCGTGCAGCCCTTGCTGGTGGCGGGCCATGGCTCGTTTGAAGGCGAGGGGATCGAAGCGGGATGACCACTTGTCACTGCCGAGCCCCAGATGCTCGAAGTTGAACACCATGCTGAACTCGCTGCCGTCGTGGTTCGAATAGTTCTGCATATGGGCGAGATCGGCCCCCCAGGTCTCCCCCACCGTAATGATCCCTTTGCCGCCGAAGCTCGCGGCATTGAGCTCGCGGATATAGTCGTGCAGGCGCGGGCCATTGCTCATGGCCAGTCGGTCCCACTCCTTGCTCACCATATCGATCACATCGAAGCGAAATCCCTTGATCCCTTTGCCCAGCCAGAAGTTGATCACCGCCGCCATTTCGGCCCGCACCGCCGGGTTATCCCAGTCCAGATCGGCCTGACTGGGATCGAAGTTGTGCAGGTAGTAGCGATCAAGCTCCGGCACATACTGCCAGCCGCTGCCACCAAAAATCGAGGTGATGGGGTGGGCGTTGACAAAGGCTTGGTCGCGAAATACGTAGTAGTCCTGATAGCAGGGATCCCCGGCCAGTGCCTTCACAAACCACTCGTGCTCGGTGGAGGTGTGGTTGGCGACGATATCCATCATGATGCCGATGCCGTGAGCGGCCGCTTCGGCGATCAGCTGCTCCATCTCGGTCAGGGTGCCGAAGGCGGGGTCGATGGCACGGTAGTCCGCCACATCGTAGCCGTTGTCCCGTTTGGGGGAGCGATAGATGGGGGTGAGCCAGAGCATATCGACCCCGAGGGTGGCCAGATAGTCGAGGCGCTGGCGGATGCCGTTGATATCGCCCATGCCGTCGCCATCGCTGTCCTGAAAACTCATGGGGTAGATCTGGTAGATGACGCAGCTATTGAGGTCGATATCGGGCGTGTGAAGGGAGTGCGTATTCATCAGCTTGGCCGGTTAGGGGAGAAGATTTTCTATCTTACGCAGATGAACGGGTACTCGACAGGGCAGGGGAAACCTTGAAAAGGGTTCCATAGTTGACTGATTGCCAAAAGTGCGGGAAGGGTCACAAAGGTGCCATCCCGGGCCACGGCTGTGGTCGGGATGGCACTTGGCGCTGATGCTATGCAGGAATACTGGTTATTGAGCAGTCTTGGCCTGTTCGCTGCGCTGCTCCTGCTGGCGTTCTGCCTTCTCTTGTTGGCGCTCCGCTTGTGCTTCCAGCTCCTTGCCGAGGAAGTAGTTCAGGAAGGTGCGGATCACCGCAATGATGGCGAGGCGGATCAGCTCCTCCTTGCTCGGCGCGATCGTGGTGGCCAGGATGTCGGCGGCCAGCTGGAACTCCAGCGCCAGAATGAGCCAGCTGCCAAAGCAGAGGCGAATGCGCGGAAAGCCGGGCTGGTGATCCCGCACTCTTGCCGCCAGCCAGAGGGTCTTGCCAAGCCCTATCACCACACAGGCGATGGAGATGATCTCCAGCAGCAGCTGGAACAGCTCGACCCCGTGCATCATCCCCTCTTTCAGGCTCGCTATCTCAAACACTCGGGTCACCTCCCTGATTCAAAAGAGGACACTATTAACACATCGCTCGGCAAAGGCCAAATCAGAGTCTCTTGATAAGCAGTGAGAGCTGTTCAATGAGCTGACGCGCCGCGGGGCTGACTCCGGTCAGTTGGAAGAAGCCGTGTATAACACCCAGTTGCCGCTGACAGGTAGCCGTGACACCGGCTTGCAGCAGTTTGCGATAGAAGGCTTCCCCCTCATCGCGCAGCGGATCATATTCCGCCGTTACGATATGGGTCGGCGGTAATCCTGACAGGTCCGGATGGTGGAGAGGGCTGGCTTCGGGATGAGTGACGGGCTGCTCCCCCAGATAGGCGTGAAAACCGCTTAACAGCATGTCGCGGGTGATGAGGTAGTCATCCCCTAGCTGCCGATAGCTGTCACTGTCGCCCGCAGCATCGAGCATCGGATAGATGAGCAGTTGGGCTGCGGGCAAGGGGGCGCCTCGCTCCTTGAGTCGTAAGGTGGTGATCAGGGCTAGGTGGCCGCCGGCACTGTCGCCCGCAAGGGCAATCCTTGCCGGATCCCCATGCCATTTCTCCACATCGGCCATGATGGCGAGCGTAGCAGCCATTGCATCGTCATGTGCTGCAGGATAGGTGTGTTCAGGGGCAAGGCGGGTATGTACCGCGAACACCAGTGCCTCGGCGCGATTGCACAGCATCCGCATCTGGCGGTCGTGAGTGTCGAACTCACCGCTGACAAAACAGCCGCCATGAAAGTAGATCAGGGCCGGACGGCTTGCACTTGAGGTGGACGCTGGCTGATAAAGGCGAACGGAATAATGGCCGTTTTGCCACTCTTCGGCAGCGCCAACCTCCTCTTGTTCACCACCCAATATGGCTGAAGCAAGATAGCCTTCACGCCGCTCCTGCCAGCTCAGGCTGCTCGCCTTGGGGCGGCCTGCGGCAATGAACTCTGTCACCATGGCCGCAATGGCCGGTTCAAGTTGTGTTTCCATAACGCACTAATGACTGTATATAAAAACAGTTATTTTGCGCTTTTAGCCAGAAAGCGCAACCGGCGTTAGCTGAGGCAGCTCACAAAATCAGGCTTCAAGCAGCTGGAATTCAATCACATAGAGCGGCGGCAGATCGGGGTAGATATCGCGGATCACCTGTTTGAGCTCGGGGAGGGTCATGTTCTCCTGACGGGCGTGCTCGTCGTTCAGTTCATCGAAGGCGACCGTCTTGACCGAGAGCACCTCTATGGTGCCAAAGGGCTGGTGCTCCGGGTTGGTGAACAGTACCAGCCGCTGGCCGGGTTGCCAGTTGGCTTCGCTCTCGTCGCGGATGGTGATGGTCTTGCGGCCCGCCTGAATGTCGGCAACGAAGCGGCTGAAGAAGGTGAATTCGGGATAGGGATGGGCAGACATGGTGACTCCTGACAGGGTGAATCGAAATGAGGTGAATGGAAATCAAAGATCGAGATAGGCGCGCAGCCTGGCCAGATCGGCGATAACGGGGCCATTGCTGCCGTCGGCAACTATGCCCTGTTCGACCAGCTCCTTGAGGGCGCGGCGGTAGACCCGCTCGGTGGTGCCGAAGCGCGCCGCCTCATGGGCCCGCGTGCGTGACCCCAGCATGGGGGTGCGCTGGCGTTCTCGCCACAGCTCATAGGCGATGTTGTAGGCAATGGGGTGGAGCAGCCGGCTGGTGGTGATCTCCAGGGTATCGAGATAGTCGCTGGCAAGTGCGGCGGCGAAAAAGAGGGTCAACTCAGGTTCTGCCAGCAGCCGCTGGGCCAGCTTGTGGGCGCAGATGACCCGGGCGTCCAGCTCGGTTTCGGCCACCACGTTCCACTGCACCGGGGTGGCGCTGAAGAACTCCATTTCGCCGAAGATCTGGCTGTGACACTCAATCTCGCCGAGCTGGAAGATGCGGCCCGAGTGGACGGCGCTATTGAGGGAGACCCGCCCTGCGCCCACCAGATAGAGCTGCTCGCTCAGCTCCCCCTGCCGCATGATCAATTCGCCCGGCAGGTAACGGCGCAGAAACAGGGTGCAGGCGTCGAGCGCCGCGGCAAAGCGGGGTTCAAGCTGCTGGAGTTCGGCGTGAAAACGGCCGAGGGGGTAGGGCTGTTGCTGCATGACTTGCCTGTCGCACCGGATGACGAGGGCCATGAGGCTAGCAAGAGTGCGGGCCGGATACCAGCCCGCACGGTAGCGGATGTGCCGCAGTTAACGGTTTACGGTTTATTGCACCAGGGCGTGGAGGGCAGCTGCGATGGCGTGCTGCTCCCCGGCCATCATCGCCTGTTCGGCGCTGGCGTAATCCGCCACCCCTTGCTGCACATCCTGCTCGAACAACACCACGTTGCAGAGCACGGCGGCGACCCGCACCTTGCGCAGGCGACCCACGGTCAACAGGGAGGCGGTCTCCATGTCAGCGCCCAGTACGCCACGGGCATGCCAGTAGCGGCACACCTCCTGCTCATCATCTCGATAGAAGCTGTCGTGGGAGCGTACCAGCCCGTGCCAATGAGGCTGGCTGCCAGTCGCTAAATGGTTGAGCAGGGCGGCTTGCAACCAGATATCGGCGCAGGCGGGGTACTCGGCGGGCAGATAGGCCTGCGAGGCCCCCTCATTGCGTACTGCTCCTTCCACCACGATAAGGTCGCCCAGCCCGATGTCGTGCTGCAGGGCACCGGCGGAGCCGACCCGAATAAGCGAGTGGGCACCGGCTTGCACCAGCTCCTCCAGCGCTATGATGGCCGAGGCACCGCCAATGCCGGTGCTGCAAACCGTGATGGGCTGCCCCTGATAGGATCCGTTGATGAGGCGAAACTCCCGGTTTTGCCCCAGCACTTCACACTGTTCGAGCTGGCTGGCGATGCGGTCGACCCGGGCCGGGTCGCCGCACAGTACCACCCGCTCGGCAATCTGGTCGGGGCGGCACTGCAGATGGGGTAACAGACTCATGGCTTACAGACCTTGTGGCTGGCGCTTGGCGGCAATCACCCAGAGGCGAGTGCCGTTGGCGGCGATAAACAGCAGGATCAGGTACTCCAGCGACATGGCGTAGACGCCCTGCGCGGCATAGACACCGATGCTGATGATGTTGATGACGACCCAGAGGATCCAGTTCTCCACGTATTTGCGGGTCATCAGGATCTGGGCGACCACCGAGAGCACCGTCATGCTGGCATCCCAGAACGGGAAGGCATCAGGGGAGGGCTCGGGAGTAGCAAGGTTGGCACCAAACAGGTTGAGCAGGGAGACCGAGGTGCGTGCCAGGGTGGCGAAGACCGGGTCGATATAGCGGGTCAGCAGAGCGATGGCCAGCACGCTCACGGCGGCGGTCACCATCAGTTTGGATCTGCTGAGCCAGCGGATCTGCAGGGTATCCCCTTGCTCGTTGGCCGGGCGGGTCCAGGCGTACCAGCCGTAGACGTTGGCGCAGAAGAAGAACAGCTGCAGCATCAACAGCCCGTAGAGCTGGATCTGGAAGAAGATGATGGCAAACAGGCTGACGTTGATCAGACCAAACAGGTAGTTGATGGTCTTCTCCTGACTGGCGAACCAGATACAGGCCAGCCCGAACAGGGTACCGATGGCTTCAATCCATGACATGGCATAGCCGCCACCCAGCGGTATGGTCACTAGGGTGTTATTGATGCTGAACAGCTCGAATATGCTCATTTTCTGATCCTTGGGCATGAGGGTTAGTATGCGAGGGGGCCATTCTAAGGGGTGAGGGGGAGGAGGGGCAGGACTTTTGTCCGCCCCGTACTTGGCCCATATCAAAGAAATCGCCGCTGCTGCCCGGTTATTCCAGCAGTGATGGGTTATGGGGTCCCGATGGGCCGGACTTTATTGATATGTAGCAAGATGATAGCGCCGTGGCTGTGGTCTGATAGAGTCCACTCTCCGGGAGGAGAATCACGTGATAAAAGGAGGTTGTATTGAATTCTGAGCTTGTCTGGGTGCTCTGTCTGCTGGCTGGCGCCATCTATCTCTTTATGACCAACAAGGTGCGGATGGATGTGGTCGCCCTGTTGATCATTATCCTCTTTGTGCTGAGCGGCACCCTCACCCTGCCAGAGGCGCTGGCGGGTTTTAGCGATCCCAACGTCATTCTGATTGCCGCCCTGTTTGTGGTGGGTGAGGGGCTGGTGCGTACCGGCATCGCCTATCAGGTGGGGGATGCATTGGTGAAGGTGGCGGGTAGCAGCGAGACCAAGCTGCTGGTGTTGCTGATGGTCGCGGTGGCGAGTCTGGGGGCGGTGATGAGCAGCACCGGAGTGGTGGCCATCTTTATCCCGGTGGTGCTGAGCGTGGCGAACCGGATGGGGATCCCGGCCGGTCGCCTGATGATGCCCCTCGGTTTTGCCGGGCTGATCAGCGGCATGATGACGCTGGTGGCCACGCCTCCCAACATGGTGGTCAACAGCGAGCTGATGCGTCACGGCATTCACGGCTTCAGCTTCTTCGATTTCACCCCCATGGGCCTGCTGATCCTGGGGCTGGGCATCCTCTACATGCTGTTGGTGCGCGGCTCCTTGGTGGGCGAGGGAGAAGAGGGCAAAGGCAAGCCGACCGGGCGCCGCACCCTGCGCGATCTGATCCGAGACTACCGACTGGCTGGCCGGGCCCGTCGTCTGGCGCTGCGGCCGGACTCCCCGCTGATTGGTCATACCCTGGACGAGCTGCAACTGCGCGCCCGTTATGGTGCCCACGTCATCGGGGTGGAGCGCTGGCGCAAGTTTCGCCGGGTGATGGTGCCGGTGTCGGGGATCAGTGAGTTCCAGGCCAAGGATGTGCTGCTGATCGACATGTCAGACCCCGAGGTGGATGTGCGGGCGTTTTGCAGCGAGGCGCGGCTTGAACCCATGATCCTGCGCGGGGAGTATTTCTCCGATCAGGCGCGGGAGGTGGGGATGGCCGAGGTGTCACTGATCCCCGAGTCCAAGCTGCTGGGTAAAAGCGTGCGTGAGGTGACCTTCCGCTCCAGCTATGGCCTGAGCGTGGTGGGGCTGCGCCGCGACGGTGAAGCGCTGGCAGGCAAGCTGGTGGACGAGCCGCTGCAGATGGGGGACACCCTGCTGGTGGTAGGGAACTGGAGCCACATCAGACAGTTGCAGACCCATAGCCGCGACTTTCTGCTGATGGGGCTGCCGGCCGAGGTGGACGAGATGGCCCCCGCCCGCAGTCAGGCTATTCATGCCCTCTTCTGTCTTGGAGTGATGATCCTGCTGATGGTGACCGATCCGGTGTCCAACGTGATTGCCGCGCTGATCGCCTGTCTGCTGATGGGCAAGTTTCGCTGCATCGACATGGAGAGTGCCTACAAGTCGATCCACTGGCCGACCCTGATCCTTATTGTCGGTATGCTCCCCTTCGCGCTGGCGCTGCAAAAAACCGGCGGGGTGGATCTGATCGTCGGTGGTCTGATCAATGCGGTAGGGGAGATGGGGCCGCGGGTCATGCTGGCCAGCCTGTTTGCCCTCTGCGCGGTGATCGGGCTCTTTATCTCCAACACCGCCACCGCAGTGCTGATGGCGCCCATTGCGCTGGGTACGGCCCAGCAGATGGGGGTATCGCCCTATCCGTTTGCCATGACCATTGCCATTGCCGCCTCGGCCGCTTTTATGACGCCGGTCTCGTCACCGGTGAATACTCTGGTACTGGGGCCGGGCAACTACAAGTTTGCCGATTTTATCCGTATCGGGGTGCCATTCACCCTGTTGGTGATGGCGGTCAGCGTGGTAGCGATCCCCTGGTTCTTCCCGTTCTGATAACCGGGATGATGAATGTGTGCACCAGCGGCCTGCGGGCCGCTTTTTTGTGGCCGGGAGACAAGAATAGCAAGGCGTGCTCGGAATAAATGAAGAGGGACGTGAACGTGAATTAACGTGGAGCTGGGTTAATAGAGGAGCGAGAGAAAAACTGGAGAGAGGCAAATTTCAGACACAAAAAAACCAGCGTGAGCTGGTCTGTTTGGTACTGCTATTAATGGTGCGGAAGGAGAGACTCGAACTCTCACGCCTAGGGCGCCAGAACCTAAATCTGGTGCGTCTACCAATTTCGCCACTTCCGCAATATTAATGGTGGCTATGACGGGATTCGAACCTGTGACCCCCGCATTATGAGTGCGATGCTCTAACCAACTGAGCTACATAGCCGTTTGTTATCAACCACTGATGTGGAAGAGAACAGAAAAATGGCTGGGGTACTAGGATTCGAACCTAGGGATGGCGAGATCAAAACCCGCTGCCTTACCGCTTGGCGATACCCCAACAGTGATGCCTGACAGAAACTATCAAACATCTTTCAAAAATGGCTGGGGTACTAGGATTCGAACCTAGGGATGGCGAGATCAAAACCCGCTGCCTTACCGCTTGGCGATACCCCAACAGTGATGCCTGACAGAAACTATCAAACACCTTTCAAAAATGGCTGGGGTACTAGGATTCGAACCTAGGGATGGCGAGATCAAAACCCGCTGCCTTACCGCTTGGCGATACCCCAACTAGAGATGGTGGCTATGACGGGATTCGAACCTGTGACCCCCGCATTATGAGTGCGATGCTCTAACCAACTGAGCTACATAGCCAACCTTGCTTCCGGTGAGTCGTTACCTCGTCACCGTGCGGGCCGAATTATGCGTATCTGGCTCTGGGGCGTCAACCCTTTTTTTGCCAGAAAAACGCAATTTGAGTGCGTTTGACCAGTTATTGGTCTCTGTTGCGCAAAAGCCCAACAATCTGGTTTTTTTTAAGACATTGCCATGATTGCCCGGGCAATGGCAGATAAAAAACAGGCCAGCAAATGCTGGCCTGTCATGGGATTAGACGTTGAACAGGAAGTTGGTCTTGAGTGAGTCTCCATGGATGTCATGAAGTCTCATCTTTTAATTCAACCTCTTTATTATCAATAAATTAAAGAGTTTTTGGTCTCACGACGTTTCAGGTGGAATCACTGGTAGCCAAGTAGTTTGTGTACGCAGTTGCGTACTCAAAATGCTATTGTGTACACAGCTTGAACAAAGGGGGCTAGGGTGGCGCTTAAGACAGATCGGGAAATCGCCAATTTGAAGGCGGAGGATGGCCAACGACAGGTGGTTGCTGTTGCTAGTGGGGCTGGTGGTGGGTTGTGTATCGAGGTTCGCAGTGGTGGGCGTTCTAAAACATGGCTTTACCGTTATCGTATCAATAATAAGGCCCGAAAATTCACATTGGGCTCTTACCCAGCAATGAGCTTGGCGGCTGCGCGAGTTGAGCACGGTAAGGCTGTTGCTTTGGTTAAGGCAGGAGAAGATCCTGCTGCTGTTGCCAAAGCATCCAAAGTGAAGCGGTCGGCTATGCCGACATTTGATGCGTTTTTTGAAGAGTGGTTGGAGTGGAAGCAAGTTGCCAGGCCTGCCCGAGCATCTACCGTTGAAGCCTATCGTCACACACACCGACTATATATAAGCAAAGCCATTGGTAGTCTGTTACTGAAAGATGTGACGCGAGCAGTGTTGTTTGCTCACTTATCTAAGGTTCGAGGGCGCAGCATACAGGCTGCGCGAAAGGCACTGACTATCTGTGCTCAGATGCTAGATCATGCTGTGAACCTAGAATTGCTCGAACTGAATCCAGCTCGAACCATTAAGCCATCAACAATTGGGGCTGAGGCGCCACCTCCTCGTCAACGTTGGCTTTGTCGTGAGGAAGTCGCTTCTTTTTGGCAAGGGCTATCAGAAGGAGGGTTCCATCCATCTCAGTCAAATTGTTTACGTTTGATTTTGTTAACTGGTGTTCGCCGTGGAGAAGCTACGGGCATGACCTGGGAGCAAGTTATTGGCAACAAATGGATCATTCCTGCCAGTAATACCAAGAATGGTAAAGAGCATACGGTCACGCTTCATAAGATGTCTCTAGAGATCCTTGCTCATCAACGAGCTATTAGCAGTGGCAGTCCTTGGGTTTTTGAGGCAATAAGAGAACACGAAGCTGGACAAGGTCATATTGATGGCAATGCCCTTCGTTGGGTGATAAATAAGGTAAGGTCTATTTCTATGGCCCAAAGTGAGCAATTCACCGTCCATGATTTACGGCGTAGCTTTGCTAGCTGTTGTGCAGAGTATTTGGATGCAAATGAAAGTGTGATTGAACTTGCTCTTAATCACAGCAAGCGAGATCGTCTCGTTGCTACTTATCAAGCGGGTAAACGTGCGGAACAGGTAGCTCGGCTTTTTGAAAAATGGGGTGAGTATATTGAAAAGCTCACTACAACAGAAAATACAATTCCAGACAATGTTGTTACTATAAACTTCAGGAAATAGATACCAATGATAAATCACATCAATTATATCTGAGACTATTATGGTTCATGATTAATGTGAGAAAAGTTAGTTGCCAACACCGGAACTATGGCTAAATACGGCAAGGAAATGCCAAGTGATTTCCTTGTCGTATTGTTGTAGAAAGCTCAAGGTCTCGTTATCTTCTCATACTCAGCCCTGATCAGGGCCTCAACTATTGCATTTTTATTTTCATTTCTAGCTAAGCTAAGTTTATCAAGAATATCGCCAATGTCTTGGCTCATGTTTATACTGTATTGTTTCTTTTCTTTGTTTTTATCTCGGTATTTTCTCTGGCTCCATGTTTTTTTCATGGTGAGTGCAATAAGTTTTGAGCTATCCTCATTTAATGTGCGCGTCACATCAAAAAATGAAATAATATCATCTCGAACTCCAATTGAACCAGGAAGTACTAGTGGTATATATCTTGGTTTGATATTAAGTAAGTAGTCAAATACCCACGTTGTTTTTTGATGTTCATCCTTGCTTAGCCAGTTAGTTATTTCTTTATTTTTTAGAGTGTATGAAGCTGCCTGTTTTATGTGGTCTAGTATTTGTAATTTAGTGGCCTTGCTAACTCTCAATCTATTTATACAGCAAGCGATTAAGAATGTGCTTATTTTTTCGTTGGTAATATCATCCATTCTCGCCATTTTTTTGCTGTTGTTTGGCTGCATTGTGTGTAAAAAATCATATTTAAGATCGAAACCGAACATCCTATTAGAGGTGTTCTCTAATATTAAATGACTTAATGTTCGCCATATATAAAAAATCAATCTGGTATTTTTGTCATCTATCCAATGTAGGTCACCCTTGGAAATACAAACTTGGGTATATTCGTTATGAATTACTTTGATAAATCGGTCGAGGTTAAGTGTTGAATTGTCTCTAACATCATTATCAGACATGAATCTTTGGGCGTTAGGATCTAAGCTGGCTCTTAATAATTCGTTTTCAAGATTTTCAGCTGCAGGAATTATACATACTGAGTACAAATTTATTTCACATGTTCTATACCAAAGATAATCAACGAAGTATCTGTCGAATAACTGTGTTCTGACAACTTTTCCATCCGCCCAGACCGCCATGCTTTTACCCCAATAACTTAAAACTACATTGTAGTTTTTATTGCGTCTTTCATGAGTGGTTTTTGTTGATTTTCGTGATGCATTTCACGTGTTTTTTATGTCTAGCCTGGTGCAGGCTATGTCAACCAGTGTCTGTGGTATCTGGTTTTAAGCTATCTATGTATATGGTGGTTTGGTTCCTGATATTGTTTGGTGTGCTATGAATTACTGTGTGTCAGTAAAGTTATTTCTTCATGAATTTATCGCAAAGTTCAGTGGAGGCCGGGCTTTATTATTCAGTTGTGGGAGGTAGTGAATTTACTCTACGAATTAATGAGATTGAGATTAGATCGGCTAGATAGTGGTTTTCTTCGGATGGTAATTTTTCACATGAGGTCCTTCGTTATGAAGAAATAACGGAGAGAGAACATGAAGTTGATTAAGCTAAAAGAAGTCATCGAAATGACTACCTTATCCAAAGCGACAATTTATCGCTTGATGAGCAAGGGGGCATTTCCTAGAGCCGCTCCTTTAGGGGCTCGTGCAGTCGCTTGGAAGCAGAGTGACGTAATAGAATGGATTGATTCGAAGGTATCCGCTAGAGAGGAGGTATCGAGCTAAGTTCAGAGTAACTTCTTTGTCCTAATGCTCGGTATTATCGAGAACTTATAGAAAATAACTGCGATTTTCTCGGTGATTTAGTCGGCTACTTAGTTTGGTAATAGTATTACTATACACGCGAAGTGTATAACAAGGTAAATGTGGCGTAGAGGATATACACACCAAGGTGTATAACAAGGTAGAGGGGGTAGGAGATATATCGAGGGTGAGAGTGATACACCATCAGAGTGTATCACAGGGTATGTGAACGAGAATATGTGATATATACACTTCGTGTATACCAATCAGATGCACATCAGGCTTGTACATCAGAGACAAGCCATTAGCCGTATACATCTGCATAGCGAAGCATATGTAAAGCACAGGGTGCTAAATGTTGGTTGATATATAAACCTAGTGGTTTGATAAGAGAGCAAGGTATCAGTTGTCCGTAAAGTTTTACGTAGCAATCCTCATTAATTACGATAAGTGAAGTCACCTGAGTATCTAACCCCAAGGCATGGATATTCCATGCGAACAATAGGTCTGTATATGAAGTCAATTGTTGGGTATCATTTAATAGCCGACGAGCTAGAAAACTTGCGAATTGATGCAGAAGCCAAGTATGGCGAAATATCACATGAACAATTGGAAACGTCATTAGGTGTGATCATGAACTTCTTGCATCGCTACCCACGAGTGTTTGCAGTGCGCGTTGATCTACGCTTTCCCCAGATACCAGTTATGGATGATCCGGACATGCCGACAAGCTTTCCACCGGAGGTAGAGGAGGAAAGGGTGATTAAGCGCTTTATAGCTTCACTAAAAAGCCAAATACAGGCGGCACGTCACCGTAAGGGTAAGGCTGGTAAACCATTCTTCTTGGGATTTATCTGGGTGAAGGAGCAAGTAACAAGCCAGTATCCTCATTATCACGTGGTGCTACTATTTAACCGAGATGATTATGGTCATCTTGGGGATTACTCTAATTTCGATGCGGATAACATGGCTACACGCATCCGTAAAGCTTGGTGTAGTGCATTGAGGCTCGCATACCCTGATTATGCGTCTTTGGTGCATTTCCCTGATGATGCAGAGTATCGATTTGATCGCCGAGATGCTGACCTACACAATGAGAAATTTTATAAATTCTTGGAGAGGACTGCGTATTTATTTAAATTACGTTCGAAAGTACGAGGTGAGCGTAATTTCGGGCGTAGTCAACTGATAAGGTAATGTTTACACTTAATTCATGGGCTCTAAATAACTGATCCTAATAGTGCTACACCTTCGCTGTGCCATAGCCATTCCCGGCGAAAGGAGACACGGTATCCATGAAGTGTTTCACTCGGGCCAGCAGGCTGGCCATTCCTCTACATTGATGATTGCGCGTGATGGTTTCATGTAACTTGTGCCACAGCCGTTCTATGTGATTAACCCAAGGGCTGTAAACTGGCTGGAACACCAAGCAGAACTTGGGGTTCTTCTTCAACCATCGCTCGGTCTGCTTGCTTTTGTGGGTGATGCATCCGATCGGTTGAGTTGATATGATGAACTCTTTTGAGACCGACAGCTTCATGGCATCCATCCCCGTTCACTGTCCTCGTTGCAACTCTGACCACGTATATCGCCATGGTAAGACCCCTGCTGGCCATGTTCGCTATCGTTGCCCCGTCTGTCCGCACGTGTTTCAGCTCACCTACACCTATGAAGCCCGCAAGCCTGGCGTCAAAGACAAGATTGTTGATATGGCGTTCAACGGCTCAGGTGTTCGTGATACTGCTCGCGTCCTCAAGATTGGCATCAACACCGTCATACGCACCCTAAAAAACTCACCCCAAGGCAAGTAACCTCCGAAAAGGGGGGGCTCGATGACGTGGCGCTTATCTGTGAACTTGATGAGCAATGGGCCTATGTTGGCAACAAACTGCATCGACATTGGCTTTGGTATGCCTTTGATACCAAGAGAAAACGAGTCGTGGCATATACCTTTGGCCCACGCAACGATGAGACATGCCGTCGGTTGCTGAGCCTGCTTTCTCCGTTCCAGATAGGCTTTATCACCAGTGATGACTGGGGAAGCTATGCCAGAGAGGTGCCGAGCGAGATGCATCTGACCGGGAAGATATTCACCCAGCGTATCGAGCGTAACAACCTGACGCTCAGAACGCGCATCAAGCGATTGGCTCGCAAGACCATCTGCTTCTCTCGTTCCGTTGAGCTCCACGAGAAAGTGATTGGTGCCTTTATAGAAAGACACCATTTCAACTGATTGGAGTCATTACCGTGAGCTGATCACCACGATCCTCTTCAAGTCTGCATCATGGGCAAGTCGCTTCACCCCATTACCAACTGGCCTCAATACAACAAGTCTCTGATTAGCCGTGGCTCTCTCACCTTCTGGGTTGATGCAGGCGCCATGGATAACTGGTTTCACCAAAACCAACACGGGCGACGGGGCCGCAACCAGCTCTACACCGACCAGACCATCTGCACCTTCCTGATGCTCAAGGGGATTTTCAACCTCACTCTGCGGGCCACTCAGGGACTACTCGACTCCCTGTTCGAGTTGATGAATGTGCCGTTGTGCGCACCGGACTATAGCTAATGGGATGGTCGCCCCTCCCCAAAACGGCATCTGAGTGCCCAAGTGGCGAATGTATGTAGTTGGTTAGCCAGAGCTGTTCGCTGCTCAACTATGAGCTGGCGAGCACTACGTAACGCCTTGATATCTTGTTGTTCTGTAGTTTTAACTGATACGAATTGGATCCCTGGTCGGAAAGCGCCATGAAAAAGGGACTGCCGGAGCAGTCCCTGAGGTAGGTTCATAGAGATAACATATATCTGAGATTTGGTTCAATTGTATTATCCACATGTTAATCAAAGCTGCTTACTGAGAGCGTTGTTTAACTAAACTAAGTCCAATGCTCATCGCTTAGCAATACGGCTATACCATGACCAGTTTGGAAATAGTTGACCACTACAATATTGAGGTGTCAGCGAAGATATCAGAATAGGCCGGCTCCGGCTGAGGGCTTACAGATATAGATGCTCGGGGCCAGACCGCTTACTTGGGGATAACGAATATTAACCTGTTCGCACAATGCTGCTGTCAGTGACTGTGGAACCAATGCAACCACACAACCACCAAACCCGCCACCTGTCATCCTCACACCACCACGACTGCCGATGATATCTTTGATTATGTCGACCAGGGCATCAATGGCGGGCACTGTGATGGCAAAATCATCACGCATCGAGGCATGAGAGGCTGCCATTAATTCGGCCATCATGACCATGTCTTCATTGGCAAGCGCATCGGCCGCTGCCAGCGTTCGTTCATTCTCGGAGATGACGTGGCGTGCACGGCTCGCGACGACAGGAGCCAGTTCGTTGGCTCGCTCCGTGAACTGGGTCATAGTCAGGTCGCGCAGTGCCTTGACCCCAAAATGCCGTGCGGCCTCTTCACACTGTGCTCTGCGGGTATTGTATTCGCTATCCACCAGGCCCCGGCGTACGTTCGAGTTGATTATGACCACATCAATGTCGGCCGGCATGCTTACAGGACGGGTTTTCAGGCTACGGCAATCGATCAGCAGGGCATGATCCTGCTGACCCAGGGCGGAGATGAACTGATCCATGATGCCGCAGTTGCAACCGACGAACCTGTTTTCCGCCAGTTGTCCGTTCAGGGCGATATCTGCCTGGCTGATGTCGAGGTGATTCATCTCTTTGAAGATCTGTCCTACCGCCACTTCCAGAGAGGCGGAAGAGCTCAGACCGGCTCCCTGCGGTACATTGCCACTGAGCACCAGGTCAGCCCCGGTCAGTTGACAGCCTCGCAATAGCAAATATTTGACGACACCTCGCACATAGTTGGCCCACAGGTATTCCGGGCGCGGCTCTATGGGGTGGCGCAAGTCAAATTCATCCAGCTGGTTGTCATAGTCGGCAGCGATCACCCTGATCAGGCTGTCTTGGCGGGGGGCCGCACTGATCACTGTCTGATAGTCAATGGCGCAGGGGAGCACGAAGCCGTCGTTGTAGTCCGTGTGTTCCCCGATGAGGTTGACACGCCCTGGAGCCTGAATGGCGAGGGTAGGGGGATAACCGTACTGGGTGTAAAAGGTGCGTTCAGTCACGCTGCGTGGCGATTCAATACTCATATCTCAACCTCAAACCTGTTCACGAAAATGGATATCACTGACGGAACGCAGGCGTTCGGCCGCCTGTTCTGCCGTCAGGTCACGCTGTGTTTCCGCCAGCATTTCATAGCCCACCATAAATTTGCGTACGCTCGCAGAGCGCAGCAGGGGCGGGTAGAAGTGGGCATGCAACTGCCAGTGGTCATTCTCCTCGCCATTGAAAGGCGCACCATGCCATCCCATCGAATAGGGGAAGGAGCACTGAAACAGGTTGTCATAGCGGCTGGTCAGCTTCTTGAGCGCAAGCGCGAGGTCTTCACGCTGTTGTGTTGTCAGGGCCGGTAGACGTGTTACCGCAAACTTGGGAAGCAACAGGGTTTCGAAGGGCCAGGCCGCCCAATAGGGCACCACTGCCAGCCAGTGCTCCGTTTCCACTACGGTACGGCGGCCGTCAGCCTGTTCGCGCTCCACATAATCGAGCAACATGGCACGACCATTTTTTGCAAAATACTCCCGTTGGGCATCATCTTCCCGCGCGGCTTCGTTGGGCAAGAAGTCGTTGGCCCAGATCTGCCCGTGTGGGTGGGGATTGGAGCAACCCATCATGGTTCCCTTGTTTTCGAATACCTGGATCCAGGGGTAGTCGCACCCCAGCTCTGCAGTTTGCTCGCACCAAGTGTTGACCACGGCGGTGAGGGAGGGGACGGACAACTCGGGTAAGGTCTTGCTGTGATCCGGTGAGAAGCAGATTACCCTGCTGGTGCCGCGCGCACTCTCTAGCTGGAAGAGGGGATCCTCGCTGGTTGGGGCCATCGGAGTATCAACAATCAGGGCTGCAAAGTCGTTGGTAAAGACGAAGGTCGACTGATAATCCGGATTTTTGTCACCAGTGACGCGAGTGTTGCTGGCGCAGAGGAAACAATCCGGATCGTGAGCTGATCGCTGGGTGCGATCGGGTTCATCCTGCTGCCCCTGCCAAGGGCGCTTAGCCCTGTGGGGAGAAACTAGAACCCACTGCTGGATCAATGGGTTGTAACGACGGTGGGGGTGATCGGTCGGTTCAAATTGCATAGGAAGGCCTGTCTCGTTCTGTACATTCATGGAAGGGGGTAACCGTTCGGATTTTGGGATTGCCAGCGCCAGGTATCGGCCGTCATCTCATCAAGCGTGCGATGAGCCTTCCACCCCAGCTCGTTGTAGGCTCGTGTTGGATCGGCCCAACACTGCGCTATGTCCCCGGCGCGGCGCGGCACGATCTCATAAGGCAGTTCGCGGCCACAGGCCTTGGAGAAGGCGGCATGAATGTCTAGGACGCTGTAGCCATGCCCAGAGCCCAGGTTGTAAACATGGACGCCAGCTTGCCCAAGAGTATGTTTCAAGGCTGCAACATGGCCATCGGCTAGATCCATGACATGAATGTAATCCCGCACGCCGGTACCATCCGGTGTCGGGTAGTCATCACCAAATATGGCGAGTTTGGCACGGCGGCCCACTGCCACCTGGGCAATATAAGGCATCAGGTTATTGGGAATGCCCTGGGGATCTTCGCCCATCAGGCCGCTGGGATGGGCTCCTACCGGATTGAAATAGCGCAACAGGGTTAATGACCAGTCGGGAGCTGATCGTGCAAAGTCCTTGATGAGACGCTCCACCATCAGCTTGCTCTGACCATAAGGGTTGGTGGCGCTAAAGGTTGGCGATTCCTCGGTGATGGGCATAGTCTCTGGTTCACCATAAACGGTGGCAGATGAGCTGAATAGCAAGGTCTTGACCCCGGCGCGTCGCATAGCCTGCAATAGCACCAAGGTGCCGCTGACATTGTTGTCATAGTACTCGAGAGGTTTTTGTACTGATTCACCTACAGCCTTGAGGCCAGCGAAGTGGATTACGGCATCTATTTGCTGGTCGGCAAAAACTCGATCAAGCAGGTCGGCATCTCGCACATCACCGTGATAGTGCAGAGGGCGTTGTCCGCTGAGAGTGTGGATACGTTCTAGGACACTTTCTCTGCTGTTAACCAAATTGTCCAACAAAATGGGGGTCATCCCGGCAGCGATAAGCTGCAAGCAGGTATGACTACCTATGTAACCAGTTCCACCCGTGACGAGTATCTTCAACATGAATCTCTCCTTGGCGCTCGTTTTGATTGGGTTTCATTAGTGTAACCGCTTACCCTTATTCTGCGCTTGTGGAAGTATGCCGGGAAGATTCACCTCCATTTTATGTGATTTTTGTCACGTTTTTATTCGCAATACGCATGATGCTGGAGAGCGGTGTATGTAAGATGATTACACGGCGAGGCGCTCGTATTGATAGAATGATCCCGCTTTTGGTATGAAAGCCGTGTCAGGCATTGGAAATGTCGGTAGTATCCTTACCATGTAAAGCACAGGTTTTTATTTATCCCGTTCACCGGAAAAACTAATTCATGGCAACTATCAAAGATGTAGCACTCCTGTCAGGCGTATCCGTCGCCACAGTCTCACGTGTCATCAATAAGTCGCCAAAGGCAAGTCAGGCATCACGCGATGCCGTCTTCAAGGCGATGCATGAACTCAACTACCACCCCAACGCGAACGCGAGAGCATTGGCCCATCAGAACAATGAAACTTTGGGATTGATTGTTGCTGATGTGTCTGACCCGTTCTTTGGCACCATGGTTAAAGTTGTTGAGCAAGTGGCACAGGCCACGGGGAATTTTCTGCTTATCGGAAATGGTTACCACGACGCAGCCAAAGAGAAGCATGTAATAGAGCAGTTGATAGGGCATCGCTGCTCTGGCTTGGTGGTTCATGCCAAAATGCTGCCAGATGAAGAGCTGATCCAGATGATGAGCTATGTTCCAGGCATGGTACTAATCAACCGTATTGTTCCAGGATTCGAGTCCCGTTGTGTTGCGCTAGATGATCGCTATGGTTCCTGGCTTGCGACTCGGCATTTGATTCAGGAAGGCCATAAGAAGATAGGATTTTTATGCTCAAATCATCAGATATCAGACTCTCAGGACCGTCTGCAGGGTTATCTGGATGCTCTGCAAGAGCACAATATTCCGGTTGATGAACGCCTGATCTCCCGCGGTAGTCCTGATGAATTGGGGGGGGAGGCTGCGATGACCGAGTTGCTGGGTCGGGGACCGCAGATGACAGCCGTCGTTTGCTATAACGATTCGATGGCGGCGGGGGCCTTGTCAGTGCTTAGCGATAACGGGATTGATGTTCCTCAAGACCTCTCTTTGGTGGGCTTTGATGATGTGCTGATATCTCGCTACTTGCGTCCGCGTCTCACCACAGTTAAATACCCCGTGGTGGCTATGGCAACGCAAGCTGCTGAGTTGGCTGTGGCTCTGTCGCGTGGTGAGGCCATCAATTCAGCGACCAACTTGTTTAGCCCGACCTTGGTTCGGCGCCATTCAGTCAAAACCTTGTAAATCTGACTCCCGCCTCTCTAAGTGGTCAAGATCCAATGATCTGGCCACTGCTTCTTCTTGACGTTGCCTTTAATGCCCGTCTCGCTATCCGCTCTGTTAGCTAAGACCTCTGCCTAAGTCGTTGGCTTAGGGCCTCTTTCAGTCCGCAGTGTCTGCTTGACAGCCTTGGTTGTGCGAAAACACTTTATTAACAGTGTAATCGATAACACTCCAGTGGTGATTTATTTTTATTGATTATCAATACCTTACATTAAGTCTTGTGTTGATGTAATGTGTTTTCACCATTTCAATGATGCTTGTTTCATGAATGTGTGATGCATGTCATGACAAAAGTTCAATCGTCGCGCATATAATCCGTTCCGTCGGTGAGAGCGTTTTCTTGGATGCTGACGTTCATCGCCATACATATATAGATACAACGGAGGAAGGAACGCACATGAAGACCAAATATTTGACATCATCGATTGCACTCGCTGTTGCCATGATGGCTGCGAATGCTCACGCTGTTGATTTTACTGGTTATTTCCGTTCTGGGGTCGGTGTTTCCCAAGATGGTAAACAGCAGACAGCGAATAAGGATCTATTAGGTCGCCTGGGTAATGAAGATGATACCTATGGCGAAATTGGTCTTGGACAAGAGCTGTTTAAAAAAGATGGCGTCTCGTTCTATGTAGACAGTATGGTCAGCATGGAAAGTGATGGTTCTAATGACGGTGAAAGTACCAAAGATGATGATGCAAAATTTGGTCTTCGTCAGTTTAATGCTAAAGTTAAAGGCCTCATTGCTAGCGATCCAGATGCAATACTGTGGGTTGGTAAGCGTTATTATCAGCGTCATGATCTGCATATTATCGACACCAAGTATTGGAACGTGTCCGGTGCAGGCGCAGGCTTGGAAAATCTGAAAGCAGGGCCAGGAGCATTCTCTTTTGCCTGGATCCGTTCCGACGGCAATGATATTGATAATTCCATTACCAATAATGATCTGAATATCAACTTCCTTGATGTACGCTATGCAGGATTAAAGCCCTGGAGTGGTGCTTGGACTGAGTTTGGTGTTGATTACGCTATGCCCAACCCAACTGATGAGCAAAAATCTGCTGGCTCCAGTTATGATCCAAAGAATGGGGTAATGGTGACTGGTGAAATCAGCCAATATTTTGATGGCTCAGGCATCAATGAAAAGCTGGTACTGCAGTATGCCAATAAAGGTCTGGCTCAGAATATGATCTCGCAAGGTGGTGGTTGGTATGACGTATGGCATACAACCGACGATGCCACTGGCTACCGCGTCATTTTGACTGGTGATATTCCAGTTGGTGAGCGTTTCTCAATCAACCATGTTTTCACTTATGGCAAGGGTGAAAAACTCCAAGCTTGGCACGACAATACTGAACTCTTTAGTGCAGTAGCTCGTGGTTCATATGCTTGGACTGATATTACTAAGACCTTGGTTGAGCTTGGCACTTTCGAGCGCACCAAAACTTGGACCAGTGGTTCTGAAGACAAAGAAAGTGGTCAAAAATATACGTTGGCACAAGCTTGGTCTGCTGGCCCTAGTATGATGGCTCGTCCTGAAATCCGTGTTTATGCAAGTTATCTGACAGATGGTGAAGGTGATTCCTTCAATGGTAACACCGATGACCATGCGTGGAACTTTGGTGTCCAAGCTGAAGCGTGGTGGTAATATCTACTCGGGTTTGTTACATGCTGCCCCCTTTTGGGGGCAGTCTTGTTTGTGTCACCATTTGATAGGGAAATACGATGAAGTTGGCCAATTATCTCCTTGCCGCCGCGGTGGCAGTCGTGTTGTCGGGCTGTTCAAGCATGACGGTTCCCCTGCAGCCGCATGAAGCCGTGTTAAATTCCCCCGATGCAGCTAAACAGGCGCTGCTTTCAGCCCAGAGTTGCTGCGCTTCCCTGTCGGCGCTTAAATATCAGCCTCTGGCGGAAGGCGATACGCTGCTGACCATTGATGGCGCTTCCCAGGTTTATAAATTTCAGGAAGGGTTGAGTTACCTGGCTGCCTACCAGTTGCCCACCAATACCGGTGATATGGTGGTCAAGGTTGCAGCCCAAGTGGGCAAGAGTGTCTTGATGCCGCAGGTATTGATGCTCAACAGCAATTTTGAAGTGACCCGGGTATTGGGCAAATCTCTGTTTAGTTACAAACCGGCACACCTGCTCGATAATGACCGTATTGAGGGCACCATTTACGTAAGCCGTAATGCACTCAAGCCAGAGGCGTATATGGTCATCTATTCACCGGCCACCGAGCTCTCGGGTTCGACCACGATTTTGCACCCCGCTAAGGCGTTTGCCCGAGCGACCTCCACTCAGGAGCCGCCGGTCAATGATCCGGTTATCCCGCACTCCCCGTGGGGATTGGTCAAGATTGAGCTGGTGGATCGCGCCAAGCTGGAAGGGGTCGATAATGTGTTTAAATCAGAATACAGCGACAAACTGGCATTGAGCCAAGGTGTGCAACCCAGTGCCATGGCGCTTGGCGCCGGTGCTGGCGCTGTGGCGGCAACGGCGATAAAGAATCAGCCAGCCGTCGCGACTCCGACCATGTTGGGTGAAACGGAGAACTTCTATCTGACCCAGATTGAGATAGCGGTGCAGGCTGGTGATATCGACAAGGCGATGAAACTGGTGGATGAAGCTGAGCGGGCTGGCTCGACCAAGGCCAAGACCACCTTTGTCGAGGCGGTCAAGCGCAGTCAGAAATAAGACGAGCCACGTTTCTTAAATAACAACGCCTGCTTAAGCAGGCGTTGTTATTTAAGAAACATAATGCCAGCTAATTTTTACGGGTTGGCATTATTTGTCGGTATTATCTGTGCGGCAATATTTAATCTTTACTGACGGTGACGATCACCTTGGCCGGGTCACGACGATCAAGCGTAAATGTGTAACTTCCATCAGCAGCTGGTGTAAATTTCATATCGCCCCACTGGTAACCGGCTTTGACCACCACGGGCTTGCCTGACTCGACTTTGCTGGTGGGATCGACCTGGCCATAGGTCGTGTCACTTTTCCATTTTTCATCAGCAATCTTGAACTTGTAAGCGCCGTGACTGGCTTGCAGTTGCGTCTTTACGCTCAATAGGTCGATCGCCTGAACCGTCATCTTGGCGGCAGCTGACGCTTCCCAGTTGTTCATCTCGCCACGTAAAAACAGAGCACGGGTTTGCGCCGAGTCATCATCGGCAAATGCAGGTTGCAGGCAACTGAGCATAGCCGCGACAAGCAGAGTACGTTTGAGCATGTTAGTAGGTCCTCATGGTCATGGGATATCTCCCGTTTTGGTCAGGTATTTTGCAGAACAAAGCGCTGTACCAGAGATTGCTGCTGTGATGAGAGCTTTTGCAGTTGCCCGCCGGTATGAGCCACATTGCCCAGCACTTTTTGGTTTTCATTGGCAATAGAGCTGATATTGCTGATGTTTCTGGCTATTTCTGTACTGGTTTGGCGCTGCTGTAGGGCCGCTGTAGCGATTCGACTGCTCAGTTCGGCCACTGAGTGAAGACTGTCTGAAAGAGCGCCAAGCATCATTCGGGTTTGTTGACTGTCCTGGCTACATGCCTGCATTACTCCGTGGCAGCGGACAATGGTCTCGACCGCTCCGGTAACCCCTTGCTGCAGGGCCGCAATGTGCGACTGGATCTGGGTTGTTGACTCTGCGGTATGACGGGCTAGCTGGCGTACCTCGTCGGCAACAACCGCGAAGCCACGGCCGTGCTCGCCGGCTCTGGCGGCTTCTATTGCCGCATTGAGCGCGAGCAGGTTAGTTTGCTCTGTGACCCGCTCAATGATCTCAAGAATGCCACCGATATTGACACTCAAGTGATGCACTGACTCAATGGCGTGGCAGGAGTTGGTCAGGTCGTCAGCTAATCGACTCATTCGCTCTGCAGTGTGCTTACTCATCATGCTGGTCTGAGTGGCTTCTTTCGCCACCTGTGCCAGCGTCTGTTCGGCCATTTCAGCACTGGTTGCCACTTCTCGCGCCGAATAATCCATCTCCTCCATCGCGGCGCAGACACTGTTAGTTTCACTTCGCTGCTGCTCAAGCTGGCGGGTGGCGCTTTGTTGTGCGCTCAGGTTGAGCTCGGCCATTTCCCCGAGTGAACGGGCGGCATGTACCACTTGGCTGAGCATATTGCTCATCTCGTGTGCCAAAGAATTGATCCCTTCGCCTACTTGCCCCAGTTCGTCATGACGATCCAGAATGGCTCGCTGTGTCATGTCACCACGACTTAGTGAGAGCAGTGTTGTGAGCAGTTGTTGCATGGGCTTACGAATGGCGCGAATCAGATGCAGTAAAATAAGAGCGCTCAAACACAGTGAAACCAGTAGCCCAACCGAGAGCCCGATTTCCAGTTGCAACAGAATACCCTGGCTTTGTGAAACCCGCGCACTGAGCTGGGCGTCCACGATGTCATCAATGGCAGAGAGTTCTGCGAGCAGTGAGTCAACCATGCGGGTTGCTTGCTCGCTTTGATTGCGCAATTGTTCACTGCGCATAGAAAGTTCCAGGTGTTTTGCCAAGAGTGCTTGGGGGCCGGAGAGCAAGGCAAATACGCTATCTAGGGTGATCCCGGCACTTTGTTCAAGGTCAATATAGTCACCAAAGGCACTTTCCTGCGTGCGTAATTGCACTGAGAGTTGCTTGCGCAGTGCAGCCAGTTTCATCGCTGATGCGGTGAGTTGCTCAACCTTGCTGGCAATCAGCTGGGGATCACGTTGTTTGAGAGAGTCTGTCACACTACTTGTTTGTAGCTCCAACTCTTGTAACAGCTGATTTTTTGTAAGCACGGCAGGATGAGCCCCCAGTGGCGCAACCAATATATCCAGTTGTCCGCGTAATTTTCGAAAAGCACTATTGAGTCTGTTATCGCGGCTGAGCGTCTGCTGATGGGAGAGATTAGTGGCATAGTCAGTTGCAAGTTGCTTTATCAGTGCCCAGTACTGGCTCTGCTGCTCGTCCAGCGTCAAGACCTTCTCTTGTAAATCGGCATCACTGTTGGTCTGCTCTTTTAGACGCTGCGCGTCTTGCTGGTAGCTTTGTTGCCATTGCTGCATGAGGGCTATCGCTTTATCGATATCCTCCACAGAGGGCTGCAATAAGGCGACTCGCAGGCTCTTATCGAGAGAGAAAAGGTCACGCGTCACCGCGCGGCTCTGTACCAACGTCGGGGCAGTGTGTCCGGTAAGCTCATTGACTTGGGCTGCCAATCTCTGTCCGGTATAAAGCGAAAGCCCGACCGAGAGAATCAGCAATAAGATGATGGTAAGAAATCCCAGTGCGATGCGCTGAATAATGGAAAAATGTCGTTTTGATGTCTTCATTGTAATCAATTACACGGATTAAGAGTTATGACACTCGGTTGATTGATGACCGAAGACCTCTTCGGCGACTCGTTGCTGATGCGTCGCAACACGTCTATAGCGCGTCTTTTGATCGCCAGGAACTTCTTGTGTAACGTTTACACAATTAAGTGAGTATTTTACACCGCCTAGTTCAGGACGAAATTACAACTCACCGGAGCTGAGAGATAGCTCTCATTTTCCTTTTAATAACAAATGAATAAAAAAAAGCCCCCGGCTCTGCTGGGGGCAAATCTGGCATGGCTTGTGATGAAATCAGTGGTTGATGCGTAATCCTTCTGCATCAAAAACGAGACAATGTTCGGGTGAGAAAAAGACATCCATCTTCTGGTAGGGGCTAAATGCGCTGTCGCCGGCAAGTAACAGTTTGAATCCATCGACGCCGCAGCACTGGCCAAACAGATAGGTACTGTTGCCCAGGCGTTCAACGACTTCACAGGTAAAAGTGAGGTGAATGCCTTGGCCGTTTGGCACAACATGCTCCGGACGCAGGCCCAGTGTCACTTCGCTGCCTTCTGCTACGTGAGAGGTGGCTATGGGCAAAGTCAGGATCTGTTGCTCACTGACTTGTACGGTCAGCTCATTTTCACTCCAAGCAAGCACTTTACCGGGCAGGAAGTTCATCTTGGGGGATCCGATAAAACCGGCGACAAACTTGTTGGTTGGTTTGTAGTAGAGTTCCATCGGAGAGCCCACCTGCTCTACCTTGCCGTAGTTCATGACCACGATCTTGTCTGCGAGGGTCATTGCTTCCACCTGATCGTGTGTAACGTAAATCATGGTGGTCTTGAGTTCCTGATGCAGCTTGGCGATATGTAGACGCATCTCCACACGGAGTTCTGCATCAAGGTTGGATAGTGGCTCGTCAAACAGGAACACCTTGGGGTTACGCACGATAGCTCGGCCGATGGCTACGCGCTGACGCTGCCCGCCGGAAAGTTGCTTGGGTTTACGGTCGAGCAAGTGGGAAAGTTGCAGTGTTTTGGCCACCATGCTGACCTGATGTGCGATCTCCTCTTTCACCACACCATTGACCCGCAGGCCATAGCCCATATTTTCGGCCACAGTCATGTGGGGATACAGGGCATAGGATTGGAACACCATGGCCACCCCGCGATGAGCTGGGGCTACATCGTTGACCACCTGCTCATCAATCGCAATGTGGCCGTCCGAAATCTCTTCCAGACCGGCGATCATGCGCAGCAGAGTGGATTTACCACAACCGGAAGGACCGACAAAGACGGTGAACTCACCGTCTTCTACATCCAGATTCACATTATGTAGGGTCACATTGCTGCCAAAACGCTTGATCACATTGTTCAGTCTGATACTCGCCATGAGCTTTAACTCCTTGATAATAAATGCATTAGCTGCGAGTGCTGGGGCGGTCATACCCCTTCTGCGGCTTTTTTGCCCTAGGAGGGAGAAGGCGTTTCACACCGTTTCACTCTGTGGCTTTAGAGGGACTATATCAGGCTGGTGTAATCGGTTGCACAAAATGCTGTTTCTTTTGTGCATGAGATCACAGCCTTGATATGTGCTGCTGGCAGGCAGAGCAAGCACCGCTTACCGTAGAGGTATTCGGTGTAATCGTTACCTTTTTTGCTGTTCCAGTGCACCCGAAGACCTGTGCCAAGCAAAAATCAAGTGATAGAGCGTATTGCTCCGGATCTGATGTATGGGATTAAACCATTTATTTTTCATTGCATTAGGTGGTGGTTAGGTTGTGTCGTAGAGGCCAGACCAGTCCGGCGTGAAATGTGGCTTTGCTTTGTTTTACACCCGAATTGGTAACAATCTTCAGAAGTTACACCGACTGGATGGAATCGTAACACTCACTTTACCTACGTGGTCTGACAAGACCTGCTTTTACCTGAGTTGGGGACAAGGAAATTATATGAAAATCAACAAATTGACTGCTGCAATGTTGTTGTCTTTGGGCGTTATGGGGTTGGGCCAGTTAGCCCGCGCCGCTGACGGTGAACTTCTGGTGTGGGAAGACATCAAGAAATCAAACGGCATTGAGGAGGCTGTCAAGGCGTTCGAAGCCAAGCACAACGTCAAGGTGAAGATCCTCGAAACCCCGTATGCCCAGCAGATCGAGAAGCTGCGCTTGGACGGTCCGGCCGGTATCGGTCCGGATGTACTGGTACTGCCCCATGATCAGGTTGGTACTGCCGTGGTGCAGGGGCTCATCAGCGAGATCAAGCCGGGGGCCGACTACCTTGCTGGTTTCACCAAACCTGCGGTGGATGCCCAGACTTATGAAGGCAAGCTCTATGGCCTACCCAAGGCGGTCGAGACCATTGTCATGGTCTACAACAAGGACTTGTTACCCAAGGCTCCTGAGAGCTTTGACGAGCTGATCAAGGCTTCCCAGACCCTGCGCGGGGAGGACAAATACGGTCTGCTCGCCAAGTTTGACGAGATTTATTACTCCTATGGTGTAGTTGCAGCCATGGGGGGTTATATCTTCGGCCAGAACCCCAACGGTTCGCCCAACGTCAAGGATGTGGGCCTAGCCAACCAGGGCTCGGTCGATGCAGTGAGTCTCCTCAAGCGTTTCTACAGCGAAGGCCTTTTCCCGGCCGGTATCGTGGGTGAGACCGGTGCTAACGCCATCGATTCCCTGTTCACCGAGAAGAAGGCCGCGGCCGTCATCACTGGACCCTGGTCGTTCCAGCCCTACAAGGATGCGGGAGTGAACTACGGTGTTGCCCCGCTGCCGACATTGCCCAATGGCGAGCATATGCGCTCTTTCCTCGGCGTGAAAGGGTACAGCATCTCTACCTATTCCAAGCAGAAAGAGTTGGCACAGCAGTTCATCGAGTTCATCAACCAGCCTGAGTACGCCAAAGTCCGCTTCGAGAAGACCGGCGAGATCCCGCCCCTCAAGGCGCTGATTGACGATCCGCTCATCAAGAATGACGAGAAATCCCGTGCCGTGGCCATTCAGGCCGGTTTCGCTACTCCGATGCCGAGCGTGCCCGAGATGCAAGAGGTGTGGACCCCTGCCAACAGTGCACTGCAGCTTGGCGTGACTGGCAAGCAGGATGTGAAGGCGGCACTGGAAGGTGCAGTCAAGAACATCAACATGCAGATCGAAGTCAATCACTCGCAGCAATAACACAAGTTGGGCACAGGCCCAATTCGGGCCGGGCGGCGTTCGTGGCCGCCCGGGCTCTCAATGGAAAGGAGGTACATTGTGGTTGTCGATTCCGGATCGCTTACCCAGATCGGTACAAGAACCCATCATGCCAAGGTGGCCGCCCTGCTCTCGCTGATCCCGGGACTCGGTCAGTGGTATAACCGGCAATGGGTCAAGGGCACCCTGTTTTTCATCGTCATGGCCTGTTTCTTCGGCGTATTCCATGATTTTCTATCTCAAGGGTTCTGGGGGCTGTTTACCCTCGGTACCGAGTTGCCCCGGGACAATTCCGTCTTCCTCTTGGCCAAGGGGGTTATCAGCGTACTAGTGGCCATCTTTGGTTGCGCCATCTATTACTGGAGCGTCCGTGATGCTTATGTTAACGGCGATCGCCGGGATCGTGGCGTAGCGCTGACCAGTGTGCGTAAGCAATACCAATTGTTGCTGAGCGAAGGTTTCCCCTACCTGATGATCACCCCGGGCTTTATATTGTTGGTATTCGTGGTGGTGTTCCCCATCATCTTTGGTTTCTCCATCGCCTTCACCAACTACGATCTCTACCACACTCCGCCTGCCAAGCTGGTGGACTGGGTGGGGATGAAGAACTTCATCAACATCTTCAAGCTCGATCTGTGGCGTTCGACCCTGCTCGATGTGCTGCAGTGGACCGTGATTTGGACGCTGATCGCCACCACGCTGCAATGCACGGTCGGGGTACTGCTGGCTATCCTAGTCAATCAGAAGGATCTGCGCTTCAAGCCGCTCATTCGCACTATCCTGATCCTGCCGTGGGCAGTGCCCGGTTTTGTCACCATTCTGGTCTTTGCCGGCATGTTCAATGAGACATTTGGTGTGATCAACAATGGCATCCTGGCTGCGCTTGGCATTGAGCCCAAGGCATGGATGACAGATCCCTTCTGGACAAAGACGGCCCTAATCCTGATGCAAACCTGGCTTGGTTTCCCGTTCGTCTTTGCCATGACCACCGGGGTACTGCAGGCGATCCCGGATGATCTCTATGAGGCCGCCACTATCGACGGCGCCAGCGCATGGCACAAACTGACTACCATCACACTGCCTCTGGTGTTGTACTCGATCGCCCCGATTCTGATCACTCAGTACACCTTCAACTTCAACAATTTCAACATCATCTACCTGTTTAACAATGGTGGCCCTGCTGTGGCAGGCTCAAACGCGGGTGGGACCGACATCCTGGTCTCCTGGATCTATAAGCTGACCATGTCATCGTCCCAGTATGCGATTGCGGCGAGCATCACCATCCTGCTCTCTATCTTCGTGGTCGGCATCGCCCTGTGGCAGTTCCGTGCGACCAATTCGTTCAAACAAGACGACATGGTGTAAGGAGACCCTGCCATGAGTGTCAAACACAGTCTGAAAAAGCGTAATGCCATTCGCCTGACCCTGAGCTACCTGCTTCTAGCCATGGTCGCGGTTATCATCATCTATCCCCTGATCTGGACGGTTGGAGCCTCTCTCAATCCGGGCAGCAGCCTGCTCAATACGTCGATCATCCCGGAAAACTTCTCCTTTATTCATTATCAGGAGCTGTTTGACGGTCGCATCGACTATGCAGCCTGGTACTGGAACTCGATGAAGATCAGTTTCCTGACCATGGCGTTTACCCTCATCAGTGTCAGCTTTACTGCCTATGCCTTCTCACGCTTTCGTTTCCGTGGGCGGCAAAATGGCCTGATGTTGTTCCTGTTGTTGCAGATGGTGCCCCAGTTCTCGGCCCTCATCGCCATCTTCGTGCTGGCCCAGATGCTGGGTCTGGTCAACAGCCACCTGGCGCTGGTGCTGGTCTATGTGGGCGGCATGATCCCGATGAACACCTATCTGATGAAGGGTTACCTCGATGCCATCCCCAAGGATCTTGACGAGTCGGCGCGCATGGACGGGGCGGGCAACTTCCGCATCTTCATCGAGATCATCATGCCGCTCTCCAAGCCCATCATTGCGGTGGTTGCACTGTTCTCCTTCACCGGCCCGCTTGGCGACTTCATCCTGGCCAGCACCATATTGCGCACCCCGGATCAGTTCACCCTGCCCATTGGTCTCTACAACCTGGTCGCCCAGAAGATGGGGGCCAGCTACACCACCTATGCAGCGGGAGCTGTGCTCATCGCGGTGCCGGTGGCCATCTTGTACCTCTCCTTGCAGAAGTACTTCGTTTCCGGTCTTACCGCAGGTGGGACCAAAGGTTAATCCGTTAAACAGGACGTTCGACATGAAAATCAAGAAGACGCTGGTGATGGCGGCGCTGCTCGCCACCGGCATGTTGGGTATGCAGGCCCACGTCGTGGCTGCCGAAAGTGTGGTGGTGCAACCAGTAGCGGTACCGCAGGAGTTCATCAAGGGGGCCGATGTCTCCATGCTGGCCGAAGTGGAGAAATTTGGTGGCAAGTTCTTCGATGCCAGCGGCAAGCAGCAGGATGCCATGGCCATCCTCAAGGAGAACGGCTTCAACTACATCCGCCTGCGCCTGTGGGTGGACCCCAAGGATGCCGACGGCAAGCCTTACGGCGGCGGCAACAACGATCTGGCCGCAACGATCGAACTGGCCAAGCGTGCCAAGGCGCACGGCATGAAGTTCCTGCTCGATTTCCACTACAGCGACTTCTGGACCGATCCGGGTCGCCAGAACAAGCCCAAGGCGTGGCGCACCATGTCGGTCGAGCAGTTGGCGGATGCGGTCTATGCCCACACCAAGGAGAGCATGGACGCCCTGGCCAAGGCCGGCGTGATGCCTGACATGGTGCAGGTTGGCAACGAGATCAACGGCGGCATGCTGTGGCCGGAGGGTAAGAGCTGGGGCCAGAACGGTGGCGAGTTTGATCGCCTGGCCACCCTGCTCAAGGCCGGTGTGCGTGCGGTGAAAGAGCACGGCAAGGATATCAAGGTGATGCTGCACCTGGCCGAAGGCACCAAGAACGACACCTTCGTCTGGTGGTTTGACGAGATAGCCAAGCGCGAGGTGCCCTTCGATATCATCGGGCTCTCCTTCTACACCTACTGGAATGGCCCCATCAGTGCCCTCAAGGCCAACATGGATGACATCAGCAAGCGCTATGGCAAGGATGTGATCGTGGTCGAGGCCGCCTACGGCTACACCACGGAGAACTGCGACAACGCCGAGAACAACTTTACTGCCAAGGAAGCGAGCGACGGTGGTTACCCGGCCAGCGTACAGGGGCAGGCCGACTTCCTGCGCGATCTGATCAAGAGCGTGGTGGCGGTACCGGACGGGCGTGGCAAGGGAGTTTTCTACTGGGAGCCTGCGTGGCTGCCAACCCCTGGTGCCACTTGGGCTACCAAGGCTGGGATGAAGTACAACAACGACGACTGGAAAGAGGGCAATGCCCGGGAGAACCAGGCGCTGTTTGACTGCTCCGGCCATGTGCTCCCCTCGATCAAGGTATTCAACTGACCCGGTTTCAACCGATAGGGCGACCGGCCATGGCCGGCGCCCCCTCGTTTTAGGAGATGTGTGATGTTCAAGTTTCCCCCGCTCAGTGAACGGGTCCCCGCCCTGCTGCATGGTGCTGATTACAACCCGGATCAGTGGCTGGATGATCCCCAGGTGTTCGAGCGCGATCTCGAGATGATGAAGCAAACCCGCTGCAACGTGATGTCGGTCGGCATCTTCAGTTGGTCTTCCCTGGAGCCACAAGAGGGGCGCTATGAATTCGGCTGGCTCGATACGGTGCTCGATCGCCTGCACGAAAGCGGTGTGTCAGTTTTCCTCGCCACACCAAGTGGTGCTCGTCCGGCTTGGCTTTCCCAGCGTTATCCCGAGGTGTTGCGGGTCAGCAAGGAACGTGTGAAGGCACTGCACGGTGGCCGTCACAATCACTGCATGAGTTCGCCTGTCTATCGTGACAAGGTGCGAGCTATCAACGGTGCCCTGGCCGAACGCTACGGCCATCATCCCGGTGTCATCGCCTGGCACATCTCCAACGAGTACGGTGGCGAGTGCCACTGCGAGCTTTGTCAGGAGCGCTTTCGTGACTGGCTCAAGGCTCGTTATGGCAGCATAGAAGCGCTCAATCACGCCTGGTGGAGCAGCTTCTGGAGCCATACCTACACCGACTGGTCACAGATCGAATCCCCGTCTCCCATCGGCGAGAGCTCGATCCACGGCCTCAACCTCGACTGGAAGCGTTTCAATACCGCCCAGGTGAGCGATTTCTGTGCCGAGGAGATCAAGCCCTTGAAGGCGGCCAACCCGAGCCTGCCGGCCACCACCAACTTCATGGAGTACTTCTACGACTATGACTACTGGCAGTTGGCCAAGGAGATCGATTTCATCTCCTGGGACAGCTACCCCCTCTGGCACAACAGTGGCGATGACTCGACCCTGGCGGCGTACACCGCCATGTATCACGACCTGATGCGCACTCTCAAGGGAGGCAAACCTTTCTTCCTGATGGAGTCGACCCCGAGCCTGACCAACTGGCAGCCCATCAGCAAGCTCAAGAAGCCTGGAATGCATATCCTATCCTCCTTGCAGGCGGTAGCCCACGGCTCCGACTCGGTGCAGTACTTCCAGTGGCGCAAGAGTCGTGGTTCGGTCGAGAAGTTCCACGGCGCCGTGGTCGATCACGTTGGTCACATCGATACCCGGGTGGGCCGCGAGGTACAGGCACTAGGCGAGATCCTGGCCAAGTTGCCAGAGGTCGCGGGCAGCCGCGTCGAGGCCAAAGTGGCCATCATTTTCGACTGGGAGAGCCGCTGGGCCATGGACAATGCTCAGGGGCCGCGCAATGCCGGCCTCTTCTACGAGAAGACGGTAGCCGAGCACTACCGCCCATTCTGGGAGGCAGGGGTGGCGGTGGATGTCATCAATGCCGACTGCGCGCTTGATGGCTATGACCTGGTTATCGCCCCCATGCTCTACATGGTGCGCGATGGCTTTGCCGAACGGGTTGACGCCTTTGTCAAACGAGGCGGGCAGTTCGTTACCACTTACTGGAGCGGCATCGTCAACGAGACCGATCTCTGTCACCTGGGGGGATTCCCAGGGCCGCTGCGCCCGGTCCTTGGGATCTGGGCAGAGGAGATAGACGGTCTCTATGACGAGGAACGTAACGCCGTCTCGGGTTTTGCCGGCAACGAAGCCGGACTCTGCGGCCCTTACGAAGTCACTCACCTTTGCGATCTCATCCACCTGGAAGGCGCGAGGGCCCTGGCCAGCTATGACGGTGACTTTTATGCCGGACATCCGGCGGTGACGGTCAACGAGCACGGGACAGGTCGCGCCTATTACGTCGCCTCGCGAAATGATCTGGCGTTCCAACGCGACTTCTTTGGCCATCTCATCGAGACCCTGGCTCTGCCGCGTGCCTTGCCAGCCTTGCCGGAGGGGGTCACCGCCCAGTGTCGCACCGACGGTGAGCAGGTGTTCGTATTCGTGCAAAACTTCGCCAACGCCGAGCGCCTGGTCACTCTGCCGGGTGGTCACAGTGACATGGTGAGCGGTGAGGCGCTGAGCGATTTACTGGTGCTGCCTCCATTCGGCTGCCGGGTGCTGCGTCGCGCCTGTTGATTGCGGGGCGGAGCCAGTGGCTTCGCCCTCTTTTTTACGTTTAGGAGACTCAAATGGTCAAGATGCAGGACTTCAAGCGGCTGTTCGCCGCGGCCCTCGGCCACAAGGAGGAGAAATCGGCCGAGGCACCGCTCTCCGGGCTGGACGAAGCGGCCATCACCGCGCTCATCGCTGCCTTTGGCGGGCGCGACAACATCGTGGGCTTTGACGCCTGCCTGACCCGGCTGCGGGTCAGGGTCAATGCCTTGCAGCCGGTCGACAGCGAGGCGCTGCAGCGTCTCGGCGCCATAGGCGTCATCATCATCGGCGACGAGGTGCAGGCCATCTTCGGCAAACGCTCGGACAACCTGCGTCGTGATCTCGGTCAGTGGTTCGAACTGCACGAGCCGGAGCAGCACTAGGATGCGCCCCCCGCTGAGCTGGCCACTGTTGGTCATGCTGGGAGCCATCAGTGCAGGGGCTGGTGCCGCTCCTCATAACCTGGCCATCCGAGGGGCGGATGTCTCCACCCTGGCCGAACTCGAGCGCCTGGGCGTTCACTATCAAGACGGAACGCGGCAGGGGGATTTGCTAACCCTGATGCGCAAGCGTGGCCTCAACCTGGTACGCCTGCGGCTGTGGGTCGATCCCCGTTCGGCCAAGGGGGAACCCTTTGGTGGTGGCAACAATGACTTGGAAAAGGTGATTGCACTGGCGCAGCGAAGCCGGTCCCTCAACCTGCCCTGGTTGCTCGATCTTCATTACAGCGACTTCTGGGCCGACCCTGGCAAGCAGCACACGCCACGGACCTGGCGAGGCAAGTCGGATGCAGAGTTGGCGGCAATGCTGCACGATTACAGCGCCGCCGTGATACAACGCCTGCGCGAGGCCGGGGTGCCACCGCAAATGGTGCAGGTCGGCAACGAACTCAATAACGGCATGCTGTGGCCGCAGGGGCAACTACACCGGCAAGAAGAAGAGGAGGGGTTCGATCGATTAGCCCAGTTGCTCAAGGCGGCCATCGCCGGGATCCGTGCTGGCAGCGAGGGGGGTATCACCCCACGACTGATGCTACATCTTGCTGAAGGAGGGGATGAGGCTCAGTGCCTACGCTGGTTCAAGGCGATGCAGGTACGCGATGTGCCGTTCGATCTGGTGGGTATCTCCTTCTACCCATATTGGCACGGATCTCTGGGCGACCTCTCGCGCACCATGAACAGCCTTGCCACCCAAATCAGGCGTCCGCTGCTGGTCGTTGAGACCGCCTATGGGCATGACACCGTCAACCAGGACGAGGTTCGTAACGCCTTCGGTGAGCAGGAGGCCGTACGCGGCGGGTTTGCTGCGACGCCCGAGGGGCAACTAGCGTTTCTCGATGCACTGCGTGCTGCTATTGCCGCAGTGCCGGATCAGCTCGGGCTCGGGTTTGTCTATTGGGAGCCGGGCTGGATCCGGGTCCCCGGCGACAGTTGGGCCAGTCGCGCTGGCATGGCGTTCCTCGGGATAGATGAGCCCCTCGGCAATGGCTGGGAGAACCAGGCCCTGTTTGATCGGGAGGGCAGAGGACTGCCGGCGTTGGCCGCCTTTGTCCTGACCCGCTGACTATTTCACATTGAAGAGATGACAACAGCACAATGAAGATTGACATGAAAAAGACCAAAATTGTCTGCACCATCGGTCCGAAGACCGAATCCAAAGAAATGCTGGCCAAAATGCTGGACGCCGGCATGAACGTCATGCGCCTGAACTTCTCCCACGGTGACTACGCCGAGCACGGCAGCCGCATCAGCAACCTGCGCGCTGTGATGGCCGAGACCGGCAAGCACGCAGCTATCCTGCTGGACACCAAGGGTCCGGAAATCCGTACCATGAAGCTGGAAGGCGGCAACGACGTCGCGCTGGTCGCTGGCCAGACTTTCACCTTCACCACCGACCAGACCGTGGTTGGCAACAAAGACAAAGTGGCCGTGACCTATGCAGGTTTCGCCAACGATCTGCGCGTCGGCAACCGCATCCTGGTTGATGACGGCCTGATCGGTCTGGACGTTATCGAAATCACCGAGCGCGAAGTTATCTGTAAAGTACTGAACAACGGTGACCTGGGCGAGAACAAAGGCGTTAACCTGCCGGGCGTCTCCATCAAGCTGCCGGCCCTGGCCGAGAAAGACAAGCGCGACCTGATCTTTGGTTGCGAGCAAGGCGTTGATTTCGTTGCTGCTTCTTTCATCCGTAAGAAAGAAGACGTTCTGGAAATCCGTGAGCACCTGAAAGCCCACGGTGGCGAGAACATCCAGATCATCTCCAAGATCGAAAACCAGGAAGGCCTGGACAACTTCGACGAGATCCTGGCTGTCTCCGACGGCATCATGGTTGCCCGTGGCGACATGGGTGTCGAGATCCCGGTAGAAGAAGTGATCTTCGCCCAGAAGATGATCATCGCCAAGTGCAACAAAGCCCGCAAAGTGGTCATCACCGCCACCCAGATGCTGGACTCCATGATCAAGAACCCGCGTCCGACCCGTGCCGAAGCTGGCGACGTGGCCAACGCCATCCTGGACGGTACCGACGCAGTGATGCTGTCCGGTGAGTCCGCCAAGGGCAAGTACCCGCTGGAAGCCGTGACCATCATGGCCACCATCTGCGAGCGTACCGATGCCGTGATGCCGTCCAACCTGTCTGCTGCCAACGACAGCAACAAGCTGCGCATCACCGAAGCCGTATGTAAAGGCGCCGTAGAGACCTCCGAGAAGCTGGACGCCCCGCTGATCGTGGTCGCTACCGAAGGCGGCAAGTCTGCCAAGGCCATTCGCAAGTACTTCCCGAAAGCCTGGATCCTGGCTATCACCACCAACAAGAAAACTGCTGCCCAGCTGGTTCTGACCAAGGGTGTAGTTGCTCACGTGGTTGACAGCATCGCCTCTACCGACGATTTCTATCGCATCGGTAAAGAAGCCGCGCTGGAAATCGGCATGGGTCTGAAAGGTGACGTGGTTGTGATGGTCTCCGGTGCTCTGGTACCGAGCGGCACCACTAACACCGCCTCCGCACACATACTCTGAGCTGAAATGGAGTCTTTTGAGTCCCGAGGTGGATTTAACATTCTTATCTAACTTCTAGCTACTCAGAACCTGCGACGCACCATATCGCGGGTTCTGTATTTCAAGGGGGGGGGGACGCATATGTTATAAGTATGCGCTATCCTACCGTCTTGATCTCACTGCAAAAAGCATGGTTTCCCACCTTTCCCTCTTCTGCGAGGCTCTTTCATTTTACCTATGCTCCTGAAGCGCTCATACATCACAGCCAGTAGTACTTCATCAAATTTGAGCAACTAGTTCAGCACATATGCAATAGCAGATGAAGTGTAGTGGAGAGAGCTGTTGCCATGCTGGTCAAAGAAGGGCGATTACGTTTTGTTGGGCCGCGTAAGAGCGGACGTTGGGAGGTACTGGATCCTGACGCGTAAACCATCCAGCCCCGCAACTAACCGACTCAGGACTACCTCGCCACCGGCAGGTCTTCCCAGCGGGTGGTGTAGCAGGGGCTCCGGTGCTCTTGTCGCATCATCCACTCAGGCGACCCCGTGCCTTGGCTGGCAAAGCCTACGCGCCCCAATCCCTTGGCTTTGATCTGGTCCATCACTGCCATCAGCGCGTCCGATTGAGCGGAAGATGGGGCAAACAGGTCGGCCTGTTGCTGCCCCTTGGGGGTGAACTCACTCAGCATGACGCCCCCCTTCTGATAACGGTAACCGTCGCGCCAAATCTGCGGTAGCAGCACGTTCACTTGCTGCAGCAGCAACCGGGTATCATCGCTAGGGCAGACCAGCCGGATGCCCGCCTGCTCACGGTAGTAAGGGGCTCGTTCATCAAAGGGGCTGGTTCGCACGAACAGGTGCACCCGCTGGCAACACATCCCCTCGGCCCGCAGCTTCTCGGCTGCACGAGCCATAAAGCCTGACAACGCTTGGGCCATTTCTCCACGGTCAGTCACGCGCTCACCAAAGGAACGGCTCGAGAGGATCTGCTGCTTCGCCGCCGGTTCAACGGTCAGCTCTGCGCAAGGCAGGCCACGCTGCTCCTGTACGATCCGCTCGACCACCACGCCGTATTGGGCGCGTAACCCTTTGGCGTCGCTAACCACCAGGTCAGCCACGGTGTTGATGCCTTGTGCCACCAACTTGGCTCCCAAGCGCCGTCCTATGCCCCACACCTCGTCCACCGGGGTGATAGCCATCAGCCGGGCACGGCGCAGCTCGTCACGCAAGTCCACGACGCCGCCCGTGGCAGGCCACTTCTTGGCTGCATAGTTGGCCAGCTTGGCGAGGGTCTTGGTGGGGCCGATCCCAACCCCTACCGTTAGGCCGGTCCACTGCCACACTCGCTGCCGGATCTGTTGTCCATAGGCCGTCAGGTCCCCGGCAAACGACTCCGACAGTGACAGGAATGCTTCATCGATGGAGTAGACCTCCAGCTCGGGGGCCATTGTCTCCAACGTGCTCATCACCCTGCCAGACATATCTCCATAGAGCGCGTAGTTGGAGCTGAACGCCACACCGCCATGCGCCTCCAACTGCTCGCGGATCTTGAAGTAGGGCCCGGCCATCTTGATGCCCATCGCCTTGGCCTCGGGGCTGCGCGACACCACACACCCATCGTTGTTGGAGAGCACCACGATCGGGCGGCCACGCAGCTCAGGGCGAAACAGCCGCTCACAGCTGGCGTAGAAGTTGTTTACATCAACGAGCGCTATGGCCATCACGTTGCCTCAGATTGCCAATCACATGGGTGACCACCCCGAATAGCTCCAGGGAGAGGCTCATGCAAGGGTCGATAGGCGCGAACGCCGGATTGGCTGGTAACAGCCGCAGCCTCGGCTTGAGCTGCAAGGTCTTGACCGTGAAGCCGCCATCGAGCAGTGCAATCACCACATCACCATGGCGCGGGGTGAGGCTCTTATCGACCACCAGCAAGTCACCGGGAAAGATGCCGACCCCGGTCATGCTCTCCCCCTCGGCACGCAGATAGAAGGTTGCTGCAGGGTGCGCCACGCAGTGGGTGTTGAGGTCCAACTTCCCTTCCAGATAGTCGCTGGCTGGGCTGGGAAAGCCGCAAGAGGCGCGGTGCAAGAACAGCGGGATGGTCACATCGGCGGGTGATGGGTCTGGGGTTAACAGCTTCATGGTAACAACGCCTGTATTTATATACAGGCATTATAGCGCACCACCTTTGAACCAGCGCAAGTCCCGCATGCCAGTGATGGCGTACCATGTCGCCAACAAATAACAAATAGGTCAGTATGAGTCACAATCTGTGTGCCCTACCGAAAGAGCAGCAAGAACGGGTCGAGGTCGAGAAGGGCGCCGCATATGCGGTATGGAAGGAGCGCAACGGTTACTTGGCCAGCGCAGAAAGCGAAGCAAGCCAGCATAAGGGTGAGCCGGGCAGCTACTTTCTTGAGCAAGTAAGTAGATACAAACGGGGCTAGCCTTCCTGTAGCCATGTTTTTATTCTGGGAACACCTTAAGTCCCTTAACTCTCGCGCAAATCCGGGCTTCGGAGCTTGAAGATGCAGCCCTTGGCTACCAACTCGTCCCGGTTTGCCAGCACCAGCGGGTAGAGCAGCGGATGCTGTTCGTGATCGCCGTTATAGCTCACTTGCATGCGCTCCAGCGCGTAATGCATCAAAGGGATGCGCTGGTTGAGCAGCAGCTTGCCATCTGGCATGGCATAGTCACTGGCAATGATGGCCTGTTGACCTGCGCTGAGGGTTGGGTTGGGTATTACCACCGCAGTGACCTGGGTGTTCCACTCAAGATCCTGATCCCGGCCGTGAGGGGAGGTATCCAGTAGCTCAGGTTCCCCACGAAACCGGCTCATCACAAAATCCAGATACACCCCTTTCTTCTCGCAGTAAGCGCGAACGTGCCAGCGGATCCCGTCATAGACCAAGGTATGGGGCACGATATTGCGGCCGCTCTGCTCCTCTGAGCTGAGGGATACGTAATCGACATCGACCCGCAACTGACCGCGAGCCGCTTGCACCAGACCCCGCACAATCTTGGGGTCGATATGGCGGTTGGGCACATCCAGGATCTCGATATGGCCGTAGCGCAAATCCATCAGCGGCAGGGTCAACAGCCCCGCCTCATGTTGGCGTTGGTGCTGCTTTTCACGGTGCAACAGCATCAGGTATTCGTCCACCTTGCCTTCACTAAAGCGGGGCACAAATTGCGCGGTAGGTTTGTACCCTTTCAGGCGTCGGTCATAGGCCAGCCCTTCAGGGGCGTAGTCACTCATATAGCGATTGATGTCTCGCGAGGCTTGCTGGCGGCCGATATTGAAGGCGGTTGTCAGGTGATTGGTGGTCAGCCGTCCTTCCCATTGCAACACGATCTCCAACAGGCGAAAGCGCAGGGTTTGATCCCAGGTGAGTTCGTTGGCGGGCATATGTGCTCCAAAATGCGACATGTGCATTTATACACCCGTTTAGGATGTAATGAATACTCTGTATGATGGCCTCACTAGAAACTTGTTCTTTTTAATCAACAGCTTCAGCAACGAGTAGTTATTTGTAGATCATGAGGATCCCATGCATAGCGAGCAATCCCTTTTTAACAAGAGGCAGTCAATGGATCCTCTGACTGTTAAACCAGCGATGGCTCATTACCGAAAGCGTGACAATACAACGCATTTGGTCGGTGAACATCTGTGGAGCGTGGGGTTACTAGCTGCCGGATTTGCCGGGAAGTTGAATATTGCTCTGGCAGGTGAGTTGATTGGGTTATTGCATGACATTGGCAAGTACAGCCAAGAGTTTCAGGATTATATCCAATCCGCACTTGGTCTAGTGAATTGTGACGAAGATGACTATGTGGATGCTGATGCCCAGCGTGGCAAAGTAGATCACTCTAGCGCAGGAGCGCAGTACATTTGGCGAGCTTTGTCCGAAAGGGGGGGGCTGGAGTCCCTCTTTGCTCAAGTACTTGCCCTTTGCGTGGCATCGCATCACTCCGGCCTGATTGATTGCTTGGATGTGGAAGGTGAAGACAACTTCTCCCGTCGAATGAACAAGGCTAAGGACAAGACACACCTGGATGAAGTGTGTCGCGCCGCTGATACCGAGATCATGGCGCGGATCGATGAACTGCTGGGTATGCCCGAACTGTTTACAGAACTGCGCAACAGCATCGGCAACATCTTTGCCAAAAACCGTGAGCCCCACAAAGGGAAGCTCCGAAACGCCCACCAACAAATCGGGCTGGCAGTGCGCTACCTGTTCAGTTGCCTGATCGACGCAGACCGGATAGACACCGCCGATTTCGAACACCAGCGAGTCAAACTGTTCCGTCCGAACGGCGACTACGCCAAATGGCCAGCGTTGATTACTCGGTTGGAACGCAAGCTCTCGGCCATGTTACCCACACGGCCTATCGACCATTTGCGCAGGGACATTTCGCAGCACTGCCTTGATGCCGCAACACGGCCCGGCGGTACCTATACGCTGACCGTTCCAACGGGTGGTGGCAAAACGCTAGCCAGCCTGCGTTTTGCGCTCCATCACGCACAACAGCGCAAGCTTGATCGGATCATCTATGTTATCCCCTTCACATCGATCATCGAGCAGAATGCGCAAGTCGTTCGTGACATCCTTGAACCTGCAGATGCACCGGAAGATCACGGGAAAATAGTGCTGGAACATCACAGCAGCGTCACGCCTGAGCAACAGACTTGGCGCGAGAAGATCCTGTGTGAGAACTGGGACGCCCCCGTGGTTTACACCACCATGGTGCAACTTCTGGAGGCCTTGTTCGGGGCAGGAACCCGTGGCGCCCGGCGCATGCACCAGCTCGCCAATACAGTGCTGATCTTCGATGAAGTGCAGACCCTGCCCATCAAATGCACCCACCTATTCAATAACGCCATCAACTTTCTTACCGAACAGTGCAATAGCACCGTTGTGCTTTGCACCGCCACGCAACCATTGCTTCACAAGGTGGCTGTGGAAAAAGGTGCGATCCGGCTGGCGGCACAGCACGAAATCATGCCGGATGTGCACAAGCTCTTTGCCGATCTGAAGCGCGTCGATGTGCGCGACCAACGTAAACCGGGTGGCTGGAGCGTGGTTGAGGTAGCACAGCTCGCGCTGGATGAGCTGAGGCGTGCAGGCAGCAGCCTTGTCATCGTTAATACCAAGCGTGCCGCGCAAGAAGTCTTCGAGCTCTGCCACACGCAGCTAGAGCAGGGACAGGCTTTCCATCTCAGCACCGATATGTGCCCGGCCCATCGTAAGGATGAGCTTGCCAACGTTCGGGCTCGTCTGGCGGAAGGCTTACCGACCCTGTGCGTCAGCACGCAACTGATCGAGGCGGGCGTGGATGTCGATTTTGGTGTGGTCATCCGCTATCTCGCAGGTCTGGATTCTATTGCGCAAGCGGCCGGCCGCTGCAATCGAAATGGTCGGCCAGAGCCAGGCATTGTCCATATCGTCAACCCTCGACCCGAAGACGAAAAACTGACCTGGTTGCCGGACATTGCCAAGGGGCGCGACGTCGCATTGCGGCTGCTGGATGACTATGCCGTTGTCCCCGCACGTTACGCCGACAACCTGTTCGGGCCTGCGGCACTGAGCGACTTCTATCAGTACTACTTTTTCGAGCGTCAGAAAGAAATGGACTACAGTGTCTCGGCCTCTGCACTGGGGCGTGATGACTCCATCGCTAACCTGTTGGCTGAAAACTCGGGAGCCGATGCCGACTGCCGTCGCAAATACGGAAAAACGCCTGAGCGTATGCTGAATCAGTCTTTCATGGCGGCAGCCAAAGCCTTTAAGGCCATCGACGCTCCAACGCAAGGAGTCGTTGTGCCCTATGGCCCGGAAGGTATAGATATCATCGCGAAGTTGCATGCCTCTTTTGACGTGGAATTGGATGTGCCGCTGCTACGCCGCGCTCAGCAATTTACGGTCAACGTCTTCCCCAACGTGTTTGAGCAACTCGTGAAGGCTGGGGCCGTTCATTCGGCCGACCCCAACAAACAGGCTCGTATCCTGACCCTCGATCCTCGTTATTACAGCCCACAGTTCGGGATCTCAACCGAACCCGTATCCACGATGGAGGCGCTTTATGTCGACTGAGCATCGCAACAGCATTGAATTCAGGGTGTGGGGGCGTTATGCCCTGTTCACCGATCCACTCACCAAGGTAGGTGGCGAGAAGTTTTCGTACCAGGTGCCGACGTATGAAGCACTGAAAGGCATCTGTAAATCCATCTACTGGAAGCCGACGCTGGTCTGGGTCATCGACGAAGTGCGCGTGATGAAGCGCATCCGCACCCAGACCAAGGGCACTAAGCCGCAGGAGTACAGTGGCGGGAATACGCTGGCGATCTACACCTTTTTGGCCGATGTGGAGTATCAAGTTCGCGCCCATTTCGAATGGAATACAGCGCGCCCTGAACTCGAAGCCGACCGCAACGAGCACAAGCACCACAACATCGCCCGACGCATGCTGGAGCGCGGCGGTCGGCAGGATATTTTCCTTGGCACTCGTGACTGCCAGGGCTATGTCGAACCCTGTGAATTTGGATCGGGAGCCAGTGAACTAGATAGTGCTGGCGAGTTGGCGCTGGGCCTGATGTTTCATGGTTTCGACTACCCCGACGAAGTCGGTGGTGATGCGCTCCATGCGCGCTTCGCCCGTATCGTGATGCGTGACGGCGTGATCCGCTTCGACCGGCCTGAGCAATGTTCCGTTAGAAAGCGCGTGCGGGCGATGAGCGTGAAGACTTTTGGGTTGAGTGAAACAGTGCGTGCGGCAGATGAGGAATGGGTTGAACTGGAGAAGCAGGCATGAGCTGGATTCAGAAGCTGTATGAAACTTACGATGCTTGCGTAGGTAGGGAGCCGGAGGGTGCTGAACCTTTGATGCCGATTTGTCATACCACACAACAGGTGCAAATCGAAGTTGTCCTGGATCAAGACGGCGTTTTCAGAAGGGCATCTGTTATAGACAAGGGAGCTGCGACCACGATGATTCCTTGTACTGAGTCGTCTGGTGGGCGTGCTGGATCCAAGCCAGTCAATCACCCTTTCGCGGACAAACTGCAATATGTCGCCGGGGATTTTCTACGGTTCGGCGGGAAGGTCACTTCCGGATTCGCAGCCAAACCGGATGAGCCACACGTTTCGCTCTTAAAGGATTTGCGGGCATGGGCAGAATCGCCATATTCCCATCCCAAGCTAAAAGCAGTTCTTAAGTATTTGGAACGCGGAACCTTGGTTTCTGATCTGGTTTCAGCAGGAGTTCTTCCGATCCATTCTGATGGCATGCTGATGAAATCTTGGCAGGGTGACAAAGATGCTGCCCCTGCCATTTTTAAAGTGATCCAGGCGACACAAACGCCTGAAGATGCTTTTGTTCGCTGGTGCGTCGAAGAAATCGGCAATCCTGTGTCGGCCACATGGGAAGATGCGGAACTGATCTCTGCTTGGGTCAAGCATTACCAAAGTACGCAGAGCATGCGGGGATACTGCATGGCAGCCGGTACTGAAATGGCACTGGCCGTTCAGCACCCCGCAAAACTCAGGCATGGCGGTGACAAGGCCAAGCTGATTTCATCAAACGACACGGCTGGCTACACATTTAGGGGCAGATTTCTCGGCGCTGATGAGGCCGTTTCGGTGGGATTTGAGGTCACACAAAAAGCACACAACGCGTTGCGCTGGCTGATCCCACGACAAGGTTCGCGCAATAGCGAGCAAGTGATTGTGAGCTGGGCCGTGACGGGGCAGCCTGTACCAGATCCTTTTGCCAGCACTCTGGATCTTTTCGGTATTGAGCCTGTCGAAACCTCAATGGCCACTGGCCATGCCGACACAGCCCAGTCGTTTGCTCTGCGGCTTAAACGCGCAATAGCAGGCTACGGCACCAAGCTTGAGCCCAGTACCGATATCGTTGTCATGGGCATTGACTCAGCGACACCTGGACGCATGGGTATCACCTTCTACCGCGAGTTGAAAGGCTCTGAATTCCTGAATCGTATCGAGGCTTGGCATGCAAATAGCGCATGGCCACAGTATTTCGGTAAGGACAGGAAGTTCATAGGCGCGCCCGCGCCACGAGATATTGCCGAAGCGGCTTATGGTCGCAGGCTGGATGACAAGCTGAGCAAAGCCACTGTCGAGAGACTGTTACCTTGCATTATTGATGGTTCGCAACTGCCGCGGGATCTCGTTGAGACGACAACACGACGTGCCAGCAATCGGGTTGGTTTCAAAGAGCATTGGGAATGGGAAAAGTGCTTGGGTATCGCCTGTGCGCTTTTCAGGGGGCATAACAAACAAAGGAATTACCAAATGGCACTAGAGCAAGACCGAATTACCCGCGATTATCTCTATGGTCGCCTGTTGGCTGTGGCCGAAAATATTGAAAGCCGGGCGCTGTTCGTAGCTGGTGAAAAGCGTGACACCATGGCTGCGCGGTTGATGCAGCGCTTTGCTGACCGGCCCTATTCCACATGGAAAACGATAGAGCTGTCACTTTCATCCTACAAGACCCGTTTGCGCACCCAAAGGGCGGGTTTCTTGTATGCCATGGAAAAATTGCTGGATGAAGTAATGGGGCTTTTCCAGAGTGAGGACTTCACCAAAGACTCGCAACTTACTGGCGAATTTCTCCTGGGGTATCACTGCCAGCGGCAAGCGCTGCGCTCTGGCGATGCCGCTAGTGCCGAAGAACAATCCACCGAAGAAACCGTAGCCGGCTAAGGAGCCACCTATGAGCACATTACAAAACAAGATCGACTACGCTCTGGTTCTGCGCGTGAAGAATGCCAATCCCAATGGTGATCCGCTCAATGGCAATCGCCCGCGCACCGATTACGGTGGCTTTGGTGAGATCACCGATGTTTGTATCAAACGCAAGTTGCGTGATCGGCTGCAAGAGGCAGGTCAATCCATCTTTGTGCAATCGGATGATCGCAAAACGGATGACGAAACCAGTCTGCGTAATCGTGCCGAGTCCAGTCTGAATGGCTTGGGTAAAGACAACTGGAACCCGAAGAAAACCAAGAAGGACGATGCAGCCAAGAAGGCTTGTGCCAAGTGGTTCGATGTCCGCGCCTTCGGTCAGGTTTTTGCCTTTGGCAAAGACGCTGACGCCAGCGGTGTTTCTATACCAGTCCGGGGCCCGGTGACGGTGCAGTCGGCTTTCAGTAAGGAGCCGGTCAGTATCACCAGCACCCAGATCACCAAGAGTGTGAATGGTGAAGGTGATGGCAGTAAGCGTGGTTCTGACACAATGGGGATGAAGCATCGCGTTGATGGCATGAGCATTTATGAGTGCTATGGCAGTATCAACCCTCAATTGGCCGAAAAAACCGGCTTCAGTGATGCGGATGCTGACATCTTCAAGTCTGTGCTGCCCCGGCTTTTCGAGAACGATGCATCATCTGCACGGCCAGAGGGCAGCATGGAAGTCGTCAAGGTGATTTGGTGGAAACACAATTGTAAAGCCGGTCAATACTCATCGGCTAAAGTACATCGATCTCTGGTTGTGAATGCCGATGGGACAATATCAGTCGAATCCCTTGACGGTTTGGTACCGGAAATTATCGAAGGCTTTTGATTGTCATTGCCTCAGATGATGTCACTTGGTGAAAACAATGGACGATCCCCGCCTGATCCCACTTTCTGCTTTGCAGCACTATGCGTTTTGCCCAAGGCAATGTGCCCTGATTCATAACGGTCAAGTCTGGGCTGAAAACTGGCTGACAGCGCAGGGGCTATTGCTGCATCAGCGTGTGGATCAGGGTGAGCCGGAGACGCGCAAGGGCGTGCGTTATGAGCGTGGGGTACTGGTCAGTGCCCTCCGTCTTGGTCTGACCGGCAAGCTTGATCTGCTGGAAAAGGATCTGGTCAGCGGGGAGCTGCTACCTGTGGAATACAAGCGTGGCAAACCCAAGAGCCATGATGCCGATGCTATCCAGTTGTGTGCCCAGGCGCTGTGTCTGGAGGAGATGACCGGCCAGTCTATACAGCGGGGGGCGCTCTGGTACTGGCAGATACGGCGTCGGACAGAAGTGGTGCTGGATGCGGTACTGCGGGAGCGGACGCAGCAGGTCATCGCGCAGGTCGCCTTATTGCTGAAATCAGGTGAGATCCCACATGTGAAGCCGGGCAAGCATTGCCAGGCCTGTTCATTGTGGGAGTGGTGTCAGCCGGAATATCAGGCAAGGGATCGCTCAGTGGCTTACGTAGCGGATCTATTCTCAATGCAGGAGGGCGCCGAGTGAAAAAATTGCAAAACAGCCTCTATATCACTCGCGATGGCGCCTATCTGCACAAGGAGCGGGAAACGCTGCTGGTGGAGCAGACGGTCGAGGGGCAACGCAAAAAATTGTTGCAGATACCCATTCATTCGGTGGGTAACATCTTTTGCTTTGGCAATGTACTGGTGTCGCCGCAGTTAATGGGCTTTTGTGGTGAAAACGGCACACAGCTGGCGTTTTACGATGCCTTTGGCCGTTTTCAGGCCCGGGTGGTGGGCAAACAAACCGGGAATGTCTTGCTGCGGCGCGCCCAGTTTCGCCGCGCGGATTGCGTGGATAGTCGTGAAAACCATATTGCCCGCAACATTGTCGTGGCAAAGGTGCACTCCTCGCGGGGAGTGCTGCAACGGCATCTTCGAACATATGGTTCAAATCCGGATGTCTCTGCAGCGGCGCATCGGTTACGGCAGATCGTGGTCGAGTTGAAAAGCCAGAGCGATCCGGCGCGGATCCTTGGTTTTGAAGGGGAAGCGGCCCGTCATTATTTCGGGGTATTCAGTCAGCTGATCAACTCGCAAACGGGGTTCATTTTTGATGGCCGGACTCGGCGTCCCCCCAAGGATCCCGTCAATGCCATGTTGTCATTTATGTATTCCGTGCTTTCGAAAGAGATCAGTGGCGCGCTGCAGGGCGTGGGTCTGGATCCACAAGTGGGGTTCTTGCACGAAGAACGGCCGGGAAGGGATAGCCTGGCGTTGGACTTGCTGGAGGAGTTTCGGGCGCCGATAGTGGATCGATTGGTGTTGACCCTGATCAATCGTCAGCAGGTCAAGGTGGGCGATTTTACAACCGATATGCTGGGCGGAGTCGCTATGAAGGAAGATACCCGGCGGTTGTTGTTACAGAGCTGGCAAGCCAGAAAGCAGGAAGAAGTTACCCATCCGTTCTTGGGTGAAAAAGTAGCCGTCGGCCTGCTGCCGCATGTGCAGGCCATGTTGCTTGCGCAACATCTGCGCGGTGATTTGGCGGAATATCCGCCCTATGTTCATCGGTGAGGTAGTACAGCCATGATGATATTGGTGACCTACGATGTTTCTCTGGAAGATCCTGACGGGCCTCGGCGTCTGCGCCATCTGGCAAAAATCTGTCTGGACTACGGTGTGCGCGTACAGTACTCGGTGTTTGAATGCGAAGTGGAACCAGATCAGTGGGTGCGGTTTCGGGATCAACTGTTAAAGACCTATGATCCGGATGTCGATAGCCTGCGTTTTTATCGTCTCGGAAAGGAATGGCGCAGCAAGGTGGAGCATCATGGCGCCAAACCCGCCCTCGATATCTTCAAGAGTGACCTGATTATCTGAACGCCAACCGCTAGTGCTCATTAAAAATCCGGAAGATTGGCAATTTTTTAACTAATTGATAAATAGCGATATATTGAAAGGCAGCCTTTCGGGATCGTCTATCTGTGATCCAACTGACATGGGTTGGCGCAGAATACCGTTTTCCGATAGGCGGTTTCTGTCTTTGCAAGAAGACGGTCGCGCCCCCTGCGGGCGCGTGGATTGAAACAGCCCATTGCTGCGCAGATAGCCGGTGATGAAAGGTCGCGCCCCCTGCGGGCGCGTGGATTGAAACCGGGATGATTTGTTGGGCCACCAGTTGTGCTGGGTCGCGCCCCCTGCGGGCGCGTGGATTGAAACTGCTGCTATGCCCACCCTACCCCACGGGCCACCCCGTCGCGCCCCCTGCGGGCGCGTGGATTGAAACCCGTTTTTAACGCCCATCTTGTTAATATCGGCCGTCGCGCCCCCTGCGGGCGCGTGGATTGAAACTTAGCCACCTGACGGAATCCGAATGTTTCAGGTGGTCGCGCCCCCTGCGGGCGCGTGGATTGAAACGCGGTTACGGCGAGCTGGTGTCATGTTTCCCCCTGTCGCGCCCCCTGCGGGCGCGTGGATTGAAACTCGGCAGTAGATACCAGCTCGCTGCTCGACTTCGTCGCGCCCCCTGCGGGCGCGTGGATTGAAACCATCGTCTCTGCTACGGCGGCATGGTCATCAGGGCGTCGCGCCCCCTGCGGGCGCGTGGATTGAAACAGCGATGAGCAGGCCGCCCGGGAGGGATATCTTGCGTCGCGCCCCCTGCGGGCGCGTGGATTGAAACACCCGCATAGGAGTTGTCCACGTACTCGATCTGCAGGTCGCGCCCCCTGCGGGCGCGTGGATTGAAACTCGATCACATCCGCATAAACGGCATCAATCTCGCCGTCGCGCCCCCTGCGGGCGCGTGGATTGAAACTGACTTCGGAGATTGGTACTTGTTAACAAGGTCAAGTCGCGCCCCCTGCGGGCGCGTGGATTGAAACTGACTTCGGAGATTGGTACTTGTTAACAAGGTCAAGTCGCGCCCCCTGCGGGCGCGTGGATTGAAACGAGCTCATCCCCGAAGTCGTCAAGGGCCTTACCAAGTCGCGCCCCCTGCGGGCGCGTGGATTGAAACAGCATATGGCTGGCAATTTTGACGGCCTGAGCTTGTCGCGCCCCCTGCGGGCGCGTGGATTGAAACAGCCGTGACGGCGGCGGCCACGTGGGTTTCGTTGTCGCGCCCCCCTGCGGGCGCGTGGATTGAAACCGCCTAAAAAATTAGCGGCAAGGTTGCCAAGTGGTCGCGCCCCCTGTGGGCGCGTGGATTGAAACTTCGATTGGCTGACCATTGAACAGGATGTCGGGTGTCGCGCCCCTCGCGGGTGCGTGGATTGAAACAAGGAGATTGACTTGCTTGGCCGCCAGTTGGAGCGTCGCGCCCCCCGCGGGCGCGTGGATTGAAACATAACCCAATGCGTGGTTTCGAGCATCCCACCGGATCGCGCCCCCCGCGGGCGCGTGGATTGAAACACTAGGGGCCTGGTCAAAGGTGATGCCGTTTGCCAGTCGCGCCCCCCGCGGGCGCGTGGATTGAAACACTCGGGGCCTGGTCAAAGGTGATGCCGTTTGCCAGTCGCGCCCTCCGCGGGCGCGTGGATTGAAACAGCTTGGCACCTTCCTGAGAAGTCAGGATCAGCAGTCGCGCCCCCTGCGGGCGCGTGGATTGAAACTATCCATGATTGTCGGCCTTGATCCCGAGGTGATTGTCGCGCCCCCCGCGGGCGCGTGGATTGAAACTCCAAGAATGTGCTTGAACCAGCAGTTAAGGAAGTCGCGCCCCCCACGGGCGCGTGGATTGAAACACATACTGCCCAGCGTGCGATCGCGCACCACAGCCGTCGCGCCCCCTGCGGGCGCGTGGATTGAAACACCAGGTGCAGATGATAGCCGGTGCCCATCGGCGGTCGCGCCCCCTGCGGGCGCGTGGATTGAAACAACAGTCCATCGAGCAGTATCACCTAAGTGGATCGTCGCGCCCTCCGCGGGCGTGTGGATTGAAACCCCGACAGCTGGTGGTTTGTCCCTGCAAACACCCGTCGCGCCCCCGCGGGTGCGTGGATTGAAACTTTGCCAGCTCTTTGGCAGCGGCCTCACGGCCTTGTCGCGCCCCTCGCGGGCGCGTGGATTGAAACGTGATAGCGGCCCGCAGATAGACCTCCTCGCGCATGTCGTGCCCCCCACTGGCGCGTGGATTGAAACACCTCTTCCAGCGTGATCCACGGCATAACTACTCGTCGCGCCCTCCTCGGGCGTGTGGATTGAAACAAAGTGGTCTTCATCGACCCACGCAAGGGTTCCGGTCGAGTCATCTCTGATGGCGTGTGGATTGAAACCCCGACAGCTGGTGGTTTGTCCCTGCAAACACCCGTCGCGCCCCCGCGGGCGCGTGGATTGAAACAAGACTTGTTCGCCCAAATTGAAGCGTATCGCCGTCGCGCCCTCTGCGGGCGCGTGGATTGAAACAGGGCAAGGCTTGTCGCCTCACTGGGGTTAAGTGTCGCGCCCCTCCGCGGGCGCGTGGATTAATAATGGATGTGAGGCGGTGATGTGGTTAGATAGGATCTGGATATTCAAAGGGCCAATCTAGGATCATTGGTGCGCCTCACCTGAAAAAATAAAAAGAAAAGGGTTCAGCAAGGCCGAAGGATAGCTTGGCTGAGCCCTTATTCGTTAGGCAAGTACCCCTCTCTCTGCCAGCGACACGATGCCTTCGCCGCCCACAACTAGATGATCCAGGGTGCGGATATCCACCAGTGCCAAGGCGCTTTGCAATCTTTGGGTGATCTCGATATCCGCTCTACTGGGTTCCGGGGGGCCGGAGGGGTGGTTATGCACCAGCATCAGAGCTGCAGCATTGAGCGCCAACGCACGTTTAACTACTTCCCGTGGGTAGACGGAGGCACTGCTTAGCGTACCGCGAAACAGCTCCTCATATGCCAAGATCCGATGCTGGTTGTCCAAGAACAGCATGGCAAATACTTCATGCTCTCTGCTCTGCAACAGGGTTTGTAGTGCATGCTGTGCCAAGTGTTTGTCGGTAATAGCTTCTCCCTTGGCCAGTTTCTGACGGGCGATCTGGTTGGCGATAGTCAACAGCTCCTCTTCGTTAATCAACTCAGTGACGAGATAGGTGCCGGGGAGCTCCCCAGCGATCAGTTTGTGATGCAACATGATTAGGCTCCATACACCATCGCCCCACCGCGTTGGATGCGGCAGGGTAGGCGAGCTATTTGGTTAATGGGTTACTGAATGGAGTGTGACCACAGGCTTGGTTGGCAGTGTTCAGGCCGCCAGTGTGTGCGGGGTGTAGTCGTGCAGCGGAATGTGGTAACTGGTGGCTAGTAGGGTGCCTAGCTGGGTTAGCCAGCGGTGATCCGGGTGGTCGCACAGCCATTGAGCCAGTGCATTGCCCTGTTCGTTTTCATAGCGCAGGTAGAGGGCATAACCGTCCACTGGCTGGCCTTTGTCATGCACCACTTCAATCTGACCATCGTGCTCAAGATAACCCTCCAGCTCGATGGCGATCACGGCGTTAATCATCTTCGCTCTCCTTGTCCGGGATGGGGTCACTTTCCACGGCATAGCCGCGGTGGATGCAGATGCGCTGTAGGTCAGCCAAGAAGCTTGCCAGTACGCGGGGTTGCTCGGTGAGCGGCACTGGCCCTGCTTTACAATGCCAGAAGCAACTGCGTTTGGGGTCGATGCAGATCTCATCTCTAGGTTGGTTCATGGTGTGCGAGTCCTCCGCATTGGTGAGGGTGAGCAACTGCCACTGCGCCCCAGACCAGCGCACTTGTAAGGTGACTGTGCGGGTATGTGGGCGATCCGGTGTCAGGTTTAGCAGCCAACGCTGACCAATGTGGGTGGGGGTTAACTTGGCGCTCGCCGCGATGTGTCCCAGCCACTGACGGGAGTAGTGGGAAAGCGCTAATTCTTGGCTCATTGTATCCTCCTAATCTCCTGCGACCGTGACGCTGAAGCATTCCAACCGGCAGTAGGCAATGAAGTTGCTTTGCCAGATATCGAACAACTCCCGCGCTTCGGCCAGTCGCAACGATCCCCAGCCCAACATGGTGTGTTCCCCATCAAGGAAGTTGAAATCGAGTTCCTTGCAGAGCTCAGCGTTTTGGCTCTGCCCCAGATAGCTGAAGTCGGTGACGTAATCGAACAGCCAGCCATCGAGCCCACGGATCAGGCGGATCTCGACTGGGTGCACACCGCCTTGTTCGGCGCTGTAGCCGGGGTTACGAAAGTTGAAAGTCAGTTGGGTTAAGCGCTCAATATTGAGCTCGGTTTTAGCGACTTCTTGGTCGAGCAGAACCAGCAATGCTTGTGCAACGGGCATGGCAAAGCCGTCCCGGAAAAAGGGAATGGTCATGGTGTACTCCTTGTGGGGGTTAATTTTGGCCGAACAGCTCGCGCATTTTTCTGGCCACACGGGCACGGATCTGTTCATCAATAAAGGCGGTAATGCTGGCGAGAGCTGCACTCAGTACCGCGATGTCATCGGCGAGTCCCATCGGCAACACATCCGGGATCGCATCAATGGGCGATATAAAGTAGGCCAGCGCACTATAGATCAGCAGTTTGGCCCAAAGCGGCAGATCATCCTTCTGGCTGGTGTAGTAGAGCAACAAGCAGGTCTCGATAAAGGGCCGACCGGCACGTTTGGCAAAGGCCCAGAGTTTGTGCCAAAAACCTGGGTGATCGAACGGCTCGCATTCAGGGGGAATGCAGGGGGGCATAGTGTG